>JAQYER010000121.1 GCA_028723545.1 Caryophanales bacterium
AGTTAATATTAATATCGGTAAATAAATAGACGCTAACAAGGACCAAACAAGAATCGATATTGCAATAAATAAATATGGAAATTTTTTAAACCATATCGCGATAAAAACAATCGCGACAATTGATGAAGCTGGAACAGCAAAAACAAAAGATAACCATGAAGCAGACCAATATGTCGGAGTTGCTACAAAGGCAATCGTGGCAACTAAGAAAACACATAAAATTGATAATCCTAAAATAATTAAATGATCTTTTAAGCGGTGAGACTCATTTTTTTCTATTTTAATTTTTTCGATTGTTAAATCTTTCTTTAACATATCATCAATGCTGACATTAAAAAAGGAAGATAAAATAAGCAATATATCAATTGATGGAAGTGATTGACCATTTTCCCATTTAGAGATGTTGCGATCAGTAAAATTAAGGACATTAGCTAACTCGAGTTGAGTAATGCCTTTATCTTTTCTCAATTTAGCTAAATTTTTCGCAAATAATTCGTTCGTTTCCATATGAGTATATAATACTCTACTTTTAGTTGAGTGATAAATATTTTCTCTACTTTTTAATTTTTTCACAGTTCAGTGACTCCACTATTTCAATTCATATACTTATAGGTGAAGGAGGCAAAGTTTTATGAAAAAATTTGTCATAACATGTGATTCTTCCACTGATGGAGGATATCAAAATTTAAATAAAATGGGTATAAACTTTATCTCATATCCTATTAATTCTTCTAATCAATGTATTTATGATGAAAATAACGAACGTCAAACTAAATTATTTTATGAATCAATGATTAATGGAGAAAACTTTAAAACATCACAAATCAATGTATATCAATATAAATATTTCTTTAAAAACAATACAACTAAAGAAATGCCATTAATTCATATTTCATTATGTGAAGCTTTATCTAATTCAATTAATAACGCTAGAGAAGCGAAAAGACTTTTATTAAATGAAGGATATGAA
Organism: Caryophanales bacterium; assembly: GCA_028723545.1. Taxonomy (GTDB): domain Bacteria; phylum Bacillota_I; class Bacilli_A; order RFN20; family CAG-826; genus Fiminaster. Next base: position 971 of record JAQYER010000121.1, read on the forward strand.
ATTGAAATAATTGATTGCCGTATTGGATGTCTAGGAGAATATATGCTCGTTAAAGAAGCGTATCGACTTCAAAATGAAGGATATAGTTTTGAAAACGCTATCGAACAATTAAATGAATATGCCAAACACATCAATACAATGTACACCACTAACACATTAACTTATTTTGCTCGTGGAGGAAGATTATCAAAAGCTTCTGCCACAATCGGAAATATGTTTCATGTTAACGTTGTTTTAGGGTGCAATGCTTTTGGAAAATTAAAAGTGTTATATAAAGTAATTGGGCAAAAGAAAGCATTCAAAACAATAATTGAAGGCATTAAAGAAAAAGTTATTAACCCAGAAAAACAAACATTATATTGTTCCCACGCATTAAATGAGCAAGGTATAAATGAATTTATTGAATTAATTAAAAAAGAAATCCCATTTAAAGACTATGAAATCCACATGATGGGGCCAACAATTGGCACTCATGCGGGGCCTGGCACTTTAGCGTTATTTTTCTACGGAAAAGAAAAAACCGATTATTAGTTAATAATTCGGTTTTCGTCAATTCTAAATTGGAGATCGTATAATTGTTTATATCGGCCATTATTTTTTAGTAATTGTTCATGGCTTCCCATTTCTTTAATTTTACCATCTTCGATAACTGCAATCGTATCAGCGTTTTTAATTGTTGATAATCGGTGGGCAACTATAATGCATGTTCTTCCTTTTGCGAGTTCATTTAAGGCATTTTGAATTAATAATTCAGTTGCGTTATCTAACGCACTTGTTGCTTCATCAAGAATTAATAATGGAGGATTTTTTAAAAATATTCTCGCGATGGAAATGCGTTGTTTTTGTCCACCGGATAATCTAACTCCTCTTTCTCCAATTTCGGTATCCCATTTATCAGGCAAAGCTTCAATAAATTCAGTTAGATTAGCTTTATTTGCTGCTTCATATATTTCTTCATCAGTCGCATTTGGATTACCATATTTAATGTTATCTTTAATTGTGCCACCGAATAAAAATACATCTTGTTGAACAATACCAATATTTTTTCTTAATGATTGCAATGTAAATTCTGAAATATCATTACCATCGATTAATATTTTTCCTTTTTCCAAAAAATAAAAACGAGGAATTAAATGACATAAAGTAGTTTTTCCTCCACCGGATGGACCTACTAACGCTAAAACGGAACCTTTTTCTAATTTAAATGAAACATCATCTAAAACATTTTGATTGCTTTCATTATATGAAAATGAAACATTTTGAAATTCAATATCGCCTTTAATTGTATCCAATATTTTATTTCCTTGTTGGATTGTTTCTTCTTTTTCATCCATGATATGGATAAATCTTTCAAATCCGGCTGAAGCTGATTCGAGTTGTTCCATAAATGTAATTAGTTGATTAATTGGACTTATGAATAATGAAACCGAAATTACAAAGACAGAATAAGACGCTAAATCGAATGAATCGACACCATAATAAATAAATAATCCACCACAAACTAAAACGATGACATTAAAGAAATCAGTAATGAATTGAGAAATAGAAAAATATCTTCCCATATATCCAAATACTTGACCGCGGACTTGGACATATTCATTATTGCAATTGTCAAATTTTTGTTTTTCTAATTGTTCATTAGTGAAAGCTTTTGTAACTCTAATTCCGGTTACACTACTTTCCATTCTTGAATTGATTTTTGCGGTCAATCTTCTTGTTTCGCGCATTGAATTTCTAAATTGTTTACGATAATGCCAAGTAATAATAAATAATAATGGAATAACTCCAATTAAAATAACTCCTAATATCCAATTGATAAACATTAAATAAATTAATGAACCAATGATTGTAAAACTAGCGACTAATATATTTTCTGGTCCATGATGCGCTAATTCGGAAACATCAAATAAATCATTAGTCATCGTTGATAAAATAGTGCCAGTTTCATGAGAATCATAATATGAATAAGGAAGTTTTTGTAATTTATCAAAAAGATCTTTTCTCATATCAGCTTGCATTCTTACGCCCATTACATGGCCATAATATTGAACAAAATAACGTAGCAAGGCTCGAACAAAATAAATTAAAATTAATGAAACTGAACCAATAATAATAAAAGTGATATTACGATTAGGAATCCAATTGTTTAACATACTTCGTGTAATGACTGGATAGCCAATGCCAATAATCGCAATTAAAAAAGATGATATTAAGTCTGGAATTAATATCTTTTTATGCGGTTTATAATAAGCAACAAATCTCTTAAACATATTTATTATTTTATTGTTTAAAATAATTTTATCAACAACATTTATTTTTTATGGCAAATATTTCCCCATTCACAATCTAGACAAACTTGGTTAAATAATTGTTCATCATTCACGATGTTTTTTATCTTTTCTATTAATTCAATATATGAATAAGGTGTTTGATAATCTAGTTTTAATAACTCCATTGTTTTTTGATCAAATCTATTAACTTTATCAAATGTTTTACATTTTTCATTAATCAAATTAGGACAAGAAGAGCAAATGTTATCATTACGATTCACAATAATAAATTGTTCATTTTTTAATCGATGGATAATGTTTTTCATATTGTTAACAAAAGTCTCACTATACCCATATCCAACAAAATGATAAATGCAAAATAAATGATGAGGTCTTAGATAAATCATAATAAAAGAAAATAACGGAATTTAATGAAAAAATCCACAAAATTATTTTTTATTTTTGTATATAGAATATATAACACTTCGTTTTTTTACCTTTAAAAAATTTTTACTTGAAATGGCAATTACAACTTTTCATAATATATACGTCAATTGAAGAGATTGACTTCGTATATTTCCCTAATTGGTGGGTTGTCTCTACGCTAGACCGTATAATCTAGCACTACGAATTAAATTCTTTGAAAACATTTTGAAATACGTCAGTTATTTTTAATGTTTTTAGGTTTAATTCTTCTGTAGAGGCTCTAACTAAACTTGGAGCTTTTTTTAATTTTATAGGAGGATTTAAAAATGAAAAAGAGTACACGAACATTAGTCTTAGCATCTAGTTTTGCTATGACACTCTCATTAGCCGCTTGTAATAGCGCTACTGCAGATGCATCATCTTTAAAAGTCGGATTAATTTTATTACATCCAGCCGCAAGTTCAACATATGATAAGAACTTCTATGACGCAATGGTTTCTGCTAAAGAAAAACTCGGATTTACTTTAGTTGTCAAAGAAAACATTAATGAAGATGGAACTTGTGAAACTACTGCTAAAGAAATGGCTGAAGATGGTTGCGATATTGTCTTCGCTGATTCATTCGGACATGAAGATTTCTTAATTCAAGCTGCTAAAGCTTATCCAGATGTCGAATTCTGTCACGCAACTGGAACAAAAGCCGCAACTGTTAATAATGATCCTACTGCCCCTGTTAAAAACTTCCACAATGCATTTGCATCAATTTATGAAGGTCGTTTTTTAGCGGGTGTTGTTGCTGGTCAAAAAATGGCTGAAGATATCGCTGCCGGTAAATACACAGCTGAACAAGCTAAGATTGGCTATGTCGGCGCTCACCCATATGCCGAAGTTATTTCTGGATTTACATCATTCTATTTAGGTGCAAGAAGTGTTGTACCATCAGTCACAATGGATGTTGTATATACAAATTCATGGTACGATTATGATGCTGAATTCGCTAAAGCGAGTGCTTTAATTGAAAGCGGTGCTAAATTAATTTCTCAACACGCTGACTCATATGGTGCTCCAAAAGCTTGTGAAGATGCTGGTATTCCAAACGTTGCTTATAATGGTGCTACAGATTCTGCTGCTCCAAATACATATTTAGTTTCATCTAAAATTGATTGGCAACCATATTACGAACACATCATTGACTGTGTATTAAATGAAAAAGAAATTTCTTCTGACTATGTTGGAACAGTTGAAACTGGTTCTGTTCAATTAACAAAATACGGTACTTCAGTTTCTGAAGAAGCTAAAAGCAAAGTTGCAGACGCTAAAGCAAAATTAGCAAATGGCACATTACATGTCTTTGATGCAACTAAATTCACTGTTAACGGTGGACAAACACCAACAAATGAAAATATGGCTCCAAATAAAACATGGACATTTAATTATCCAGATGGAACTGATTTTATGAAAGATGGCTATTACCATGAATCATATTATCGTTCTGCCCCATCATTCGATGTTATCATCGATGGTATTAATTCAATTGTTGAATAATTAATTTATTAAGCGGAGTCTTAAGTTTTCTAAGGCTCCGCTTCTATTTTTTATATTTATGAATAATGTTGCATTAGAACTTAAAAATATTACTAAAAGATTTGGTGAAGTAATCGCTAATAACCATGTTTCATTAACAGTTAATCGCGGTGAAATTTTAGCGCTTTTAGGTGAAAATGGTTCTGGAAAAACTTCATTGATGAATGTTATTTCTGGTATTTATTATCCGGAAGAAGGCGAAATATTTGTCAATGGTAAAAGCGTTCAAATTCATTCACCTAAAGAAGCATATGATTATCATATTGGTATGATTCATCAACATTACAAATTAGTTGATGTTTTTACGGCGACTGAAAATGTTGTTTTAGGATTATCTAAAGAAGAATATCGTCAAATATTAAATAATCCTAAAGCAAAATTTGATTTAAAAGAAGCAGCTAAAAGAATGAAAGAAATTGCTGATTCTTTTGATTTCCATATTAACCCTGAACAAAAAGTATATTCGATGTCTGTTTCTCAAAAGCAAACATTAGAAATATTAAAAGTTTTATTCCGTGGCGCGGATATTTTAATTCTTGATGAACCAACCGCTGTTTTAACACCACAAGAAACAAAACAATTGTTTAAAGTGTTAAGAAATATGAAAAAAGCCGGTAAATCAATTATTATCATTACTCATAAATTAAATGAAGTTATGGAAATATCTGACCGTGTATCAGTTTTAAGAAAAGGTGAATATATCGGAACAGTTAATACATCTGAAACAAATGAAGCCAATTTAACTGAAATGATGGTTGGAAAGAAAATTGATTTAAATATTCAAAGAAAGAAACCAGTTAATCCAAAAGATCGATTAATTATTGAAAATCTAACTATTAATAATGGAACTAGAAATGTTTTAGACCATGTTTCATTTGTCGCTAAAAGCAATGAAATATTAGGTATTGCTGGTATTGCTGGAAGCGGACAAAAAGAATTATTAGAAGCAATTGCGGGACTTCAAAATATTAGCGAAGGAAAAATTGAATTTATTGATGATAATCAACAATATATTGATTTGCAAACTCTTAATCCTGGAAAAATTCGTGAATTAGGTATTTCGTTATCATTTGTTCCGGAAGATCGCCTTGGAATGGGTTTAGTATCAACATTTGATTTAGTCGATAATGTTATGCTTCGTTCATATAACAAAAAAGATAAAAACCATCTTTTTACTACTAATCGAAAAGACCCTTCTTCATTAACTAAAAATATCGTTAATGATTTACAAGTAGTTACACCATCATTACATACTGAAATACGTAAATTAAGTGGCGGGAATGTTCAAAAAGTATTAGTCGGAAGAGAAATATCTTCTCATCCTCGTGTTTTAATGGCAGCTTATCCAGTTCGTGGATTAGACATTAATTCTTCATATTTAATTTACAATTTATTAATGGAGCAAAAAGAAAATAACGCAGCAGTTATTTATGTCGGTGAAGACTTAGATGTATTAATTGATTTATGTGATCGCATCGTTGTTTTATGCGATGGAAAAGTATCAGGTATCGTTGATGCTTATAATATAAGCAAAGAAGAGATAGGTTTATTAATGACTAAAACGGGAGGAGAACAATAATGGCCAAAACTAAATTAGAACCGTTTATTCGCATTTCTCGTAAATCCGATATTAAACCTTGGTTAAAAATCGTTATAAAAATAAGCGCAATTCTAGGTGCATTATTATTGTGTGGAATTATTTCTAATATTATTGCTCCTGGAAGTTTCTTTACTTTTTTTGAAAATGTCTTTATTAAAAACTTTGCATCAACAAGACGTGGCGTGACAACTTTTTCACTTCAAAAAACAATTAATTTATTATGGTCAACCGCTATTTTGTTTCTCATTTCTTTAGCGGTCACTCCGGCCTTTAAAATGAAGTTTTGGAATATTGGTGGCGAAGGTCAAGTTCTTATGGGAGCTTTTGGAGCGTTAATTATTATGAAATTCGTTGCTCCATCAATTAATAATAATTTCATTTCAATAATATTAATGTTAATTGTCAGTGTTATTTTTGGAGCGATATGGGCATTTATACCAGCTTTATTTAAAGTGTTATTTAACACCAATGAAACATTATTTACTTTGATGTTAAATTATGTCGCTATGGCGATTGTT
>JAQYER010000122.1 GCA_028723545.1 Caryophanales bacterium
AAATAATTATCATCATAATAATATTGTTGTTGTCCATAATATGATTCAGTATTATCTTCTGATATTTGATAATAATCTTGAACAGTAATATCTTTATAACGATTATAAATATATTTATCATGGACTCCGAATATTCCTTCAGAACCAGAAACCGCTCCCGGATAACCAACAGTAGCCTTTTCTTCTTTGATTACTTTATTTGCATCTTTTCCAATCTTGTCTAATTGATTTTGGAATTTATTAATTTTTGTTTCCAGTGGAGCGTCTTCAAAAGCAATCCATTTCGCATACAAAGTAAAATCTTTATCAATAGATAATCCGAAACGAAGATATTGGTTTTGGCATTCTTTATCTTCATACCATCCATCGAAGACATAATCTTCGATATTTGGTTCGTTATTAGGAAGAGATAACACTCCATCGTTATTTACGACTACACTAATAAAAATTGAATCATTATTTTCATGGTTATAAGAAAAATCAACAATATGATAATCTTTTGTTTGTTCATTTGAATTACATGAAGATAAGAAAGAAGATATAAATATAGGTAAGAAAAATATTATTTTTTTATTCATTTTATAAAGCCTCAGTATAAGTAACACTTGCTGAACAATTAGATAAGAAATATTGATCAAAATTAGTTAATGCATAATCTTGAGTGCAATTAAAATTAATTGATTGACTGCTCTTATAATTGTAGAAAGCGTATTTACCAATATATGTGACTGAAGATGGAATATTTAATACACCAACTGGAAGCATTGCTAAACCAGCTTCACCAATATATTTTAAATTAGATGGAAGTGTAAGAGAGACAAGATTGCTCTTAGATGCTGACATTGCATAATCTTCAATTGTTGTAACAGTTGAAGGAATTGTTATTGAAATAGACGAATTAGAAGCATAAGCAATAACTTTTGTTTTGCCTTTATCCATTAATAAGCCGTTTTCTGATGTATAATTTTCGTTATTTTTATCAACAATAATATTCGTTAATGTTTGTCCATATGTTGAAGCAGTTGAAGCAAACGCTCCTGTTCCAATTGATGTTACTGTTGAAGGAATAGTAATTACACCAGTGATTTTATTATCAGAGAAAGCAAAATCACCGATGGTTTGAAGTCCACTACCTAAAGTAATTGAAGTTAATGATAAACATTTAGCGAATGCCGTTGTGCCAACACTAATTAATGAATTTGGTAATGTAGCTGAAATTAATTCAGACATAGCAAAGGCAGATTCACCAATTGTTTCTAATCCTTCAGAGAAATTAACTTCAGTCGCGTGTGAGGAAAAGAACGCTCCATCGCCAATTGATTTTAATGATGAAGGGAATGTTAATGAAGTAGCTTTTGAATACATAAATGCTCCTTCACTAATTGAAGTTAAAGTAGATGGGAAAGTTAATGAAGTAATTGATCTTAGATACGCAAATGCGAATGGTCCAATAATTTCAACACCTTCTGGAATTGAATATGAAGTATTAGCAATTAAGCTTGAGAAATATAAAGTTTTACCGTCTTTTGAGAACAAAACATTATTATTTGCAGAATATTTTTCATTGCTTGGATTGCAACTAATTGAAGTTAATGTAATTGATGAAGTAGATGATGAATAGAAAGCTGTATCACCAATATTAGTTAAATTCTTTCCAACATATAATGAAGTAACATTTGCTCCACTAAAGCATCTATTTCCGATTGATGTTAATGATTCTGGGAAATTAATTGATGAGACTTTTGTTGATGCAAATGCTGCGTCATCAAGAACTTCGACTCCTTCATTTAATGTCACACTAGTTAGTGGTGAACCAGCAAAACATTCATAACCAATAGTTTTTACATTTCCAGGAATTTCAACGCTTATTAATTTAGTATCGCAGAACAATGCTTCTGGAAGAGTTGATAATCCAGTTCCGATGCTAATAGAAGATATTCCACTCGCATAAAATGCTTCTTCGCCAATTGATGTAACTGAATTAGGAATTGTAAATGAACGAAGTCCATATGTTTGAGAGAAAGCTTGTTTTCCAATTGTTGTTAATGTTGATGGGAATTCATATTCTTGTAATTCATCAACCATATAAAAACCATAATCAGCAATTGAAGAAACACCTTCTGGAATAACAACTTTTTCCACACGTCCAGATGGACACATAACTAAAGTTGACATATCGCTTGAATAAATAATTCCATCATATGCACAATAATTCGTATTTCCACTTGCGACAGCGGTTTCTAAAATACCAGTACATCCAGCGAAAGCATTACCGCCTAAAGTTTTAAGACCAGATGGTAATGTTAATTTAGTAATCGCTGTACAATTAGCGAAAGCATAAGGTTCAATTGTTTCAACTGTGCTTGGAAGAGTGAATGAATCTTTAAAATATTGATTGACGAAAGCGAATTCTTTAATTGTTTTTAATCCTTCATTGAAATTAACGTTTGTTAATACTCCTTGTGGAGAAATGTAAGAATTATCTTCATCAGAAGTTGATGAACCATAGAACGCTCCTCTACCAATTGTTTTTAATGTTGATGGGAAAGAAATCGAAGACATTGATTCATTTAAATAGAAAGCATAATCGCCAATTTCTTCAAGTCCTTCATTTAAATTAATAGAAGCAATACCACCATCACGATGATAATAGAATGCATAAGAAGCAATGCGTTTTACGGAAGAAGGAAGTGAATAAGTTGATCCACATTTAATTGGATAACATACGAGAGTGTCTTTGTTTTTTGTATATAAGATGCCATTTTCTGAAGTGTAATATAAATTATCTGAATCAACATTGATTGATAATAATTTATTTGTTCCTCTAAATGCTCCTTCTTCAATAACTTTAACGTTAGAAGGAATATAAACATACGCTAAACTGACACGAGAATTGAAAGCAGTTTTAGCAATTTTAGTTACGCGTCGTCCATTAATTGTATTAGGAATTGCAATTGATGTTGTGTCGATATCAATTAAACCAGTAATAGTAACTTCATCATTAGGCTCAACGATATAAGAGACATTAAATTTTGCTTTTTCCCATTTTGCAATGACTGTTTGACCATTTAAGCTTGCAGTAACATTACCATTATATTTTTCATCGGTTGATTGGATATACCATCCTTGGAAATCAAATCCATCATATTGAGGCACTGTTGGATAAGAATAATCACCAACAAATGTATCAACTGTGTATGTTGGTTGTCCATTGTTTGGGTTAACAGTATAAGTAATCTTTTCATCTTCGTTAACTGAATATTTCGCAACTAAATCGACATTGTCATATACAGGAGTGCCTTTAAAATTCCATTTTGCATCACTGTTCACTGCATACCAACCCATAAATGTTGTGTGTTCTTTAATTGGTTCAGAAGAAGGTTCAGAAATCCATCTTCCTTCACGAACAATTTGATCAGGATAAGTAGTATCTCCGTTTGCGAAATGTCCACCATTAAGATTGAAAGTTACAACATATGTTGTATCACCTTTTTTAGTTATGACCCAAACATCATTTTCTTTAATATATTCAGCACCATTAATGGTGTTAACATATGTGTCACCATTTTTACCTAAAGATGGATCTGGCTCTCCTTCACCACTATAAGATTCTGGAACAGCATTGTGTTTTAATACCCATTGTCCATCTTCTTTTTGGTATAAATCACCTGTTAATGTATCAGTGTAAGTATCGCCATTTTCCCCTAATGAATTACTAGGAGCGCCTTCTCCTTGATAAGAACGAGAAACGTGTTCGGTTATTGGCTTTGAATTACAAGAGGCAATGCTTAATGTAACAAATAATGAAGTCAATAAGACCATTGGAGTTAATATTCTTCTTTTCATTTTTTTATTCTCCTTTTTATATTAGATTTTTGATAAGACAACATTTTTACATGCAAGATATGAATCTGGCATATCATTTAAAATAGTAACAGATACAATTGATTCACCACTTCGATTAATTTGAAGAGTGCATTCGCAAGTAGTTGAATTAACCGGTGTTTCAAAAATAATTTGATCTAAAGAATCATCATAAGTATATGGAATATTTTTGTGTTCGTGTCTTGTTCC
>JAQYER010000123.1 GCA_028723545.1 Caryophanales bacterium
CGACTTCTCTTGGTGTTTTTGCACCGCGCAAGCATGCAAACACGTTCTCTTCTTAGAATATTGTTCTATTGATGATACTTCTTTTTCAATCTATAAAAAGTTGATTTGCTAATATTCAGTTTTTTTAAAGCATCATCAAGATTAGTGTCATTATTATTTAGCAACTCAATTTGTTCTAAAAATAATAATTCATCAACTTTAATTGGCTTTCGACCGCAATATTTTCCTTCATTTTTAGCCTTGTAAATTCCTTTTTGTTGTTTGACTTTGACATCTTGATAGCTCTTTTCATAGATGTATTCTAATGTTATGAAGGTAATTCTATTGTTTTCTATTAAGTCATCCCCTATAACAATTTTATTGCCTGCAGCGAGATTGTCTAAGATGATTTTAGTTGTTCCTAATGAATTACTCTTGCTAACCAAAGTATTTAAATTGATTATTTTTCTTTCAATAAACGGTTTGATATATAAGCAATCACCAGAATACTTCAATTTACTTCTAATAAGATATTCGATCGGATCCATGTAAGTCAATCCAACTTCTTCAATCAATTCATGAAAATTTTCTCTATTTTCCGAAGGAACTCTTTCCGAAATAAAGGTTGGTACAATATTTTCTCTAATATATTCTTTTTTCTTTAGTTCCAATTCTATTCCTGGAATACCTTGGAAAATATCGTCATCAAGCAGTTTTATCACGTCATAATAAGGTGTGAATACATACCTGAAGGCCCCATTTTCGTATAATGTATATTCGATTTTGCATAAAGAAAATTCTACATTCAGTCTATTCTTTACACATATCAATCCACTACTTACAATTCTATTCATTGTTTTTCTCCATTAGCCTATCATATGAGTATTTGATAATCTTTTCATATCGCGCATTAAGCATAGTTTTATAGAATGTCTTATGCATATCAGTTGTATTCAAACTATCTATTAGAGCATTTATCTTATCCATATTTATTCTTTTATAAATTTTTATTAGCGCTTTGTTGCATTCTTCAAACTCAAGCGATGAAATGACTTCGAAATATGATGATTTTTTATCATGAAGTTGTATTTGTGATGTTGGAAACTTATAGACCCTTTTATTTATTTCTTCTTCATTTTCAATTACCATCTTCATCTCATCTTCATTAACCATTTGAGGAAATAACGAAGATCCATTATCAAATACCGGAGCTAATGTGTATCTATTATTTTTTTTCAAAAACCCCCAATTTGCTCCATGTCTATCGAAATTGCCAAGAAACGCATCAACAATATATATTTCAAAGAAAGTAGAAACAGTTTCTTCAACATTTGTTAGTTTTTTATTATTTTCTAGCAATTCAACAATGTCTTCATAACTATATTGATATGTCTCTTTATCAAGTTCTAATGATGATTCGCCAACATCATTAAATGGCACAAATTGATAACCATTAATAATAAAATCTTTACAGGCAACAACATTATTTGATTTATATGTGCCCAAAAATGTCTTATGCGTATTAAATCCAAGAAGTTCAAATATATGGCTTCCCAAATACTCAGATATATGATTATTTCGCTTCCCAAATGGGGTTTCCTTTTGAAATTTTAACATAAATCTATCGTTATTAATTAGAATACCTATTTTCTTTTCGGATCCACCATAGTATGTATCGCTCAATGGATAATTGCTAAAATCAATATACATAATGATTTCCTCCTTCTTTATATTATCGTTTCTAATATTTAGTGTCAATAGGGTATCATTTTATTTTTGACACTACATTTTTAAACCACAGAAAAATGGATGCATCCTGCAAAATACAGGTCAGCATCCATAATAAGCTTATGACATAATCCAATTTACTTGTCCAGTTTATTGGGTACATATCAAAGTGAATATATATGACTAATATTTTTTTATAAGGGTGGAGGGGAGAAAGAGAGTAATAAAAAAGATCTATGGGTGAGATAGATCTTAGTTTGTTGTTTGTTGTTAGTAATTATCTATGTTTGTTGAATAGTAATGTTTAGACTATTTTGAATGATTTGATTTAGATAATTACAAATAACGTAATATTAGTCAGCAATATATGGAAGTAATCCCATGAAACGAGCATTTTTAATTGCTTTTGCTAATTCTCTTTGATATTTAGCAGATGTTCCAGTTGTGTGGCGAGAAGCAATTTTGCCGTTAGGAGTGATGAACTTCTTTAAGAGTTCAACATCTTTATAATCAATATATTTGACTTTATTTTTTGTAAAATAGCAGACCTTTTTGTGTGGTCTAATTTTCTTAATTCCCATTTTCAGTCCTTTCTAGAATGGAAAGTCGTCATCTGCTACATCAATTGCGTCGAGATTTTTGCTTTCTGCTTTTGGAGCAGGAGCTTCATCTGGAGTATAACCAGTATCTTCTGTTGTTCTTGATCCTTTTGGTTCAAGGAATTGAACAGAATCTGCGACGACTTCGTAGACAGTGCCATTACTACCATCTTTTTTAGTGAAATTGCGTTGGCGAATTTTTCCATCAACCCCGACTAAAGAACCTTTGCGGCAGAATTTTTGAACATTATCTGCTGATTGTCTAAATACAACAACATTGAGGAATGTAGTGGATTTTTGTCCATTAGCGTCCTTTTGGCTGTAATCATCGACAGCAATTGTGAAAGTTGCTACCGAGACATCATTCGCGCTTTTTCTTAATTCAGGGTCTCTTGTTAATCGACCAACTAATACAATTCGATTCATCATAATTTAATTCTCCCAATTAGTCTTTATCGACTGTAATTAAGTGACGTACAACGTTCTTATCGATTTTTGCTAAACGAGCGAATTCTTTTAAGGCCGCTTCTTCTGCTGTTACTTTGATAACAACATAATAGCCTCTTACCATATCATCAATTGGATAGGCGAAATCGCGTAATCCCCATTCATTAACTTTAGTGACTGATGCACCGTTTGTTGTTAAGATGGTGTGGAGTTTTTCGATTTCAGCTTTGCGAGCTTCTTCATCGAGTCCAGCATTTACGATATACATAATTTCGTATTTTTTCATCTTTTACACCTCCCTTTGGTCTATTCGGCTCCTATTTTCTAGGAGCAGAGAATGCATTTAAATGCGTTTATATTATATATATTGATATTTTTGTTGTAAAGTTTTATTCACTTAAATTGGTTTTAACCTCCTTTCTACAATATTAATAGTCGTTTTGAATTGTTTTTTGTTGTTTTTCATTAAAAAAGCCGGCTAGTAGCCGACTTGTTAAATTATTTAGAATCTTTCATGCATGGGAACAAGATAACATCACGGATTGATTGTGAATTTGTCATCAACATGACTAAACGGTCAATTCCCATTCCAATTCCACCTGTTGGTGGCATTCCATATTGTAATGCTTCAAGGAAATCGTCATCCATTTCGCTGGCTTCATCGTCTCCAAGTTTCTTAGCTTCAAGTTGAGCTTCGAATCTTTCTTTTTGATCAAGTGGATCATTTAATTCACTATAAGCATTTCCGTATTCGACACCATCAATAAATACTTCAAATCTTTCAGTAAACATTGGGTTATCTTTTTCTTTTTTAGTCAATGGAGATACTTCAATTGGATATGAATGAACAATAGTTGGTTCACGTAAATAATCATCACATTTTTCTTCAAAGAAAGCATTTAAAATATAACCAACACTGTTCCAGTGTTTTTCAACTTCGATACCATTGTCTTTTGCTAATTTGACTGCTTCTTCAAAAGTCATTGGTAAAGCAAAATCAATGCCAGTTGCTTCTTTGACAATTTCAATCATTGTCGCGTATCTGAATGGTTTTCCTAAATCTAATGTTCTATCTTTATATGGAATCACTGTCGTACCATGAACTTTTAACGCAACGAATTTAAAAAATCCTTCACACCATTTTCTCATATCTTGAAGATCACCATATGCTTGATAAAGTTCAATTGTTGTAAATTCTGGATTGTGTTTTGTGTCCATTCCTTCATTACGGAATAAGCGACCGATTTCATAGACTTTTTCCATTCCACCAACTAATAATTTCTTTAAAGAAATTTCTGTTGCAATACGGAGATAGAAATCTTTATCTAAGGCGTTATGGTGAGTAACAAATGGTCTCGCTGCCGCGCCACCTAAAATTGGTTGAAGGACACTTGTTTCAACTTCAACAAATCCTAATGAATCGCAATATTCTTGAATCGCACGAATAATTTTTGGTCTAGTAGTTGCCACTTTTAATGAATCTTTATTCATGATTAAGTCAACATAACGGTGACGATATCTTTCTTCAACATCAGTTAATCCGTGGAATTTTTCTGGTAATGGTTTAAGAGCTTTAGTAAGGTGAGTATATTTTCCAACACGAATTGTTACTTCTCCAGTGTCAGTAAGCATAATTCTTCCTTCAACACCGACAATGTCTCCAACATCGGAACATTTAAATAAGGCATAATTTTCTTCTCCAACTGTATCAATTCGAATATAACATTGGATATCTCCTGTTAAATCGCGAAGGGTGAAAAACGCTGCTTTACCCATTTTTCTTAAAAGCATGATACGACCTGCAACAATGACGTTGATTGGTTCTGCTTCTAATTGTTCATTTGTTTTATCTTGAGCTTTTTCTTTTACGGTTGCGCTTGTATCTGTTCTTTCAAATTTTTGTCCAAAAGGATCAACACCTAAGGCAGAAATTCTTGCTAATTTATCTCTTCTAGCTCTTTCTTGGTCTGTTAATTTTACTTCCATGTTTTTTACCTCCTTGATAGTATATCATTTCATTATTATTTTTAAACATAAATTAATAATGCATTATTAAATAATTACGACAATAAATTGTTAGCTTTTAAAATGTTTTTTAAATCCTCAAATGTATTGATTTGAGATAATTCTATTCTTAATTTTTTGCTTCCTGGCCACCAAAAGAATTTAGGCGCTAATCCACGCATAATTTTCATCGCACTATATTCACCTTTTTCATCAATTAGCATCGTAGTGAACGTTAATAAATTTTGAACATTTTCATCAATATTCACATCAGAAATGCGCTTATTGTGTTCTAAATATTCGTTAATTTGAGTAATTAATTTAGGATTACCAACTCCGCCTCTAGCCACCATAACAAATTGGGCTTTAGTAATATCTAACGCTCTAATCGCATCATCTAAGGTAAAAATATCTCCACTAATAATTAAAGGAACATTCATTTTTAATTGAAGGTCTCTTATTAATTCGTAATTTGCTTTTCCAGAATATAATTGTGATCTTGTTCTTGCGTGAACCGCTATCGCTGATACGCCACAGCTCTCTAATATTTTAATTGTGTCGAATACATTAATTGAATTTTCATCCCATCCTAAACGTATTTTTGCTGTTACTGGTACTGGCGATTTATTAACAATTGCCGTCATGTATGTTTTTAAATAATTTAAATCTTTCAATAACGCTGAACCAGCTCCTGAATTAGTTACTTTAGGAACTGGGCAACCAAGGTTAATATCAATCAATTCAAATTTTTCTTTAGAATTAATCAAAACATCAATTGATTGGACCATTTGCTCATATTTTGCTCCAAATAATTGAATAGCGACAGGATGATCAATATTCCCAGTTTTAATATATTTTAGAGTGTTTTGATTGCCATAATTTAATCCACAGTCAGAAACCATTTCTGTTACTGAAAGTCCGACACCAAATGGCTTCATAAATTCTCGATACGCTAAAGAAGTGACCCCTGCCATAGGGCCTAAAATGATGCGTGATGATAATTCAACATTTCCAATCTTATACATAAATCAAAAAAGGGGAATTTTTTATTCCCCGTAATGATTATTTATTTTCTTGTTCTTGTTCAGAAGGAGTTTCAATTTTTCCAAAGCCTTCTAATGAACGATGCTCTAATAAATAATTGATTTCTTCGGCTGTAATTGTTTCTTGATCAAGAAGAGTTTCAGCAATAAGAATTACATCGTCTTTATTTTGTGTAATGATATCAGTGGCGATTTTATGTGCCTCATCAATAATACGACGAACCTCTGTGTCAATTTCAAACGCAACTTGAGTAGAGAAATTCTTTTGAGTAGAAGTATAATCACGTCCTAAGAATACTGAACTATTGTCTTTTTCATATTGGACTAGTCCAAGAGAAGACATACCATATTCAGTGACCATTGAACGGGCGATTCTTGTCGCAACTTCAATATCGTTTGAAGCACCAGTAGAAACATCACCGAAGAATATTTCTTCAGATGTACGTCCACCTAAATATCCAGCAATGCGTGACTTTAATTCTTTTTCAGTCATTAAGAAGCGGTCATCTTCAGGAGTCATTAAGACATGGCCTCCAGTTCTTCCACGTGGAACAATAGTGATTTTTTGAACTTTATCAGAATTTTCTAATCTTAATCCAATAATCGCATGTCCGGCTTCGTGATACGCAACAGCTCTTCTTTCTTTTTCAGACATTGCTGATCCTTTTTTAGCAGGTCCAGCAATTCGACGGTCAATTGCTTCATCAATATTTTTTAATGTAATTTCAGTTCCACCTTCACGAACCGCTAAAATAGCAGCTTCGTTAAGAATATTTTCTAAATCAGCACCTGAGAAACCAACTGTTCTTTTTGCAATTTGGCCAAAGTCAATATTGCTAGCAAGTTTTTTGTTTCTGGCGTGAACTTTCATAATTGCTTCACGGCCTTTTTTATCAGGTAATCCAACTGTAATTGTTCTATCAAAACGTCCAGCACGTAATAACGCAGGGTCAAGGACATCTTCACGGTTAGTCGCGGCAATTACGATAATTCCAGAAGTATCTTCAAAACCATCCATTTCAACTAATAATTGGTTAAGTGTTTGTTCACGTTCGTCGTTACCTCCGCCTAAACCAGCACCACGTTGTCTACCCACAGCATCGATTTCATCGATGAATATTAAACATGGAGCGGTTTGTTTAGCGTTTTTAAACATATCTCTAACACGGCCAGCACCAACACCAACAAACATTTCAACGAAATCTGAACCAGAAATTGAATAAAATGGAACACCAGCTTCTCCAGCAACTGCTTTTGCTAATAATGTTTTACCAGTACCTGGTGAGCCAACAAGTAAAATACCTTTTGGTAATTTTGCGCCAAATTTAGTAAATTTCTTTGGGTCTTTTAAATAATCAACAATTTCAACCATTTCAGCTTTTTCAGCATCACATCCAGCAACATCGCTGAAACGAACTTTTGAAGCATCTACTCTTCTAGCTCTACTTCTATTAAATTCAAGGGCTTTGTTATTTGAACCATTAACTGAAGATGCTAAACGAGAGAATAAGAAGATTACTAATAAAATAGTAATACCTGTTGTAATAATAGTTGGCCCCCAAACATCCCACCAAGAAGTTTCATATGCATTTGCAACTGACCATTGAACATCTCCACCATGTTCAGCTTCAAACATTGGTTGATATGTATTGATCCAGTCATTTTCATAAATGTTTACTTGGAAGGTATATGATTTGTTTGTGCTTGAATCTTCATAACTACCTTTAACAGTAACCATGCTTGATTCGTATTGGGAATAGATTACATATTTTGTTACATCACCACTGTTAAGTTTTTCGGTAACTTCACTTTGAGACCAAGTGACTGTTTTATTAGCGTATCTATTAATAAGTATTCCAACAAAAGTGGCGATAATGCCAAATACAAGAATGTATGGGATAATCATCGCAAATATATTGCGTTTTGGTTTTTGTTGTTCATCCATTTTTCGTATCCTCCTTATATGAGAGTCGCCAACATTGCTTGGCGATTAGTTTATTTTAAGATAAATATAATTTATTTCAAACAAAAACGCATTAAATAAGCATAAATCAACTTTTTAATGCCGAGATGTTGATAATAAAGGTTGTTTTGTGACTACCACAAAAAGACTTTCTATATCGTGGGACATAAATGATTTTATTGTTTTTGTTTAATATTACTGGCCATGTCTTTCTTAATGAAGGAGGCATTTTCCAATTGATAAATGCTCTTCTTAATGGAACTAAATGTCCTTCAATTTCATATACATCATTAAATCGAACATTTCGAATTGTAATTGGGTAATCATCTTTGGAAATGTTTCGATCAGTTGAATCTTCGCTTAATGAAATAATAAATTCGTTAGTAACTAGATTTTGTGGTTGTTCAATAATGTATTCATAATCATGAACATTTAATGATTTTGTAATATATAATTCATCATATTCTTTAACAAATAAATAATTACCAATCTTTTTGATAAATGAAGATTTGTTGCCATTAATTGATTTTAATAAATCAAGAAGAAAATAATTAGATAAATCAACATGGATATTAATCCAATCTAGATATGAGAAAAGACATAATTGAAATTGTTTAAAATCTAACTTTTTTATTTTTCTAATATCAAGGGAATTTCCATCGAGATAATTTTCAATGTCGAAATAGGTGCGATTATTGTTTTTATTATTTATTTCTTCAATTAATTTAAATCGTTCTTCTTTAGATAAATGTTCAATA
>JAQYER010000124.1 GCA_028723545.1 Caryophanales bacterium
GTTATCATCCGCAGTTATCGTAAAGTCAGCAATGGTATAATATTCACTTAACTTCTTATTTAGATCATATACATCAACATCAGTTAATTCGGTATTGCCTAATTTTAATTTACTTGCTTCTGTACCTGCTTTAATCGTAAATGGATAACATATGCAGCTTAACACATAACTATCTAAATCAACATTACCAATTCTATTATTGATTAATTCACGATATAACCTATTAATCATAGTATAATATGTAGCATAGGTTTCACTTGATAAAGATGCACCAACGTTATAAATACCAACATTATTTAATACTTTGTTATTTGAATTAACTACCTCGGGAGATATTGAGTTATTCATTGAGGTATTTATAACGCTTATAGTGTAATTTGTGTCAATAATTGAAGGGTTATTGTAAGGCTGCATAAAGGTATCGACTTTATCACCTAAAGGTAATATCATCTCATTAACTTCCTTATCATATTCATAAGACAATAAATCATCCACAATTAGATTATTATATTCAAATTCATTTCTAGTTATAAAAGCATTAATATCATATATATTTTCTTTAAATGACATTAAGACATCTACATGCATATTTAAACGCCATAAATTCCTATTTAAGCTTATTATATCTGTAACATAATAATATCTATTGAATTCTTTAATATATACATAATTACAAGTTAATATTTCAGCTATTAAATCATAGATTAATTTAATAGTCCCATCCTTAGTTACATAATACTTAGAATCATCTACAACGAATGTTTTTTTAAAAATATTTTGTTGAATAATTGATGGATCTAATTCAATAACAATAGAAGGAAGGGAAACTGAACAAGCTTCTCTTAATGTACCAGTCATTTGAATTATTTCATGTAAATATTCATCTTTATTTAATCTATTTTTTTCAGATTTAGAATTATATAGAGTTATTTGCATATTTATTCACCTTCTACCAACTAGCATTTTTAATTTTTGCTTTTACACCTAAATGCTCACATATAATTCTAAAAATAATATAATAACCATTATCATTAGGATGTAATCCATCATCTAACAAACTATTTAATACATCATTATCATACCCACAATATTTATAAAATTCTTCATATAGATTAATTAATTCATATTTATTATCTAAACACCATGATTCCATTATATGATTAATATCATCCATATGTTTATATCGTGTTTCTTCATCTGTTATTGAGGCTGGTATAGATACTAAAGGAATAAATTTTATATTTCTATCTAAACAATAATTTTTTATTATAGTATAGTCATTGTAAAGTGAATTATAAAATGTTTCATTATTTCTATTATTAGTACCTAACATACATAATACAATATCATCATCATCATGAATATAATTACTTAAATTTTGTGTTACTACCATTGAACTTATACCAGCAGCACCACTATTAATAATGATGCAATTATATATACTTTCTAGATAATTTTTTAATAACCCAGCCCATGATTTAGTATTTCTATCAGTTGAACCTAAACCATATGTAATACTATCACCAACTAAATTTATTTTTAAATTATTAGATGCTCTTAGTATAGATGAAATATTAGATTTATTAATTAATAATTCATTCATTAAATTTTTAGATAATTTATTTTTTCCTATAGAATAATCATCTATATTTTTACCACTAATACCACCTTCACCTGTATCAATTTCAAAATCATATGCGAATAAAATTGTTGATGTATTAGTTAAATTAGGTAAAACACTATTAATCTCTGGTGTAGGTGAATAACCAGCATATAAAGTATTAATAGTATTAGTATTAGTTACTGTGTAATATCCAAGCCCAGTATTAAAATATATGGAAATATAATCATTAACATTAACATATGTTTTAAAATTATTCCATCCAGTAACACAATTAACATCTATTCTATTTTTTACAATAAATTGTTCATTATCATTTTTAATACAAATTAAAATAGATACAACACCTTCTTGCTTAACTCTAAATCTAATATTAGCATATCCATTATAATTAATTTTTTTATTGATTAAAGTAACACAAGCTGTATCATATGAACTTAAAGTATCTTCAATAGATAACAAATAATTTAAAACACTATAATTTTGTAAAATACTATATCCTAAAGGAATATTTTCTTTTTTAATATTAGGATATAAATTATCACTTGAATTATTTTCAGGATGTAATGTTGTAATAATATCTGACATAATTTACTATTTCCTTTCTTTAAAATTAATATTGAAAAAATAAGGATGGATGATGTAAACATCCATCCTATTAATTTAATAATTAGCTTTTATTTTCATTAATAAAATATCTAACTATATTAAGCTAAGAAGAATACAATAAAATTCTCAGTAAAATCATTAATCAACTCAGCATCCCATTTAGCCCAGTTTGTATAAAATTCAGCTTTAGGATTGTAATTGCTTGTGGTTCTTCTATCGACATTACATACCGCTACAGCAGTTTTGTCAAACATACATGCTACGACATAATTAACATCAATATCATGACCACCAGATGATTTAACTTGAATTCTAGTTGTGTCCTCAGTTGCGAATGAAGTTCCTGCTCCTTGCCAGTATACAACCTCTTCAAATAAAGGAAGCTTAACATAATCATTATGTCTAATATCCGCTAACAAGTATGTATCAACAGCACTTAAATAGTCAGTATGTACTAATACATTTAAATCTTCTTTATTTGTAAAGGATTCTTTTTTATCAATATTATAAAGCTTAGTAATCTTAGTCATACGCTTAGCATATTTATTGATTAATGCATTTGCAAAACGTAAGAATTCAACATCTAATAATGCCTTATCTTTAGTTAATGTAGTACCTTTAGCATCATTATAAAGCTTTAATAAGTTTACAGCCTTTACGTGTGATGACGCAGTTAAGTCAGTACCTTTATAATCATCATAAATTGTTTCAGCAATCATATTATTCACAGCGCGTTGTGTAAATATTTCAATATATACACTCATACCATTTTCAATAGCTGTATAAATCATTGACAAGAATGAATTCATTTCTTGTGCACTTGTAAATGATTGCTTAATTTGCTTTTCAGTGAATGAGCAAGGAATCTCAAATGTAGATAACTTATTGTAAAATTTTACGCTTACTTTTGGTTGATAGAAGATATTTGGATCATATGAAGTTTTATCCACTAAGTTCCATGACTCATTTTCTTGTGCTTCTGGAATATCAGCACGTACT
>JAQYER010000125.1 GCA_028723545.1 Caryophanales bacterium
AACCGCATCAATCGAAGTAGCGTTTGCCATTAATTCAAATGGAATGAGACCATATATTAAAGACCAAGGTGGAAGCCAAGTATATGATGATGCATCAGGTTCAGTAATCGGTGATTATTCTTTTGACACAGGATGCGCAAAAACAAACGATTGGAACCACGTAATCTTCGCAGTTCAAAATAAATCAGTTACTGTTAACCTAAATGGTACACCAGTTTTATTCTTCACACTTCCAAGCATTACTGTTCCAAGTGGCATTTCAATGAACTGGTGGTCATCTTTTGATGGAAAAGTAAACATTGATATGCGCGTTAAAGATTTCAAGATTGGTGGATTAGTTGATCCAGCACCTGATCTAGAATCTATTACATTAAGCACAAGTGCAGTAGAAATAACTTTAGGTCAATCAGTTACTGTCAGTGCTTCAATTTCACCATTCGATGCTGAAGTCGAAGTCTTTGAATGGTATATTAATGGTGAAAAGCAAACTGAAACTGGTAAGTCAATTACATTTACACCTGATAAAGCCGGTTCATATGAGGTTGTATGCGTTGCTAACGGAATTACTTCAAATAAGAAGACTATTACTGTTAAAAACGTAGAAAAAGACCCAGAACCTGAGAAAAAAGGATGTAAAGGATCAATTATTGCGACAAGTGCAATTATATCTGGACTTGCTTTAGTCGGTGTCGCTTTAGTAGCCTTTAAAAAGAAAGAAGATTAATAATTAAATGAAATTCAAAGGAATCTCGTCAATTGCAATTGTTTCATTATTAAGTTTATCAGGATGCAATAAAATTGAACCTGATTCCTTTGATTATTTGTCTTTGTATCAAAAAGAGGCCAAGAAATATGAGGAAAAAAATTATGACTCGATTTCGGCCTCTTATGGTTATATCGATAACGAGATTCAAGGATATAATGGATGGTATTATTTATTTAAAAATGAACAATCAATGTTAATTAATAAAATGGTTTATTCTTCTAAAGACCATTCTTTTATTGGGGATAATTCATATATTGATAATGAGGTTCAATATTCATCAATTAATTCATCATCAATCCGTCGATATAACATTACTCAAAATGGCAACATTTCTGTTTATGGAAATATTCACTGTATTGAAAATACCGGAGAATATCTAATATATTTAAATAATTCACTTAAACACTCAATTAATTTTACAGAAAAAGATTATTTATATTACGAAATAGACTTTGAAGTAAAAGTAGGAGATTATGTTGATTTTGTTTTAGTGGGAGAAGATGTTACTATTTTAAGTAATCCAACAATTACTTATCAAAGCTCTCAAAATTCATCTTTATATCATCTAACGACATTTGATCGCACATATGGGGATGTTTTTCCTTTTTATGACTTCGATAATCATACATTATATAATTACTTCCTTTACACAGAAGGAAGCGCGATGACTGGTGAATATAAATTTGCAATTGAGAAATCAAATGATTTTTTAACATACGAAAATATTCCAGAAGCTAATAATTCATCTGTGTGGCGTTATGTTATGGAAAATGCTCATTTGGCAATGCTTAGAAATTGCAATGCTTATATCGATACTTCGAAATATGATTTTGGTGTAAGAGATTGCGCATTAGTGTTTGACAATACAAAGAATCGTTATTTATTAATCGCTGGATGCTATTATGAATTTTCTACAAACTGGCATAGCGATTTAGTTATTTATGAAAGCAACGACGACTTGGGTTTTGATTGGAATCCAGTTGGAAATGTAATTGAAAAAGATTATATTGGCCATTTACCAGAATGTCCTTCAATAATGAAAATTAATGATCGATGGTACGCTTTTGTTTCTGTTTCTCATATAACGGCACATCAAGTTGGACCTTTTCAATATTGGATGGGCGATAAAAATGAAGATATTATGGACATTGATTTTTCAAATAAACAATTTAGTTTTGTTGATGGTGAAGATTTATGCGCAGCTAGAATATTTAAAGTTGGAGAAAAGTTTTATATGTTTGGATGGATTCCATACACATATGACACAATGCCATGGAATCCATGGGGTGGATATTTAAATTTACCTAGAGAAGTGATCCAACATAAAGATGGTACATTAGGGGGAAGGATGGATCCAGGATTAAGAGAGAAAATTAATTTTGGAAGCATTCAAAAAGTAGATAATATTTCCCTTAACAATAACAAACAATTAGTAAGCAATAGCCAAACAAGAAACTATATTTCTTATTCAATTGATATGAATAATTCAACTAAATCTTCGATTGTTTTTGAACAAAACAATAAAGAATATCTTGTCAGTATTGAGAAAAATCAAAATAACACTATGCTAAAAATTGAATCACCGAACGATGATAAACATCCTTTAAATAGTGAAATATTAATACCAAATAAAGATAAATATGATATTTATTTAACAATAGATAATGGAATTATTGAAGCTTTTGTTGATGATGAATATTCACTTACTGGACATACAGCAATGGATGAAAATCCATATTCAATTTCATTTTCTAGTAATAATAATTGTTCAATTAATAATATTAATATTAATAAATTAATTCCATATTTCAATTTGTATTAATTATCGAATAATTAATTGTTCTTCGATAACATATGTTTTATTTTTGTTTTCTTGTTTAGCAATTATTGAATACATTGTATTAACTAATTGTTGTTGGTTTTGCTTTATTGCAGATACTTTCATTAATTCAAACCATTTATTGTCATCATAAGTTAATAATTCGATATTCAAGTGCTTATTTTGGATTAATTTCAATACATCAAATCCAAAATCACCATTAGAAGCAATAATTGCGTCTGGGTTAAAATCTTTTATTGCCTTGGAAAATATGTTTTTATCATAAGTAATAAAATTCACATTTTTTACCATTGATTGAATTTGAGCATTATTTTCGGCCGCTTTTTTAAAACCAATTGATCTATTTGGGGTTACGCAATTATTATCTAAATATTCATAATCAACATCGAAAAGAAGGATTCTCTTTTTGCCTTTATTAATGAAATAGTTAGTTGCAGAAAAACATCCTCCCTCATCATCGTTTATAATCGAAGGAATATCTCGATATACATTACGGAACAATTGAATAACTTTTATGTCGTTTTTTATCGCGATATCGATAATGTCTTTATTATTGTTTGATGTAGGGGTAAAAAAGATAAAACCAACTCCTACTCCAATTAAAGTTTTGAATGCTTTTCTTTCGTCGATTGGGTTTTCGCTAGAAATTGAAATCGTCAATTCATAATCCAAATTTTTTAACATCGATTCAATTGAGGCTTGGATATAGTGGTAATAATCATTGCTAATATCAGAAACAATTAAACCAACTCTTTTTTTGGAAGCAGTTTTTAATGTTTGGGCGGCAGTGTTAACAATATAACCTAATTCTTTTGCGGCATTTTCAACTTTTTCAATTGTTGATGGCTTAATTTTTCCAATTCTTCTTAAAGCCCTTGATGCAGTTGCGTTACTAACTCCTGCTTTTTTTGCAACATCATTAATCGTAACCATAAAATTCTCTCTTATTTTTCACGAACAGTCTTTTTTTATTAATTATTTACAATAATTAAATCATTATTATTGATTATTTTATAATAACATTATATCCTAAAAATAGCAAAGGATGTAAACGTTTATATGAAAACTTATATCGGAATTGATTTAGGTACCAGTGGTGTTAAATTGTTGCTATTAAATGAAGATGGCAAAATTTTAAATATAGTCACTAAAGATTACCCAATATTTTATCGTCAAAAGAACCATTCTAGTCAAAATCCTGAAGATTGGTTTTGCCAAACTATAGAAGGGTTAAAAGAATTATTAATTAATCAAAATA
>JAQYER010000126.1 GCA_028723545.1 Caryophanales bacterium
ACGCGTTTAATATAAATTTCATTATTATCAAGCTGATGATTTTTTAATGATTCAAATAATAAATATTTTAAATATTCGTCGCTAGTCATATTTAAATCATTTTTGAATTTAATCATCTTTCCTCTTTTTTCGATAAAATTAAATTCAATTTGATTAGCGATAATGTTAGTTTGTTCAATTTCTTCTGAAGTAAAATGATTAATTAATTCATCTTCAGTAATTAAATAATATGGTCCATTATGCTTTTTAATTTCGATTTTTTCATTATTATTAATCGCATCAACCATATCTAAAATAATTGCATCTTCTTTTTTTAGATATTTGATAAATGGAAAACATACTGTTTTATAATTATGTTCATTAGCGAACTTTCTAACATTATCTAAATAAAAATAATCATCATAATCAATTGATAATCCTAAATAAAAATCTGGAACATCTTTTTGAATTGATGCTAACCAATAATTAAATTTATTATCGTTAAATTGATTTTTAAATTCATTATTTACAATTGATAATACAACAATTAAACCATCACAATATAAATGATAATTATTTAAAAATAATCTTTTGTTATTGTATTCATAAAACAAAGTTAACGCATTTTTGTATCCTTGTTCATTTTTAATGAAAAAAGTAAATAATAATCCTTCAATAATTAAATCAATACCAATTATCGTTTTAATATTATATTTTTGACATTCATGAACGAAATGAGTCACTCCACGAAATGTTTCAAAATCACTTATAGCCAAATTGTTAAAATTCAGTTTAGAAGCGTATTTTAAATATTCATCAATTTTAATTCCAGATTTTAATAAAGAAGATCCGGTATAAACATGTAGTGGAGTAAACATATATTAATGATAACATTAATACATCTTTTATAAAAGAAAAAAGGTTCTAAATAAGAACCTTCATTATATTAACAAATTATCTAAATCTTTAATCAATTTATCAATTTCAGAATATTTTTTTAATTTCGCTCCAGAAGCGCATTCATGTCCGCCTCCACGATATTTAGTAGCGATTTTATCAATTGGAGTAATCGCACTTCGAATTGATACACGATAAACATTCTCATCTTTATCTTCAGTAATTGAAACCCAAATCTTAATTCCTTCGAGTCCATCGAATAAATTAATATTATCTTTTCCTTGTTCAGGGCGAAGATTAAATTTCTTTAATTGTTCATCATTAAGAATATAATAAGCAACTCCATGTTCACTAACTTTAAAATTATTTAAAACATATCGAGTTACTTCTAAAGAATCCATTTTCTTGTTATACATTTTGCGATGGACTTCACCAATATCGAATCCAGTTTCTAATAATTGTTTAGCAACAGCGAAAGTAGTAGGAGTTGTGGTTGAAAATTTAAAGCGATTAGAATCACCAGCAAGAGCAATATACATCCATCTAGCAGCTTCTTTTGTTAAGACACAATTTTTAAATGATAAACACATTTTAGCGACCATTTCTCCAGCGGCAGGGGAATATTCATCAACAATTTTAATATTTCCATAAGGCTTGACATTAGGGTGATGGTCTACTTTTATTAAATATTTGGCTTTTTTATATCTATCATCAGATATTCTTTTCTTTTCAGATGTGTCGACAACAATCGCTAAAAAGTCATTATCGAACCAACTATCATCAACTTCATCCATATATGGAAAGCAATTAGGGGTTAATGTAATGTGATTTTCACCAACTACTTTGACATCTTTATTTGGAAAATTATCTTTAATAAATGTCGCTAATCCGAGTTGAGAACCAATTGCATCAAAATCAGGTCGAATATGACGGAAAACACAAATCTTATCAAATTGATTAATCATCTTTAAAACTTTGCGATATTTAGTTTGGTATTTCTTATTATCTAATTTAAT
The DNA here is from genome assembly GCA_028723545.1 of Caryophanales bacterium. Classification (GTDB taxonomy): domain Bacteria; phylum Bacillota_I; class Bacilli_A; order RFN20; family CAG-826; genus Fiminaster. The sequence goes on from JAQYER010000126.1 coordinate 1,893, forward strand.
TAATTCATCAATTTTATTCATAATCATTTTCCTCCAATCGAAGATAAAAGTTTAACATAAGAACATATAATAAACAAATAAAAAGCCTACAAAAGTAGGCTAGTGGATAAATTATAATAATTATTTTGTATAGAATTCGTATGTATCACGCGCAATCATAACTTCTTCATCAGTTGGAATAATTGCAACTTTAATTTTTGAATCAGGAGTTGAGATTAAGGCTTCTTTACCATGGATTGATTTATTTAATTCATGGTCGATTTCAACACCAAATGGTTGTTTTAATGCATCGCAAACCCATTCACGATATTCAGGAGCGTTTTCACCAATACCAGCAGAGAAAATAATTAAATCTGCTCCACCGAGACGAACATAATATTGTCCGATAAAATCTAAAATGCGACGGACGAATAATTTATTGGCTAAAATGGCTCTTGGATTGCCTTCGTTAGCGGCAGCGATAACATCACGTGAGTCGTTTGATACACCAGAAACACCTAAGAAACCAGATTTTTTATTGAAAATTTGATACATTTCTTCAACAGAAATACCGGTACAAGAACATAAATAATTCATAACTGATGGATCGATATCACCAGTTCTTGTTCCCATCATAATTCCACCTAATGGTGTTAAGCCCATAGATGTTGCGACGCATTTGCCATCTTTAATCGCGGTAATTGAAGAACCGCTACCGATGTGGCAAGTGATGATACGTGGATGTTCTACTCCATCTAAATATTTTAATC
>JAQYER010000127.1 GCA_028723545.1 Caryophanales bacterium
ATCATTCTACCTTTGATTGGAAATATCCGCTTTGGTATGGAAATAATATTACTGTACAAGATAGTGTTATTACTAAAACTGGTAGAGCGGGAATTTGGTATTCGAATAATGTTAAATTTTTAAATACAATTATTGATGGAACTAAAAATTTCCGTCGATGCAATCAATTAATAATTGACCATTGCGATTTTTCTAACGCGTTAGAAACGTTGTGGCATTGTTATGATGTTAAATTAAGCAACTGCCAAATTAAAGGTGATTATTTATTTTTAGATTCTAAAAATATTTATGTTGAAAATATCAAATTAATTGGAGATTATGGCTTTGATTCTTGTGAAAATGTTGAAATTCATCATAGTGAATTACACACGAAAGATGCTTTTTGGAATTGCAAAAATGTCGTTGTATATGATTCAACAATTGTTGGTGAATATTTAGCGTGGAACGCTCAAAACATTACTTTTATTAATTGCCATATTGAATCATTACAAGGCCTTTGCTATATCAATAATTTAAAATTAGTTAATTGCACAATGGATAACACAACATTATCTTTTGAATATTCAAATAATGTTGATGCTGAAATTAAATCAACAATTGATTCAATTAAAAACGTCGGTAGTGGTGTTATAGTTGCTAAAAAGATTAATGAAATTATAATGGATGAGACAAAAGTAGATATTAACAAAACCAAAATAATTATTAACGAGGATTTATGAAATATAATTTTGACAAAATAATCGATCGCAAAAACACGTTGTCTTGTAAATGGGATGAATGTAAAGAAAACGGCCTTCCAATGTGGATTGCTGATATGGATTTTGAAGTCGCGCCTAAAATTAAAGAAGCCTTAATTAATAGAGTTAATAATGGAATATTTGGATATTCTTATATTCCAGATGCATATTATGAAGCGATTATTTCTTGGTGGAAAAGAAGATATAATTTCGAAATTAAAAAAGAATGGATTATTTTTTCAACTGGCGTTATCGCATCAATATCAAGCATGGTTAGAAGATTAACTCATCCAAATGATAATGTTGTTTTATTAACTCCAATCTATAATACATTTTATAATTCAATTTTAAATAATGGCGCGCGTTCTCTTGATTGCCCATTAATCGAAAAAGACGGACTTTATTATATTGATTTTGAAGATTTAGAAAAGAAATTAAGTCTTCCAACGACTACATTAATGATTTTTTGTAATCCTCAAAATCCAACCGGAAATATCTGGAGTAAAGAAGATATGGAAAAAATAGGGCAATTATGTTTTAAACATAATGTCACAATTATTTCTGATGAAATCCATTGTGATTTAACTTCTCCAAATTATCGATATATTCCATTCGCATCTGTTAATGAATTAAATAAAGATATATCAATTACTTGTTTATCACCTGGTAAGTCATTCAATTTAGCGGGAATCAATTCATCTTGCATGGTTATAAAAAATAAGCGATTATTTGATTTAATTAACCGCGGATTAAATAATGATGAATGCGCTGAACCAAATGCTTTTGCTATCCCAATGACAATTGCTGCGTATAATGAATCAGAAGATTATCTTGATGAATTACGCATCTATATTGAAGAAAATCGTCAATATTTCACTGACGAAATTAATAGACATTTTAATGGTAAAATTAAAATCATTGAATCACACGCGACTTATTTATTATGGGTTGATGTTAGAAATATAACTTTTAATACAACTCAATTATGCGAATTTATTGAAGATAAAACCGGATTAAAAATTACTTCAGGTGAAAATTATCATCAAAATGGTTTTGTTAGAATAAATATCGCTTGTCCAAGACAATTATTAATCGATGGAATTAATCGATTTGTTCAAGGAATTGAATTATTTATGAAGGAGAAATAAAAATGCTTATTAAAAATGTTAATTTAAAAGATGAATTCCCTAATTTAGAAAATAACGTAAATTTAGGCGTATATTGTCCATTAGATTTAAAAGAATTAAATGATCATCGCTTAAGAAAAACGATATTGATTATTCCTGGCGGTGGATATTGCTGGGTCAGTCAAAGAGAAGCCGAACCAATCGCATTAAGATTATTGGGATTAGGTTATAATGCTTTTGTTTTATATTATTCCACTAATCCATTATGCCAATTAGGCCCAATATATGAAGGATTTGCCGCGGTTGCGTATATTAGAAAACACGCAGAAGAATTATGTGTTAATCCGGATTCTATTTCGGTTATGGGATTTTCAGCTGGTGGCCATTTAGCGGCTTCTATGTCATGTTATTTTACTGAAGATAAATATTCAAAATATTTAAATGTTCCTAAAGAAGATATTGTTATTAATGGATGCGTTTTAGGTTATCCTGTTATCACCATGGATGATTATACACATCAAATAACAATGGAAAATGTTACTAAAAATGATGAATCATTAAAACAATATTATTCAATTGAAAAAAATATCACAAATAGATTCCCAAAAACATTTGTTTGGACAACATTTGATGATGAAGCAGTTAATTCATTAAATAGCATTGAATTAGTTAAACAATTAAGACTTCATAATGTTTTATGTGAATTCCATCTTTATCCTCATGGACATCATGGAGCTTCTTTAGCAGATTCAACTGTTTATCCAATATCTTTAAACCAAAAAGAATTAGATGATTTAAAATATTTCGATAATTGGTTTGACCATTTCTTAAATTTCTTAGAAAAATATTTATAATTTGAAAAACAATCTAATTAATGAAACTATTTAATTATTAGTGTAATATTAATTTATGATCAAATTCATTATTTTTGATTTCGATGGCACATTAGTAAATACTCTTCCATTAACAAGTGAAGCAGTAAGAAGATTTTTAAAATATAAAAACATTAATAAGACAATCACTGATGAAGATGTTTTAAAAGTTATGTCTTTAGTGGGCAATGAAATTTGCCAGCATTTCATGTATCCAGAAATAATCAATATGGATGAATATAATGATGTTTACAAAAAAGAAATCGAGTTATTAGCATCTCAAGGAAAACCATTTCCTAATGTCATATCAACTTTAAAGACATTGAAGCAGAAAGGCATTAAATTATATATTCTTTCAAATAAAAATGATGAAACAGTAAAAAGATATACTTCTATTATTTTTGGTGATGATATTTTTATTGATTCTCAAGGTGTTATTGATAATATTCCTCCTAAACCTTCACCTGATTTAGTGAAATATTTTTTAAATAAAAACCAATTAAATAAAGAAGAAGGATTATTTGTTGGTGACTCAGAAATTGATTTAGAAACGGCAATTAATTGCCATATGAAATCAGTCATTATGTCATATGGATATGCTGACAAAGAAAAAATGAAAAAATTACCTAAACCAGATTATTTATTATCCGATTTCAAAGATATTTTAAAAATTATTAACTAAGGAGATTTTCAATGAACAAATTACTCGAAGGAATTACATTTTACGAAATTTATCCAAACTCTTTTTGTGACTCAAATAATGATGGATATGGTGACTTTAAAGGAATTATATCTAAATTAGATTATGTTCAATCATTAGGAGTTAAAGGAATATGGCTTAATCCTCATTACGATTCTCCATTCAAAGACGGTGGATATGATGTTAAAGATTTTTACAAATGTTCACCACGTTTTGGAAGTGAAGAAGACTTTGATGAAATGGTTAATGAAATCCATAAAAGAGGAATGATATTAATTGTTGATTTGGTCGCTGGGCATTCAAGCGAAGAATGCGAAATGTTTATTAAATCCGCTGAACCATATGAAAACGAATATTCAGATTTATATGTTTGGAACAATAATCCGTGGAATACTCCTAGTGGAATGAAATTCCAAAATGGACGTTATCAACGTAACGGCTGTTTCTTAATTAATTTCTTTGTTACTCAGCCAGCATTTAATTATGGATTTTATAAAGTTGATGATCCAACATGGCAAATGTCTTATAAAGATCCTAGAACATTTAAAGCGCGTGATTTAATGGTGAATATATGTAAATATTGGCTATCTCGAGGAGTTGATGGCTTCCGCGTCGATATGGCATCTTCTTTAGTAAAAAACGACCCATGGGACGAAAAAGAAGGAACAATCGAAGTTTGGCATTATATTTTTGAAAATGTAAAAAAAGAATATCCAAACGCTGTATTTGTTTCTGAATGGGGAGGAGAAAAACAACACCTTTCTTTCAAAGCAGGATTTGATATGGATTTTGTTTTAGAAAATTGGGGTACTTTCTACAACAAATTAGTGAGATTAGAATATCCTTCTAAAGGACAAGAAAAATCATATTTTAGAAAAGAAAGTAATGTTGATATTAATCCATTATTTAAACAAATAATAAAGAGAATTACTGAACAAAAAGATAAAGGATATTTCTCATTTATATCTGGCAATCACGATGTTGAAAGATGTTCAGAAAATTTTACTGAGCACGAGATGAAATTATTTATGATGTGGCTTTTTACGATGCCAGGAGTTCCTTATCTTTATTATGGTGATGAAATATTTATGAAATATCAAAGAGGACTTCCTTCAGTTGAATGTGGGTATCATCGAACTGGTTCAAGAACTCCAATGGTGTTTGATCATTCAAAGAATAAAGGGTTCTCAAATTGTGAAAAAGAAAAATTGTTTTTACCAATTGACGAGACTACATCAGTTATTGATGAAGAAAATAATAAAGATTCTTTATTGCACACCGTGCGTGATTTAATCCATTTAAGAAACAATACAAAATCATTATGGGGAAACAATATTGAATATGTGGAATTAGAAAAAGAAGTAATGTCTTATGCACGTAATGATTTATTAATAATAATTAATCCTCACGATAAGCAAATCGCTGTTGATAAAGGAGAAATTATTTACCAAATTGGTGAAATAAAAATAACAAAAGATAAATTAATTTTATTGCCTCAAAGTGGAATAATTTTAAGAAAATAATAAAAGTTGCATTTTGGTTTACATGACAAGGTGACTTTTTGTATGAAAACTTATATCGGAATTGATTTAGGTACCAGTGGTGTTAAATTGTTGCTATTACATGAAGATGGCAAAATTTTAAATATAGTCACTAAAGATTACCCAATATTTTATCGTCAAAAGAACCATTCTAGTCAAAATCCTGAAGATTGGTTTTGCCAAACTATAGAAGGGTTAAAAGAATTATTAATTAATCAAAATA
>JAQYER010000128.1 GCA_028723545.1 Caryophanales bacterium
TCCTGGATATATTGCCACACCTCAAACCGTTCCATTAAGAAAAGTTCAACCTGATGGTTCTAAGCATCCATTTGACACATTTATTTGTTCTAGAACCCCAGCTGGTAGATGGCTTGAGCCATCAGAACTTGGTGGATCAGCTGTATTCTTAGCAAGCGATGCATCAAATGCAGTTAATGGCCACATTTTATATTTTGATGGTGGAATTTTAGCCTATATCGGAAAACAACCTAAATAATAATTAAGTTTTTATTGAGATGACCCGAAATAATATTTCGGGTTTTCTTTATCAATATTGATATAATATCTAATAGGTGGAAAATAAATTATGGAAGTCAAAGAAGCTTTGTTAAAAAGAAGAAGTACAAGAAAATATTCAGATAAAGAAATTAGTGATGAACAAATCGATGAGCTACTTCATGCAGCAATGTCTGGTCCAAGCGCGTGTAATAAAAAGCCATGGGAATTTTATGTTATTAAAAACAAAGAAACATTAAAATCACTGCAAAAAGCCACTCCTTTTTCTAAAATTAACGCTCCATTAGCGATCATTGTAGTGGGTAATTTAAATCACTCATTACCTTTATGGTTAAAAGATTTTTGGGTTCAAGATTGTTCGGCCGCTACAGAAAATATCTTATTAAGAGCGACGGATTTAGGATTAGGATCTTTGTGGTGTGGAATTTATCCGCAAAAAAATCCAGTTAAAATAATACAACAAATATTAGGATTAAATGAAAGGATGATTCCGTTAAATATTATATATATTGGTTATAAAGATGAAGAAAATGAACCTCGCGACCAATATGATAAAAAATATGTTCATTTTATAAATTAATTAATTGAATAGTTGACTAATTGTTCAACTGATGTATAATTATCGTGTAAAGGAGATAAAATATTGATGAAAATTGAAATGCCAAATGATAAAACCATCGAAGGTCTTACTAATATTTTTAAGATTTTAGGCGATAATACACGTGTAAGAATTCTTTATTGTTTGGCCAATCAAGAAAGAAATGTTAGTGATATTTGTGAATGTCTTAATATGACTAAATCAGCTGTATCACATCAATTAAGAGTATTACGTGATTCAAAATTAGTTAAAAATCGCCGCAACGGAAAAGAAATATATTATTCGTTGGATGATGATCACGTTTCGTCAATATTTAAATGCGCTCTTGAACACGTTAATGAATAATAGGGAGATGTTATTATGAAAAAAAGCTACAAAATTGAAGTCGATTGCGCTGTATGTGCTGGAAAAGTCGAAGCCGCATTAGCGAAACTCGAAGGTGTAAATTCAGTATCAATTAATTTTATTTCTCAAAAAATGATTATTGATATGGATGATTCTATTACTGTTAAAGATTTATTAAAAACAGCAAGAAAAATCGAACCTGATTTCGAAATCGAAGAATAAAAAATTTAAATGCGTTAATTCGCATTTTTTAAACAATAAAAATTGAACAAGTATTCAACTATTCAACCAAAAGGAAGTAATTTTATGTCAAAGAAATTAAAGAAGAGATTAATTAGAATTATTATTGCGTTAGGAATTTTTGTTCCTGTTGTTATTTTGGATTTATCATTAAAACATTTTTCTAATGGAAATTTTCCAAGAGGTATCGCGTCTTTTATTCCTTCTGAAACGTTTGGATGGTTACTTCCATTTGCAATATATTTAGGTATCTATATTTATATTGGTTATGATGTAATCAAAAAAGCTATTTTAAATATAATTCATGGTCAATTATTAGATGAGAATTTTTTAATGTTTATCGCTACCGTTGGAGCGTTCGCTTTAGGAATATATACATCACTTGCTACTTCTGAAATTGAAGGATTCGAAGAAGGATGTGCAGTAATTTTGTTTTATCAAGTAGGTGAATGGTTCCAAAGCTATGCGGTTGGTAAATCGAGAAAATCTATCGCTTCTTTAATGGATATTAGACCTGATTTTGCGAATTTAAAAATTAATGACAAATATGAAATTGTTGATCCAAGCGAAGTAAAAATTAACGATATAATCTTAATTAAACCAGGTGAAAAAATTCCTTTAGACGGTGAAATTATTGCTGGTTCTACCACAGTTGACACAAAAGCATTAACGGGTGAATCAATTCCTCAAGAATTATTAAAAGGTGATAAGGTTATTTCAGGAACTATTAACTTAACTTCATCAATTGAGGTAAAGGTTGAAAAACCATTTTATGATTCAACTGTTTCTAAAATATTGGATTTAGTAGAAAATGCTTCGTCACAAAAATCAAAATCAGAGGCATTTATTACCAAATTTTCAAAATACTATACTCCAATCGTTGTTATATGTGCATTAATAGTTGCTATATTTCCACCTTTAATTAATGGAATATTAGGTGATTGGAATACTTGGCATACATGGATTTATAGTGCATTAAGTTTCTTAGTTGTTTCTTGTCCATGCGCCTTAGTTATATCAGTCCCATTAACTTTCTTTTCTGGTATTGGGGGAGCTTCTAAAAACGGAATATTAGTTAAGGGATCAATTCATTTGGAAAGATTTGATAAAGCGAATATTTTTATCTTTGATAAAACTGGAACATTGACAAAAGGAAATTTTGTGGTTAAAGAAATATACCCAGAAAACAATAAAGAAAATATTCTTTATTATGCATCGATTGCAGAGTCTTTGTCTAACCACCCAATCGCAAAATCTATTAAGAAAGCCTATGGAAAAGAAATTATCAATAATTATTCAATAGTAGATGAACCTGGTTATGGCATAGTCGCAACAGGTGAACATCAAATATTGTGCGGTAATGAAAAATTAATGAATAGATATAATATTCAATATCAAAATTCTGATGGCATTGGAACAATCGTGCATGTTGCGATAGATAATAAATATCTTGGCTACATTGTAATAGGCGATGAAGTCAAAGAAGACTCAAAAGAGACAATTTCTTATTTAAATAATCATGGTTATGAAACAATAATGCTCACTGGCGATAACGAATTAATTGCTAGCCATGTTGCCAAACAATTAGGTATAAAACAATATCGTTATTCGCTTTTGCCACAAAACAAAGTTGAAGAAGTAGAAAAAATCATTCAGAACAAAAATAAAAATGATGTTGTTTGCTTTGTTGGTGATGGAATAAATGACGCTCCTGTATTAATGAGGTCAGATGTTGGTGTCTCTATGGGTGGAGTAGGATCTGATGCTGCGATTGAAGCAAGTGACATTGTATTAATGCATGATAATTTATCATCGCTAGTGACTGCAAAAAAATTAGCAAAAAAGACAAAAACAATTGTCGTGGAAAATATCATTTTTGCAATAGCTATCAAATTATTAATTATGATTGCTTCAATAATCGTAATCGGAATACTTCAAATAGATTTCCCGATGATGTGGTTTTCAGTATTTGGTGATGTTGGGGTGGCTGTAATTGCAATATTAAACGCAATGCGCGCAAACATAAATAAATCAAAATATAAATAGAAATTGATTTCTTTTTTGACGAATTATATATATAATAATCAACAAAAGAATTGATTTCTTTTGCTCGAATGGCGAAATTGGTATACGCGATAGACTCAAAATCTGTTACTTGTGAAAGTGTACGGGTTCGACTCCCGTTTCGAGCACCAAATAAGAAGCATGGGCTTGATACAATTATCAAGCCTTTTTTATACCTCGATATGAGGGTTGAAATCCCGCATTTGATAGTTGAAGGTAATAAAATATATAATATGTGTGAATCTAAACCTTATGATGGTGCAAAACCTATGTATTTAGTTGACGACATAGATAATCGAGATATTTTAAAAGTAATAATAATTAATACATGCAACTGTTTATTAATTAAAAAGGAAAATAAATCAAAATTTATAAAAGGAAGTGATTAGATGAAACAATTAGTCATATACGTGCATGGTAAAGGAGGAAGCATAGAGGAAGCAGAACATTATCGGTATTTATTTGCCGGATTTGATGTTATTGGCTTTGATTATAAATCGCAAAATCCATGGCATGCCAAAAAAGAGTTTTCTATTTTCTATGATCAAGTTGCAAAAGGATATGATTCTGTAATTTTGATAGCAAATAGTATAGGCGCTTTTTTCTCGATGAATGGTTTTGCAGATAAAAATATCACTAAAGCCTTTTTTATTTCACCTATTGTTAATATGGAAAAACTAATAATAGATATG
>JAQYER010000129.1 GCA_028723545.1 Caryophanales bacterium
TATGTAATATTATTAGTGAAGAAACTGGGCAACTTTTCAATAGCACAAGAATAGCTAATATATATAAAAACACTACAAGAAGTAAGATAGATAAAGATACTGTAGAACAATATATAAATTATTTTGTTGATTCATTTATTATAAAAGAAGCAACAAGATTCGACGTTAAAGGAAATAATGAAATCGGTGCTCTTAGAAAATATTATTTTGTAGATAATGGTCTAAGAAATGCAAGATTGAATTTCGCTTATGAAGACGAAGGACAAATGATTGAAAACATGATATACAATGAATTGATTTATAATGGTTATACGGTCAATGTCGGGTCTTTTGAAAAAATTGAAAAAGACAAAAATGGAAAAAGCATTAGAAAATGCTATGAAATTGATTTTATTGCCAAAAAGGGATCAAAAAAATATTATATTCAAGCCAGTAACGACATTTCATCATTAGAAACTAAAACAAGAGAAATTAGACCATTTATTGCACTAAATGATTCTTTTCAAAAAATTATCGTTATAAATAGACCACTTGAAGAGTCTATAGATAGCAATGGATTTGTTATCATTGGCATCGCAGATTTTCTTTTAAGATTTATTAAATAAAATCTAAAAGCTAGGCATGTTTAGGTATTAACATATTTACGTAAAAATACACTCCCTAACGGACTTGATACTTGTGTTTGCGCATATTTTGACCGTTTGATAAATATTTTATCAGATAATATTTTGTGATAATATTCTATCTATGGAAGAAATAAATGGGACTGAACTATTAATAAAAGGCAAGATTCAACGAATCGCACATTCAAAATGCTTTGTAGTGGATAACATTGATAAATATATATCTAGTGAGTTTGCCTTTCTTTTTCATTTTAATAACATTAATAGTGTTTTAGAATTTGAAAAATATATTTTTGATAATGAAACATTATTTTTCTCAAATAAAGATAAGACATTAAAAAGCCGATTCTATCGAGAGATAAAACAACTATATGTTAATATTCCTAGTTTTATTAATGATAAATTAGGATGGGTTGTGTATTTCGCTTCTCAAATTAAAATAATTAACAAATTAAACGATAATCAATTAAGTACACCTCTTAGAGTGTATCCAAATATTAAAAGATATTATATTTCAAAGTTTTTAGATAATGAAATTGACACAATCGGATTTTTCAAAAACAAAAAAATATCAGAATTAGTAGAAACATATCATTTTTCCAATGCAGAATTGCTTTTATTAAGTGATATTTTATTTTTCAATGGAATTACAGATATCAATTATATTCCTCCTGACTTCATTTGTGATTTCAAAACGATTGATAAGAAGAGCCCATACATCAAATTTGAAAGACAAAATTATAAAAATATAATTAATGAACTGGATAAATTAGTAAGTGAAGCTAATCAATTAGCCGATAAAGAAGAAATAAAATCAAAATTATCAGAAATCAATGATGTGGTTACGATTTTAAAAAATAATGGAAAAAAATCAGTAAGCGATAAAAGTGAAAATACAATTCAATCAATAAACACAAATAAAGCAAAAGCTCGCGAATTATTTTATTTTGATTCAAATATTATTTCTAATATTGAAGCGAGTGATCCCTGCTCATTGAGTGCTTTAATCAATAGAATAAATGAATCTTATAATAAAAATGTGATTCGTTATTCAAATCTAATTTCATTTTTAATCGAACAAGGTTTATATGAAAAAAACACCAATCCGGAAATAAGATATAAATATGTTCCAACTGAAGATGGAAAATTTAATGGAATAGATTTTCAAGAAAAAGATAATAGAATGTATATATTATTAAATGAAAAAGCTCAAAGAATAGTGCTATTATCTTTAAAAGATTTTGAACATTCAAAATATAATTCAATTTATTAAAAATGAAATTATCAGTACCAGAAAACATCTTAAACGCAATTAAAAATGACCAATGGGTTGATATTTCGTATGTGAACAAAAATAAAGAACATACTTCATATAAGATTGGAATTAGGGATATTGATCCAAAAAGCGGCTGGATGAAAGTTGATTCATTTAATTATCCGAAATTTGGATTATCGTGTGATCCACTAAGAATAAATTTTAATAATATTGAACACGCTTCCGCGATTGAACAAAGTTATTATCCAATACCAAATGAACTAAAAGAAAAAATTGAACAAGATTCTGATTTACAAGAATTATTAAAAATTAACGAATTAGATAATAATATTTTGAGATATTTATCTGATTGCTATAAAAATGATAATGATCCTTTTATTCGTGATGGTTTTCCAATTAGTGATATTGATGTAAATGTTTTACTTAAAGATAAAAAAATAACATTAGATAACGATCAATTTCTTTGCCTTTTAAATAATGTTTTCAAAAAGAATTATTATGATTCAGAAAGATTATATCGATATTTTACTTTAGCAATTAACCGATTCTCAATTGATATTAATGGTAATCCTTTTGTTGTTGCATATAACGAACTTACTTTAAATTTTAAAGATAAAACTTTATCGATGAGTAAAAAAGTTAGGTTCAATAAAACTTTTTTAATCAATCAAAATAAATATTCTCTCAGTTCATATTTAGATATCAGTGCGGATGATTTTATTTTAAGTTTTAATGAAAACGAAAGAGAATGTATCGAATCAATTAAATACAATTTCAATCATGGAGAAAAAATTAATACTAGACCTTTATTGTTTTTACTTCGAACCGAATATCAAAAAGGTGTCGATTTAGCGTTTGAATCAATATATGAAATGCAAATAAACAATAAATTGAATTGGTCTCTTCGTGCTTTTTTTGGAAATTTAAGAAGTAGCAAGGGAAGTTCAAAAGAACAAAATATTGTCATTTACGACAAAAACAAAATCAATATTGATCAAATGCGTGTTGTTTATAATGCAATGGTTAATCATGTAACTTATGTTAAAGGTCCACCTGGAACTGGGAAAACCGAAACAATTTTCAATGTCTTATTGTCTAGTTACGCAAACAATAACAAAGTTTTAGTGTGTTCAAACAATAACCATCCAATTAATGATATTTATAAGAGAATGCAGCCAACAATTGAAAAAAGATTATTGCTACACTCATTTAAAGTCGATTTCCCATTTCCAATTATTAGAATTGGCAATAACGATGAAATTAAAGATACAACCCTTCCATTTTTAAGAAAAATGTTTGATTACGCTTCCACATTAAAAAAAGCGAAAATCACTGATGATAAATTAAACACTTATAAAGACAATTTCTTGTTATCTTTTAATCAACTTAAAAAAGCTTTGATGGATTATGAATTAAGTAAAGAACTTGAAGAAAAAAATGAAATATTAAATAAAATTAAGACTCTATCTTCCACTGAAGAAATTGTTAGCAAAATAAAATCACAAATATCTGATAACTTAGAGGAAATTAAAAATATTGGTAATGTTAATGAAAAATACCAAAATGCTTTAAATAATGTAATATCTGCGAAAGATAATAACGATTTTCTTGAATATTTAGAAAAATCATTTTTACTTCGAATAAAGAGGCTTAATAACGATATATTTTCCGATTTAAGTGATATTTTGCAAATTGAAAACCAAGATGAAGCCGTTCGCAAATTTGGCAAATATCTTTCTGATGATGACAATTTAAAAAGATTAACTGATATTTTCCCAATTGTCGTGTGTACGAATATGTCTTCATCTAAGCTTGGCTCACCAAAACCAAACATCTTTGATTTATGCATTATGGATGAAGCTGGTCAATGCAATATTGCTGTATCGTTAATTCCAATTGTGAGGGCGAATAATTTACTATTAGTAGGAGACACAAATCAACTTCAACCAGTTACAGTATTAGACACCGATTTAAATGACTTATTAAGAAATAGATACGGAGTGAAAAAAGAATATGACTACATTAAAAATAGTATTCTCTCTACAATGCTTAATAAAGACAACAATTCAAAGGTTATTTTATTAAGATATCATTACCGTTGTGGCAAATTAATCGCTAATTTTTCAAATCAACGCTTCTATGAAAACCAACTGGAATTGTTAAATAAAAATCCAGGAAATCTTTTATATTATAATGTTATTACCCATCCAAATCCTTCATTAAAAAACGCCTCTATTCAAGAAGCGAATGAGATTGTAAATATAATCAAAAGAAATAATTTTAAAGATGTTGGAATTGTTACTCCTTTTGTTAATCAAGCCGATTTAATTAATCGAAAATTGCAAGAAAACAATATTAAAAATGTTGTGTGTGGAACAATTCACACCCTACAAGGATCAGAAAAGAAAGTAATTATTATGTCTGCGGCAATATCTTTAAAAACTTCGAGAAAAGTAATGGATTGGCTTAAAAATAATGCTGAATTAATTAATGTTGCCGTAACAAGAGCAAAAGACTCTTTCATCTTTGTTGGCGATAAAAAAGCGATTGACATTTTAAACGGAAAAGAAAATTCTGATATTAAAGCATTATCTGATTATATTTATGCGAACGGAAAATGTATTTTGCCAAAATCAGAAAAAGTTTTATTCACGGATTTTTCAAATAATTCTGAAAACGAAAGACAATTCTTTGAAACAATCAAGCCATATTTTGAAAGAAAAACTAAATCATTCCAAATTGAAAGAAATGTTTTGGTTAAAGACACGTTATCAATTTTGTCTTCTAATGATGAACAGTTATTTGGGCAAAAAGAATTTGATGTTGTAATTAAAGCAAAATTATCTAATGTTGGAAAATATGTTCCGATTATTGTTTTTGAAATTAATGGTGGGGAGCATATTGGCTCTAATCGACAAATTGAACTTGATCGACAAAAAAGAAAAATATGCATTGATAACAATATTAATTTAATTATTATTGATAATTCTCAAGTAAAAGACTATTCGTTAATTATTGAGACTTTTGAAAAAGTCGTTAAAGACATTGTTAAAGAAGAAGAAAGCCGTCAAATGAATATTTTTGATTCGTTTTAAAATCATATAGAATTTAGTATCGTTTTTATATAAAATTTCATTATATGAAAAAATCATTTGTTAAATCGATATCATTATTATTTGTTCTCTCTATTGCGTCTATCCCAAATCTTAACAAAATAGTTGAAGTAGTCGCTGGTAGTAATGATTTACCGACCACAATTAATTTAAATGATAATACTGAGCAAGAAATTAGAAATTATTATTCTTCTTTAACTTCCCTTCCTGAAGATGAGTTAAAAGGGGCAAATTTATTAAAGAACTTAAAGAAAATAATTTCTAAAGAAAATGTTTTTTATGATTATGGTGGTGGCACGACTGGTGTTGGTGCAATATACATGATTACTGATCGAAATTGGGAAGCATCTCCAGCTTCTTCATTAGATCCAAATTTTGGAAATTATGATGCATCAACCAACACAATTTCTAATTATACTTACAAAGAAAACCCATATATATTCCATTATTATGTTGATCGAGATTATCAAAAAGATAATCCAATCAAACATAAAGAAGATGGAGCGAGCCGTGTTTCTTTTGATAAAGAGCATATTTGGGCAAAATCGCATGGATTTGGTCTTGAAGGTGATAGTGTGGTGACTGGAGCCGGAACTGATTTACATCATTTAGTTGCGGCTAATCCAAGCGTAAATTCAGCTGCTCACAATGCTTATTCATATGGGAATGTTTTAGAAAATGCTTATAACGCTCCTAATGATTACTTGATAAATAACAAAAGAGGAACACCAAAAAATTCTCATTCACAAGATGAAGTTCAAGTTGTATTTGAACCACAAGACTCTGATAAAGGCGATATAGCGAGAGCCTTGTTTTATATGGTTGCAAGATATAACTATATCGGCGATAATTCTCAACCAACAAAAGAAGAACCAAATCTTTCATTAGTGAATTATATTATCGATTCAAAGTCTGGATTTGATTGTTCTACTACAAAAGAAGCCGCTCCATACGGAATTATTTCTGATATTTATAATTGGAATAAATTAGACCATCCAGACCAATATGAAATTCATCGTAATAATTTAATATATAACAATTATCAATTTAATCGAAATCCGTTTATTGATTTTCCTCAATGGATTGAATTAATTTTTAATGAAGATGGAACTTATTATTCAGGAGAGAAATTCGCTAATCCAAATATTGATGAATTAAATGTTGGAAGTGAATATGTTGAACCTCCTACACCTAGCCAAACCGATATTGTTCAATTGATAAGCGATAATTTAGTGTTATTTATAATTGTTATAATTGTTGTTATTATTATATTTATAATCATTATCGTTTTAGTAAATAAAGGAAAAGCCAAAATTAAAGTTTCTAAAAAAGGAAAAGTAACCGTTAAAATAAATTCATCATCTAAAACAAATAAGAAAAAGAATTCTACGAAAAAAACAAATAAGAAAAAATAAATTATGAATACGAAATACCCAATTATCTTGGTTCATGGAATTATAATCAAAGATATCAAATTCATTAAATCATTCGGTAATATCGACCGTATTTTAAAAATTCAAGGGCATCATGTTTATAAATCAAA
>JAQYER010000130.1 GCA_028723545.1 Caryophanales bacterium
AAATATATAAATATATTCGGAAGTTATTGGCAATTCTTTGTTACGATTTTTTTCATATCGAGAAATTAATTTTAAAGCATATTGATTTAAAGAAGATAAACAATAACTATCTAAACAATATCTTGGAGCGGATATATGAAACTCATGTCCATCAAATGAATATCTGATCGAACGGATTTTTTTCTTAGTAATAACTACTTCATATTCTTTATTATTCACAATAATTGAATGTTTATTTTTTTCCATGCGCTAATTATAACAAAATCTATTAATTCTTATGGAATTTTTTATTCTCTTTGCATAAAATATTGTCGTTATGAAAAAGATACTCATCTCTGCTTGCTTATTAGGTGACAAAGTTAAATATAATGGAAAAGGCAATTATTGTCCTCTTGTCGAGAAATTAAAACAAGAATACGATTTAGTGCTTTTTTGTCCAGAAGTTGAAGGTGGATTACCAATTCCTAGAAATCCTTCTGAAATTAAAAATGATGAAGTATTTATGAATAATGGTCGTAATGTTACTAAAAATTTTGTTACAGGTGCGAAAAAGGCTTTGATGATTTGCCAATATTTAAATATTAAAGTTGCGATATTAAAAGACGGTAGTCCATCATGTGGATCAAATGAAATTCACGATGGCAATTTTAAAGGCAATAAAATACCTGGAAAAGGTATCACTACTCGTTTATTAGAAAAAAATGGCATTAAAGTTTATAGCGAGAACCAAATAGAACTCTTTCTAGATTCTCAAAAATAAATGTTATATATTGTGAAAAAAATATAGAAAATTAACAAAAATATAAAAAGTGTTATTTTTTGCATTATTACTCTTGACTTTTTATATATGTTTTTGATAAAAATTTTTTATATTCAAAAGGAGATAAAAAAATGACAAAATCATTAAAACCAGTTTTAGCTCTTTCTGTTGCTGCACTCACACTTCTCGCTGGATGTGCAAAAGGAGACGCTAACACAGCATGGTCTGCTGTTAAAAAAGAAATTAAAGCCGAATTACAAGTAAAGACATGGGATACATGTGAATTCGTTCACACTGATGTCAACAAATTCCTCAAAACCGATGCCGGTAAAGAAGTTTCTGAAGAAAACGCTGCAGAAATGAAAAAAGAAGGAAATGGTGTTTCATTATTCTACACGTTTACACTTAAAGATGGCACAACATATTTTGGAACAGGATCTTATTCAACAAAATCAAAAAAATTAAACCATTCTGAAACAAAATACGGCACAGGTCTTGAATCAGTCGTATATACAGCTGCTAAAACAGTTTGGGACGAAGCTGTTAAAAACGTTGATGCTTCATATCAAACAGCTGGCGTTCTTGTTAAATAATTAATTTTAATTAATTAAACAACAAATCTAGTTAAACAAAAAACGTATCTATGATTTCTTAGATACGTTTTTATTTTTCATTGTTTTTGAAATTATTTAGATGAGAAATTATCGAAATATCCTTGAACTAGGATAACTGGTGTTCCTTTATCTCCGGAACCACTAGTTAAATCGCATAATGATCCTAATAAATCAGTAATTTGTCGAGGAGTTGTTCCTAATGTTTGATTTGTGCCTTTTAAATCAGAAGCTTTATGATCAATTTTATTTTTAATGGCTTCAGTTAATTGTTCGCCTTTTAAATCTTTAAATTCATTGTCCGCTAAATATTTGATTTTTAATTCATTTGGAGTTCCTTTTAATCCTTCTGTGTGGAATGGAGAAACAACTGGGTCAGCTAATTCCCAAATTTTTCCTTGTGGATCTTTAAACGCTCCATCGCCATAAACCATAACTTCAACATTTTTATTAGTTAATTTTTTAATATTTTCTTGAACTTTATGAACTAATGCATCTCCACTTTCTGGGAATAATTTGACTTTTTCTCCAGTCGCAAGGTTAGAACCTAATAAACCATATTTAGAATTGTAACCAGATCCAGAAATTGATTCGGTACAAATATCATCAAGACCTAATATGATTTCCCCGCCATTATTTTTTAAAATTCTTTTTGTTCTAAAACGAGTGTGAATATCCGCCGCTAAAACATTTTTCGTATAATTTAAAATAACACGTGGATTATTTGCGAAAATAAATTCAACATCGCATCCTTCGTCATTAATAATTTTTTGATAAAAAGAAATATAATCAATTCCAGTAAATTCATGAACTGGATAACCAAATAATTGTCTCCATTTATCTAAAGATAAAACATCACTATAAGGATTAACTCCTTTTGAATCGATATCATCTAATGAAACGAGATGATTTCCTACTTCATCGCTTGGATAAGAAAGCATTAAATATATTTTCTTAACTCCGCGCGCAATACCTTTTAATAAAATTGAAAAACGATTTCTTGATAATATTGGAAACACTAATCCAATTTCATCACTTTTAAATTTTCTTTTAATATCGAAGGCAATGTCATCAACAGTAACATAATTTCCTTCACTTCTTGCAACAATTGATTCAGTAATCGCAATGACATCTTTATCATGTAACTGAAAATTTTCTTCTTTGCTAGCGTTAATTACTGATTCAGTAACAATATTCGCTAAATCATCGCCTTCTTTGATAATTGGGCAACGAATTCCTCTTGAGGTTACACCGGTTAATCTCATAATTAATTTGACTCCTTTAATAATAAATATATATTATCTTATTTTTTTAATTCTTAAAATGAAAAAAGGATGTTGTTTAATTGTTGTATCAATCAACATCCTTAATAAAATTATTGTTGTTTTGTATCAAGTGGATCTAAATGCCAAATATCTTTGACGTATTCTCTAATTGTGCGATCTGAACTAAAATATCCCGAAGTCGCAATATTAATTAAACAAGATTTAGCCCAATTGTTACGGTCATTATATTTTTGTTCAATTTGTTCTTGAGCTTTAACATATGCATCAAAGTCTTTTAAGATAAAATATGTATCGTTTTTATACATAATTTCATCAAAGATTGATCTAAAGCGATCAGGTCTTCCATCTGTCCAAGGACCATTGAATAAACTATCAAGTATTTTCTTTACACGGATATCATTATTATAAATATCCCATGGATTATATCCACCATTCGCGTAATAAGAAATAACTTCTTCACTTGTTAAACCAAATGTCACACAATTTTCTTTTCCAGCGAATTGAGCAATTTCAATGTTCGCTCCATCCATTGTGCCTAATGTAATCGCACCATTCATCATTAATTTCATATTTGATGTTCCAGATGCTTCTTTAGAAGCAGTTGAGATTTGTTCACTAACATCAGCAGCAGGAATAATGATTTCAGCTGAACTTACACCATAATTTTCAATGAAAACTACTTTCATATATTTACTTATTTCTTCATCGTTATTAACAACATCTGCGACCGCTAAAATTAATTTAATAATTTCTTTTGCGTAATAATAACTTGGTGCCGCTTTCGCGCCAAAAATAAATGTACGAGGATAAATTCTAAATGTTTTATCTTCTTTCATACGTTGGTATAAATACATGATATGGAAAACATTCATTAATTGACGTTTATAGGCGTGAAGACGTTTAATTTGAACATCGAAGATTGAATTTTCATCAATATCAATGCCGTTATGTTCTTTGACATAAGCTTTTAAACGTAATTTATTTTCTTTTTTAATATTAAGGAATTCTTTTTGAACTTTTTCATCTTCTGCATATGGTTTAAAATCAATTATTTTATGTTCCATATCCGTAATCCATGAATTACCAATCTTTTTAGAAATGAGATTGGCTAAATTTGGATTAGCGTAAACAAGCCAACGACGATGAGTTACCCCATTAGTCTTGTTATTGAATTTTTCTGGGAATAATTCATAAAATTCTTTAAATGTTTCTTTTTTCAAAATTTCCGTATGTAATTTAGCAACACCGTTGATTGAGAATGATGAAACGATGGCTAAATTAGTCATATGAACTTGTCCATCTTTAATAATTTGCATCGCGTAACGTTTATTTGGATCAACATTAATGTCATTCATATAAGCATTAAAACGACGATTAATTTCTTCGATAATCATGTAACAGCGAGGACAAATTTGTTGAATAAAATGGATTGGCCATCTTTCAAGTGCTTCCGCCATAATGGTGTGGTTGGTATATGCAAATAATGTAGTAACTTGTTTCCAAGCTTCATCCCAACCATATCCATGTTCATCCATCATTAATCTCATCAATTCAGGAATTGCTAAAATTGGATGAGTATCATTTAATTGAATGACATAATGTTCTGATAAATTATTTAATGTTTTAAATTTTCTTAGATGAGCGCGAATAATTGATTGAAGTCCACTACTAACTAAGAAATATTGTTGACGAAGTCTTAATAAACGACCATGTTCAGTTGAATCATCTGGATATAAACCATGACATAATTCTTTTAATTGGCCTAAATATTCTTCAAATGATGTATTTTTTGGTAAATTGACATCACTTGGTTCAGCTGACCAAAGTCTTAATGTATTAGCAACTCCATTACGATATCCTACAACGGCGACATCATAAGGAACCGCTCTTACACAAGTGGCGTTTACCGTTCTCATTCCAAATTCACCATTATCTTTAAGATAAGTTTCAACATTTCCGCCAAATTTTACTTCGACAGAATGTTTTGGTTTTCTAACTTCGAAGACAAAACCGTTTGTGAGCCATTGATCAGGCAATTCAAATTGACGACCATGTTCAATTAATTGACGGAAAAATCCATATTCATAACGAATAGTATTTCCACTTCCTGGATAACCAGTTGACGCAATTGAATCAAGGAAACAAGCTGCTAAACGACCTAAACCACCATTACCAAGTCCAGCATCAGATTCGCATTCTTCTAATTCGTGGATATCAATACCCATTTCTTTTAAGCCATCTTTAGCAATTTGATAAATGCCAAGATTTTGCATATTGTTGACAAGTAATCGGCCAATTAAAAATTCCATTGAGAAATAAATTAATTGTTTTTTACCAGTAGAAATTAATTCTTCACGTGTATTACGCCAATCATAATTTGCATAATCACGAACCATTTCTCCTAAAATATCATATTTTTCTAGTGGGTGAGCGTCATTAACGCTTCTACCATATTTTTCGAGTAATCTTCTTTCGAATGTTTGTTTAAAGTCTAATTTATTATCAAACATTATCTTGCTCCTTTATATTTAAGAATGATCGCGCCAAAAGAGGCTAATTTTATTGTGACTTTATGAGGTAATCCATATGGACCAAATTCAGTTGTCTTTAATGGTAAACCATTATATTGGTTATATCCCCCATAAACATCTTTGTCAGAGTTGAATAATTCAACATATTTACCTTTGAATGAACAACCGATGTCATAATTTTCATAATAATTAGGCGTCATATTGAAGATAAATAATAATTTTGATTTATTAACGCTACGCTCAAAAGCATATACCGAATCATTGCAATTGTCCACCATAACCCACTTAAAATGTTCAGGATTATATTCTTCAAACTTCATCGCGTCTTCGGCCTCATATATTAAATTTAAATCCCTAATTAATCTAGCTACTGAAGCGTGTTTTGGGAAATCTAATAAATTCCAAGGTAATGATTTATTTTCATTCCATTCATCAAAACTCGCTAATTCATTACCCATGAAATTTAATTTCTTTCCTGGATGAGCAAATTGATAAGTATATAAATTTCTTAATAATGAAAATTTTTGGTCATAATTACCCCACATTTTATTAATAATTGTTCCTTTTCCGTGGACAACTTCATCATGCGATAAAGGCAATAAGAAATTTTCATTGTAAAAATACGCCATTGAGAAAGTTAATTTATGGTGGTCATATTTTTTATAAATTGGATCTGTACCATAATATTTTAAAGTATCGTTCATCCAGCCTAAATCCCATTTATAATCGAATCCAATTCCACCCATTTCAATTGGTTTTGTAACTCCATAGAAATCAGAGCTATCTTCGGCAATCATCATTAATGATGAGTGGCGATTGTGAAGGTGATAATTTAATCTTTTTAAAAATTCAATCGCGCCTTCATTTCTTCCTAAATTCTTATTTCCTTCGATGAATAATAAATTAGATACGGCATCAACACGAATACCATCAAAATGGAATTCAGTTGCAAAATAATTCATTGATGACATTAAAAATGAACGGACAGGATCCTTACCTAAATCAAAATAAGCACTTCCCCAAGGAGAAATTCTTCTTTTTGGATCTTTTGGTTCAAATAAATGATCACCATCAAAATCATATAAAGCAAAAGAGTCTTTAGCAAAATGCGCTGGAGCGAGGTCTAATATGACATAAATACCCGCTTGATGCATTCGATCAACAAATGACATTAATTGTTTTGGATTACCATATCGAGAATCAACTGAATAAAAACCAGTTGCTTGATATCCCCATGAACCATCAAATGGATATTGAGTAATTGGCATAATTTCAACCGCCGTAAAGCCATGTTCTTTGACGTATGGAATTAAACGGTCCGCGACTTCTTCATAAGAAATATTTCTTCCATCAATTTTTCCAAGCCATGAACCTAAATGGATTTCATAAATTGATAATGCGTTATCAAAATTACGAGTTCTTTTGTTCATGAAATCATAGTCATTCCATTGAAAACCTTCATAAGAAAATAATTTTGAGCAGGTATTTGGTCGATATTCACTAAAAAATGCAAATGGATCAGCTTTATCAACATATCTTCCTCTTTTATTTTTAAAATGGAATTTATATGTTTGATATTCACATAAATTAGGAATGAATAATTCATAGCAACCACAGATATCAATTTTATTCATTTTGTGTTTAGTAACATCCCAGTTATTCCATTCTCCAATAACAGAAACATCACTTGCGCATGGAGCGTACAATCTAAAAGTTACTCCATATTCATCTCCTCTTTTTTCAAAGTGAGCGCCAAAATATTTATATGCATCAATACATTGACCCATTAAATAGTCATACAGTAAACCAAACGCCATAAAAAATCCTCTCTTTTCTTTAAGCGTGCATAGTATAGCATAAAATATTATATTTTAAACACTAAAATTGTTTCATTTTTTAAAAAGTTGTAATTTTTAAGTTGTATTACTTCAATTTTGGCCAAAAACTTGTAAAAAATAGAAAAAACACCTATTTTTCGCATCAACTTTTTAAAAATCAATTCAAAAAAGTTGTAATTTTTTAAAAAATGCTTAATGAAAAATTGTATTGATTGTCTTCGTTTATTAATCACTTACTAAATTATTTGATATTGTTTAATCTTTGTGTTGAAAAATGGGTGCTAATTATTTTATAATTTTCCCGTATTTATGAGGTAAAAAATTATGACAAAAGTAATGGCTGTTAATGCTGGCTCATCTAGTTTGAAATTTAAATTATATGAAATGCCAGAAGAAAAAGTTCTTTGCAGCGGAATCGCTGAAAGAATTGGACACGAAGATGGAATCTTCACAATCAAATATAATGATCAAAAAGATACAAAAATCTTACCGATTTTAGATCATTCAAGAGCGGTTGAATTATTAGTAGAAGGATTAATTGAAAAAGGTATTGTTAAATCAATTGATGAAATTCAAGCAGTTGGTCACCGTATCGTTCAAGGTGGTAAATATTTCTCACATTCTGAAATTTTTAATAAAGACACTGAAGATAAAATTGAATCTTTAATCCCACTCGCTCCTTTACATAACAAAGCTCACTTAGTTGGTTTTAGAGCGTTCCGCGATGTTCTTCCTGGTGTATTAAATGTTGCGGTATTTGATACAGCGTTCCACCAAACAATGGAAGAAGAAGATTACGTATATCCAGTTCCTTATGAAATGACTACTAAATATGATTGCCGTCGTTATGGAGCACACGGAACTTCACATAAATATTTATCTGAAGAAGGATTAAAATATTTAGAAGGTGTTGAACATCCACGTATTATTTCTTGTCACATTGGTTCTGGCGCATCAATTACTGCAATTAAAGATGGCAAATGTGTTGCGACTTCAATGGGACTCACTCCATTAGGTGGAATTATGATGGGAACAAGAACTGGTGATATCGATCCATCAGTTATTAATTATTTATGTTCTTGTACCGTTATTTCTGTTGAAGAAATGTATCAAATTTTCAATAAAAAATCTGGTTTCTTAGGTGTTTCTGGTGTATCAAACGACTCACGTGATGTTATCGCTGCCGCTAA
>JAQYER010000131.1 GCA_028723545.1 Caryophanales bacterium
GTTCCATCTGTGTAATTAATTGTTAATACATATTTATCACCAGAAATTGTTCCAACCACAGAAGCAATTCCGCGTCCGGTTTCACCTTTCATATTGCCAGTTTGAATGTCATATTTTTGTCCATTAGTTAAGGTAATTGTAATAGTAATTGTGTTATCAGTATTATTTTTTGATGTGATTGAGGCAATGCCCACTCCATCATTACCATCTCGACCTGCTACAACTTCATATGTAAAAATTCCATATGTTCCAACATTTGGATTATCGGTGAAAATTCTAATTGTGGTAATCCCAGTTTCTTCATCATATGAAGATTCAATTTTAGTAATGTTATAACCGTTTTTACCATCAAGTCCGTTTGGAATATTAATTTGTTGTGATGTACCATCGCTTAAATTTATAGTGACGATTGTTTCGGTTCCATCTTCACTATCTTCATAAGTAACATTAACAATGCCTACTCCTTGTTGACCAGTTTGACCTTCTTCACCTTTTGGAACAACAAAAGATACTGGTTCAATTGTTTCATCAGTGTAATAAATAGTTACAACTGTGTCACCATTTTCATCAACTTCAGTTTTGATTTCTTTAATGGAATTAATTTGTTGTTCTTCTTCACTAGAGAAAAAGCCATTTGAACATGAAGTTAATGTTACAAGAGGTGAAAACATTAATAACGCTAATGAGATTTTGGAAATTATTGATTTTTTCATAAATTGGTATCTCCTTTGTTGTTGTCAATCAGTGTTTGTATTTGTGGTTCTTTATTTAACAAATAATCATTTGCTAATATAAATTTGAATGGATTAATGCCAGTGACAATTGTGACACATTTAAGCATGACATTTCTTAATCCTTGTAAATTTTCAATATCCGATTTTCCTAATGATAAATATTCTTTAAAGAAATCTGCTTCAATATTTTTTTGTTTTCCACCGATATCTTCTAAATTATTAATTTCGACAATGGAATTGTTGTTATTTCCACCACCATAATAGGCAATAGGAATATTGATTTTATTATTGTATATAAATTCATCAGTTTGTTTTTTAATTAATGGTTTAAGTGGGAAGATATCATCGATATCGATTGGTGGTTTATTTGGATCAATAGAATTAACAATCGTATCAATATTATTAATAATTAATCCACTTAAATCATAATTATCCGCGTCTTTATAATCATAGAATCTTGTTTTACCAGATAAAGTGATTTTATTTGGATAAGACGCACAAGCGATATGAGTTGGAGAATATGGAACGATTGTTTGACCAACTGAACCATTACCAACTAATAAATCTTTAATTAATGATGGCGAAGCTGAATATAAGAATGGACCATTAAACATTGTTTCAAGAGCGATGCTTGTAATACCTGATGTATAAAATAAAGTATTATTAATATTGATATTGGAATCAATTTCGGTTGGTGAGAAATAATCAAAGGCTTTTTGAATAACATTCATCATATTAATTGTTTGTTCATCAATATCGCCTAAAATATAATTGTTCATCGCTAAATCGCCTTGTCCACCTCTTTCTAATAATTTTTCAATTGAGGTAATGTAATTTTGACCATTATAATCAATGGAAATACGTTTATTTCCGTCGACTTGAACATATTTATTTGATCCAACTAACAATAAGAAATTTTGCGAATATGATAATAAACAATTATCAATATTTGTGTCACTTGAATAACATTTAACAACATTTTTACCGTTTTGGATTCTTGAATTAGATACAGTAATATTTCGCCCAAGAGTTTCTAATACTGTTCCAGTGTATTGAAGGTTTGCTAAATTGTTACCGAAATCGCAATTTTTTAAATTAATATCATCGATAATGATATTGTCTCCATCGACATACATGCCAATATTGTCTTGGCCATACGCTCCAATGATTGGGATATTGTCAGGTGATCCTAATACATAAAATGGAAGAGGTCCTCTAAATATATTATTTTTATTTAAAGTAGGGATTAAATAAGTTTGTCCATTTGAAGAAATAGAACTTGAATCATATGGATAAGTTAAATCATGTAAATTAATAGTGTATCCATTTCCATAGAAATCTTTTTGAACATGTAGTCCACAATTAATATCCAAAGGAATTGAATTATAATCTAATGTTTTATCAGCAAAATTATTCCATTGATCTAAATATTCGTGGTTATATGTTGTTTTAAACTTATATATTTCATCATTAAAGGTGTGATTTTTCGTTTTTAAATCAAAATTACCAAATTGGACTGTATTATCTAATTTCTTACCAATAATGTTTTTGTTTTCATCATAAACATATAAATTTGCGGATGATTCAAAATTTGTTCTTAAAACAACTTTTTCACCTTCATTAGAATAATTGGTGCAATTTAATAAATCTTCATATGAATAAACATTGATGCCATCTTTAACGATATTAAATTCCACTCTTTGGGTTTTACCATAATTTGGATCAGAAAATTCTAATTGAACAAAAGCATCACCACTACCTAATATTGAAATATTTTCATAATTATCTGATACAGCTATATTGCTTGAATGGGTTAATATGACTTTGTCAGAGAAATATTCTGGAACAATATTAACTTCATATTTTTCAACAACATTGTGATGTGTTGGTCTTTTTCCTTTTTCTAAATTATATTCACCAACATGTAATACTGGATTAATGTTTGTTTGACTTGATTTAATAATAGGATTAATCGTTATTGCGGCGTTTTCATAAATAATCGCTTTCATTTTTCTGAAAATATTGCCTTTTTCATTAGTGACCATAATATTTACTTCACCTTCTGAAAGCGTTTTTAAATAAGGAATATTACCTTTATAATTTATTTCAGCGTGATTTTCTTCATCTTCATTAACATTATTAACCGTCCATAATAATTTTGAATTAGGAACTGGATAATTCATATCATTAACCGCGACGGCGTTTAATCGATAATCATTATTGTTGATTTTAAAAGCTTCAACATCTTTATAATCCCATGATATTGATAAAATATCGTTATTAATAATATTAAAAGTCGCATTGACAATCGTCATTGAAAAAAGGGAAATAATAAATGGTGTTAATAAAACAATAAAGATATTTTTCTTACCCATTAATTTTTCACCTCCATATCTAAGAAGAGGTTATTTAAACGCGACTTCATTTTAATAACGAAAGGAAGAGATAAAATAACACTAATTAATAAAATTAACGTTAATATTAAATAAATATTAATTTTAAAATAAGTAGTAATTAATCCTAGTATTGTAATAACGACTGGAATTAAATATGTATATATATTAGAAATTAATGAATTTCTTTGTTGGTTATGTTTAAT
>JAQYER010000132.1 GCA_028723545.1 Caryophanales bacterium
ACATATAAAATACCTGATAATTTACTTCCTATTTGAGTCGCCAAACGAATTCTTTGTGCTTCCCCACCAGAAAGAGTCATAGACATTCTTGATAAAGTTAAATAATTTAATCCAACATCGCATAAAAAAGTCGCGCGATTATCAATTTCTTTAATAATCATTTTAGCAATTTCTTGTTGATTTGGAGTTAATGTATTAGAAATCGTTCTAACCCATTTCAATAATTCTTCAATGGATAAACATGTTGCTTCATAAATATTTAAACCATTTACTTTAACCGATAATGCAATTGGAGAAAGACGCGCTCCATGGCAAGTTTCACAAACGCTATCTCTCATATAAACGTTATAAATTGTTCTCATCATTTCAGAATTTGTTTCAGTATATAGACGAGTAATTTTTGTTTTAACCCCTTCAATATAATCATTTCGATGAGAAATATTTCCAGAAGCTGATTTTAATTGATATTTAATTGGACGATCGCTTCCATAAAAAATAATATGTTTTTCTTTTTCAGTTAATTGATTAAAAGGCTTATCTAAATCAATGTGATAAGCATCCAATAACACTTTAAATGTTTGCCAATCTAAATTAGTTGTATTAATAGTGTTTTTATAATAACGAACCGCTCCTTGGTTAATTGATAATGATTCATCAGGAACAATTAAATCGGTAGCAGCTTCTCTTTTGATTCCTAATCCATTACATTCAGGACAACACCCTAGTGGAGCGTTAAAACTAAATAATCTTGGTTCTAATTTAGGAACAGAAAATCCACAATATTTGCAAGAGTGATGTTGAGAAAAAAATCTTTCTTCATCACTAGTATAAAACACGCAATAACCACGAGAATAATCACACGCTAAATCGATAGAATCAACGATTCTTTGACGAGAATCTTCTTTAATAACAATACGATCAATAACAATATCAATATCATGACGAATATTTTTTTCTAAATTAGGTACTTCATCAATTCTTAAAAATTGTCCATCGACTCTTAATCTTTCAAAACCATTAGATTTAATTTTATCTAACGCATCTTTATGCGTTCCTTTTTCGTTGTGAACAATAGGAGATAATATTTGTAATTTTGTACCTAGTGGATAAGACATGGCAATATCCGCCATTTTTGTCGTTGAAAAAGCAATAATTGGTTCATTATGGGTTGGGCAATATGGAACACCAATACGAGCGAATAATAATCTTAAATAATCATATATTTCCGTTACAGTTCCAACAGTTGAACGAGGGTTATGAGAAGTTGTTTTTTGATCGATTGAAATAGCTGGTGATAATCCAGAAATAGAATCGACATCAGGTTTTTCCATTCCACCTAAAAATTGTCTAGCGTATGCACTTAAAGATTCAACAAATCGCC
The DNA here is from genome assembly GCA_028723545.1 of Caryophanales bacterium. GTDB lineage: Bacteria > Bacillota_I > Bacilli_A > RFN20 > CAG-826 > Fiminaster. The sequence continues at coordinate 1,382 of JAQYER010000132.1, forward strand.
TTTGCCCTTCATTAAAAATTGTGTCAAATGCTAAAGTGGATTTACCACTACCACTTAATCCAGTGAAAACAACTAAAGAATATTTAGGTATTTCTAAATCAATATTTTTTAAATTATTTTCTCTCGCGCCTTTAACGAATATTGTCTTTTTTTCCATAGTGAAGTTAATTGTAGCAAAATATCAATTATTATTCTATGAATAATGGCTATTTTCTTGAATTATTTATCAAAAATATTCATTAAAATGAATTAATTAATAATTGACACAATTTTTTGAAAATTATTCACATAGACTGTATGTATTTAATAGATAAAAACCACTTGTGGTTTTATATATATATTTATATCAACATTAATTCAATAAATAATATATAAAAAGAATTAATAAATTTTTCATTTTTATTATTGTATAATAATATCGTTAACATAACGAAAGGAAAAAATACAATGAATAAAGTATGTGTTGTTACTGGTGGCGGAAGCGGTATTGGTAAAGCCGTCGCTCAAATGCTCCCAAAAGATTGCACTGTAATTATTACAGGAAGAAATGAAGAAAAACTTCAAAAAACAGCCGATGAATTAAACAAAGAAGGATGCCATATTGTTGTCCGTGCATGTGACGTTTCAAAAAGAAGCGATGTTACAAGCTTAGCCGAATACGCAAAATCATTAGGCGAAGTTAAAATTGTTGTAAATGCTGCAGGTATTTCTGGATCAATGGGATCTTCTGAAAAAATCTATCGCATTAATGCTTTAGGCACAGTATATGTCAATCAAGAATTTTATAAAGTCATGGATAAAGGATCAGTTATTTGTGATGTCGCATCTAACTCTGCTTATATGCTCCCTTCATTCTTAACACCAAAAGAAAAGAAATATTTATTAGCGATCACTGATGAAGAAGCTTTCATTAAAGCAATGGTTAAAAAAGCTCATTTAACAAAGAAAGAAGAAATCAATGCCTCAGTTGCATATTTAATTTCTAAAAACTTTGCTCGCTGGTATTCAAGCAAATGTGCATTCAAATATATGTACAATAAAGGAATCCGTGTCTTCTCTGTTAGCCCAGGTTTCGTTAAAACTCCAATGACAGTTAAAGAAGATAGCCCTGTTTCACAACATTTATTAAAATATTCAGGAACACAAAGAGGTGCAGAACCAGAAGAATTAGGTTATGTTATTGCTTCTCTTTGCGATGAAAGAGCTGGCTATTTAATGGGTGTCGACCTCCTTGTTGATGGTGGTTGTATCACTTCAGGATATTCATTCTTAAAAGCAAGAAAATTAGACGAATGTCCATCGCCAGAAGGAAACTGGTAATATTAATAAATATTAAGAGGCCTTGAAAAAGGCCTTTTAATATACAAATTTTCGCTTTTTGATTCTTTTATATATGCCCTGTTAATGATATTATAAATCGGTATGAAAAATTTAGATTTTGAATTGATTTATAATGGTCGAGATATTGGCCAATTAAAAACAAAAGATGGAAGAAATATTAAAAAAGGAAAACTGTTTCGTTCTGGTTGTTTATCTCCAGTTAGTGAAAAAGATATTCAAATATTAAATAGCCTTCATTTAACAGATGTTATTGATTTCCGTGAATCAAATGCTTTTATTGATAAACCAGATTATCGTCTTGATGGTGTTAATTATCATAATTTCCCTCCTTTTGAATTTGTTGCAGCAAAACCAAAAAAAGAAGGAATTGACGATGATTTAATGAACAAAGTTAAAGCTGTCGGTGGCGGATTCGTTTTCATGAAAAATTTATATAAAAATATATTCAATAGTGAAATGGCATTAACTTCCTATACAAACTTCTTTAAAACATTAACTCAAAAAGAAGATTCAGTTATTTTATGGCATTGCGCGCAGGGAAAAGACCGCGCTGGATTGGCGGCGTTCTTGCTCGAATACGCTCTCGGAGTAAGTTACGATGATTGTGTCAAAGATTATTTGTATTCCGTAGTTGAAATGGATAGATATCAACAAAGTGTTCTTCCTCTCATTAAAGCCCACTATAAAGATGATAATGAAGCTATTCAATCATTTATCGATGCATATACTGTTAAAATTGAATATTTAGAAGAAGCCATCAAATTTATTAATGAAAAATATGATTCAATTGATAATTTCTTAGTTAACGTTTTAAAAGTAGATATCGATAAATTAAGAAAAATATATCTTGAATAAAAAATTATCAATCAAAAAACCAGATCCAAACATTGAATCTGGTTTTTGTTTTGTTTATTGATTTAGATTATAAACCGAATTTTTTGATACGTTCCCAACGATCTTGAGCACATTTTTGAGATTTTGTGAGAAGTTCATCAGCGTGTGCTGGATTGACGATTGGAAGTTGAGAGAATCTTGTTTCTCCCATAACGAAATCACGGAATTTTGTGAAGTCTGGTTCTTTACAGTCGATTTGTAATCCTGGTTCACCTTTTGCAACGCGGCGTGGGTCATATCTAAATGTTGTGAAATATCCACATTCAACAGCAGCTTTTTCAACTTTCATTGAGTTAGATAATCCGCCTTTAATACCGTGGTTAGCACAAGGTGCATAACAAATGATTAATGATGGTCCATCATAGCTTTCAGCTTCTTTAAGAGCTTGAATAGCTTTCATTGGGTTTGCGCCTAATGAGATTTGAGCAACATAGACGTGTCCATATGACATTGCGATTAATGCAAGGTTCTTCTTTTCTCCTGTCTTACCAGAAGCAGTGAATTTTGCAATTGAACCAGTTTGTGATGATTTTGATGATTGTCCACCAGTATTTGAATAAACTTCTGTATCAAGGACGAGGACATTAACATCGTCATCATTTGCTAAGACGTGGTCAACACCACCATAACCGATATCATATGACCAACCATCACCACCGATGATCCAGACTGATTTATCTACTAAGTCACGTTCATATGCTAAGACAGCTTTGACTGCTTCGTTTTTACTTGCTTTAACAAGGGCAACGAGAACTGGAGCAACTGTACGAGCAACATCTTTATTTTTGATGTTTTCGAGATAGTTTTTGATTACTTCTTTAAGTTCGCTTTCGACATCTTCAGCTTCTAAAGCAGCGCTTAAGATAGTTGAGATTTGCATTAAACGATAATTTGTAGCAATTCTCATACCATAACCGAATTCAGCATTATCTTCGAATAATGAGTTAGCCCAAGCAACACCTTGACCATTCTTATCTGTGCAGAATGGAGTTAATGGAGTAGATCCTGAATAAATTGATGAACATCCAGTTGCGTTAGCAACAAGCATATCTTTACCGAATAATTGAGAAACTAAACGATAATATGGAGTTTCTCCACAGCCCGCACAAGCACCTGAAATTTCCATATATGGCATTAAATAGCCAACACCTGCAACTGTGTTTGTTGGGATAATATTTGATTTATATTCAACATGTTTGAATAAATATGCAGCAGCTTCTTCTTGTGGGAATTGAGATTTTGCTTCAGCCATATAAAGAGCTTTTTTACCAGTCTTATTAGCTGTACATTCAGTAACACAAAGACCACAACCAACACAGTTCTTTGGAGAAACTTGTAAACGATATTTAAGTCCAGCTTTCTTAACTAATGGATTCTTTGCATCAACAACATCACTCTTAACGAGTTCTGGAGCGTTTGCAATTTCTTCTTCATTTAATAAGAATGGACGAATTGTTGCGTGTGGGCAAACAAATGCACATTGGTTACATTGAATACAGTCACTTGAATTCCAAACTGGAACCATATCAGCAATAGAACGTTGTTCACGATATGTGATATCGTTTTGCATTGTGCCATCGAGTAATTCGTATTCAGTGAATTTTGAAACTGGGAGTGTATCACCGTCAAGTGTTCCGATAACACATACATAATTATCGAAATAGTCATCTCCAGTTGATGGACGGACACGGACAGTATCAAGTTCAACCCATGATGGATCAACAGGAACTTCACGTAAACCTTCTGTACCAGCATCAATAGCTTTCCAGTTAAGTTCAACGACTGCTTGTCCTTTTTTAGCATATGATTTTTCGGCAAATTTCTTCATCCATTTTTGTGCTTCTTCATAAGGCATGATACCTTGGTTGAGGTAGAAGAATGAAGCTTGGAGAATAGTATTTGTGTGACGTCCCATACCAATTTCATGGGCAATCTTATTAGCGTCAATAACATAGAATTTAGCGTGTTTTTCCGCTAATTGGTGTTTCATTCTATTTGGAAGTGATTTGATGAGTTGTTCATCATTCATATCAGTATTGAGTAAGAATGTACCACCATCTTTTAAATTTTTAATCATGTCAAATTTGAAGACATATGTATCAAGTGAGCATGAAATAAAGTCAGCATTTTCAACATAATATGTAGAACGAATTGGTTCTTTACCAAAACGTAAGTGAGAACGTGTTACACCACCAGCTTTACGTGAGTCATATGCGAAATACGCTTGTGCGTATTGGTGTGTAGCGTCACCAATGATTTTAATTGAAGATTTATTAGCAGAAACTGTACCATCAGATCCTAAACCATAGAATAAACATGATGTGTAATTTGCAGCAACATGGAATTTTTCATCTACTGGAATAGAAAGGTGTGTTAAATCATCATTAATTCCAACTGTGAAATTGTGATGTGCTTCTCCGCTTGCTAAGAAATCATAAACAGCTTTGATATGTTTTGGTTGAGTATCTTTTGAAGATAAACCATAACGTCCTCCAATAACTTGGATGCCTGTTCTATTGATTTGATTAAGAGCAGATACAACATCGAGATATAATGGTTCTCCAGTTGCACCCATTTCTTTTGTACGGTCTAATACAGCAATTCTTTTGACTGATGCAGGTAAAACATCACCAAGGTGTTTTGCTGAGAATGGACGATAAAGATGAACTTTAACAAGACCAACTTTACGACCAGATTTTGCTAATTCATCGATAACTTCGATTGTTGTTTCAGTAACTGAACCCATTGCGATGATAACATCTTCAGCTTGTGGATCACCATAATAAACAAATGGTGCATATGGACGTCCTGATAAACGAGTTGCTTCAGCGAAATATTTTTCAGCAACAGAAATAACGTTGTTATAGTGAACATTTTGAGCTTCACGTGTTTGGAAATAAACGTCGTCGTTTTCAGCACCACCACGGGTTACAGGGTGAGTGTGTGGGTTTAATGCTCTTGCTCTAAATTTTTCAACTTTGTCCATTGGAAGAAGTTTTCTATATTCTTCTTCATCAATGAATTCAACGTTTTGAATTTCGTGAGAAGTTCTGAAACCATCAAAGAAATGCATAACTGGTGATTCAGAATCAATAGCGATAAGATGCGCCATTGGAGCTAAATCAGCAATTTCTTGAACTGAATGAGAGCAAATCATTGTAATACCAGTTTGACGGCAAGCATAAATATCTTGATGATCGCCAAAGATTGATAATGAACGAGTTGCTAATGAACGAGCAGAAACATGAAGAACTGCTGGTAATAATTCACCACACCATTTATAGATGTTTGGAATCATTAATAATAACCCTTGTGAAGCAGTATATGTTGTTGCAAGTGTTCCAGCTTGGAGAGCACCATGAACTGTACCAGATGCACCAGCTTCAGATTGCATTTCAACAACTTTTACAGGGGTGTTGAATAAATTCTTTTTACCTTTTGATGCGTAAACATCGACAAGCTCTGCCATAGGTGAGCTTGGAGTGATTGGATAAATACCAGCTACTTCAGTAAAATAATAGCTTCCGATTGCGGCAGCGGTATTTCCATCAACAGAGAGAAATGATTTTTTAATTTCCATTTTAAAAATTGACTCCTTTTTTAGCCACAAATATTATATGCGTGCACATAAGCATTTTCAAACAAAAAATAGGCTTTTTACAGCCTAATTTTATATTCATATAAATTTTAAATATTTTTGTGCTACTTTTTTTGCTTCCTTCGAGCTTGTTCTTCACCAATTAATTTCTTTAAAGTTTTTAAATCTTTATCAGATAATGTTGCATAACGATCTAATGTCCCACCATAAGTCATCTTTTGATAAACAAAATCAGCAATCGAATCGAAAGCATTAATGTCTTTTTGATATACACGAATTATTTGTTTGTTTTTGTTATCGTTTTTATTGTTTTCTTCTTCAATATATTTTTCAATAGCAGGCACTAAATCTTTTAAATTTAATGACATATCTAAAATAATTAATGGCTCAAAAACAGATAAATCTGAGGCAATAGATTCAGGGAATTTTCCAAAAGAAATGCTTAAATCTTCACAAGTAACGTATTTTCTTTTGTTGCTATTGATTGATGTTAAATATTTTTTTGCTAATGTTTTATTCATATTATTAGTTTATCACAAAACAATTAATCTTTGTATGTATAGCTTTCATCGACTTTTGGAGCGTCAAACCAACCATCAATTCTTTGATATTCATCAAAGAAAGATAGTACTTCTTCCGAAGGTTCTTCCCATAATCGATACATTCTAAGCACTACTTCTTCAGGAACAATTTTATTTTCATTACGTTTTTTATTGTTGTCTAAAACATCTTTTATTGGCTTATGAATGACTACTAAAATCTTCTTATCAAACCCTTCCACAGGAGCGTATATCATTCTTGTTTTATTTTGGAAATTAGTGGCATCCGCAATGATGGTGACATTATCAAAATTATCACGGTAATAATTAATTCTTTGTTGATATAAATCCCACACTTCTTTTTCGTGGTCAAAATTTTGATATTTACCACTTAATTCTTTTCTAATTTCATCACTAGAAACAACAAAAACATTTTCATGAGTGAGTCGATATTGTTCCGCCCATGTTGATTTACCACTACCAGGAATGGCGCTTAATAAGATAAAAGTTTTCATGTAGATAATTTTACTATCAATTGAATTGATTATTAAGAAAAATTTGAACAAAAATATTATTAATATAAAAATCCCCTCAAATCATCTTCAAGGGGATATTTTCGTCATTTTGGTGCGCCTATAGAGAATCGAACTCTAGACCCACTGATTAAGAGTCAGTTGCTCTGCCAGCTGAGCTACAGGCGCATTTATGAGCGATATTAATAATAATATATGTTGATGATTTTCGCAAACTCTTTTTTATACTCTAAACAAAAGGACCGCAAGAAATCCTGCGGTCCAATGTAATTTAATAACTAATTAATATTAAGCAGCTTCAGATTCAAGCATGATAGAAGGGTTTACTTGAGTGTTTTTGTAGCAAGCAAAACGTGGACTGCCAGCGTTATATTGAATTAGACGTTCGGTAGTTGCGACATTAGTAAATGTTGCTGTTCCAGTTTCAGTGAACGCAATTGTCCAATCTGTAGTGTTATCTGTAGCTTCAGCAGCTTCAGCAATTTTATTGCCAAGTCCATCTGTGAATGATAAATATCCATTAGTAACAGTATCTTTGATTTTGAATGATCCTTCAGTTGTTCCTGCTTCTAATTCAAAAACAGTAAGATTTGCAACATAAGGGAATGAATTATCTGCAATAGTAACATCAACTGTTCCAATAAGATTTGATGCATAAGCACCTGCAGCAACATTATGATCAATTGAAGCTAATGTAAATACTGTTCCTACTTTAATATCTTCAGCATTTGTTGTTTTGGTGTAAACAGTATTTTTTGTAGGTGCTACTGGAGCTTCTTTAAGAACCTCAACTGTTCCGCCTTGGTCAACTTGTGGAGTGCCCTTGTAAACAGTTAATTTTCCAGTTACTTTAACTTGAGCGTTTTTAATTAATTTTTCAGCAACTTCAGCAGTTGTAGTAACACGATAACATGAAAGAGCTTCAAGTCCGTTTTCTTCATCAGAAATTGAGAAAGTAATATTGTTATATTGTGAGCTGAATGCAGTAGTAACCGCTACAATATAGCCAGTGATTTCATAATTATCAGCAGTTGTTTCTCCAAAAATTTTAGCAGCACGAATTGCGTTAGCGACTGTAGAAGTGACAGTTGTTGGGGCTTCAGAATTGTTTGGACCAATTTTTGTAACTACTGCTGCACCTGAAACTGTTTCTACAATATCGGTTGTTCCTGCAGAGTTAACGTAACGTGTAAGTTTAGATGTAACAACAACTTTATCGCCTACTGCTAATAAATCATAAGTTGCCTTATCTTTGAAACGGAAGACCGTAAGAATTTTTGTTGTGTCTGTTTCTTCAGCTGAATCAGCAATTTTTACATCAACATTATTATGTTCATCTGACCATGTTCCTAAATCGATAATTACACCCGTGATATTATATGTTGATGCTGTTGTTGCACCAGATTCAAGTGCATAGCCGGCTTCACAAGCTTGAGTTACAGTAGCTTCGACAGGTGTTGAAGTATCAACTTCACCAGCTTCAAGAATCTTAATATCACCTTCAATAATAGTGTTTTCGACTTGTTCGTGATAATTTTTA
>JAQYER010000133.1 GCA_028723545.1 Caryophanales bacterium
CTAAATATAATATTAGACTTTATTCTTGATTCTACTTTTGGATTGTACTGAAAAAAGGCGCATTTATTTAGTATATTAAGTCACCGTTTCATTAGATTGAAGCGCTGATGCATTAAGTCTTACAAGTTTTCAAAACAATAAATAGACAGGTTTATATAACGAGGGTTCAATATGGGTTTCATTTATATTTATGTTAGATTAACAGACAAGTATAGATCAAGACAAACTCTTTATTGGTCTGACTTAGAAGAACCATAACAATATTTAATTGATATGCTTATGATATAATCCAATTAACTTGTCCAGTTTATTGGGTACACATCACAATAGCCTGTTTTTTTATATTTTAACATCAACTAATTTTGTATCTGGGCCAATAATGTTTCCTTTAGAAATGGATGAATTTCCATATATAGTTGTGTTCTTTTTGATAATTACACCTGGTTCGATATAAACTGTTGGAGCAATATTTGTTGAATCAATATCTTCAATAATCACACCTGAATCAATTAATTTTTGGTTAATATTATGTCTCATTATCGATGTTGCTTCTTGTAGTTGAGTTGGATCATTTACTCCCATCATTTCTTCTCGTCCATAAATTTTATGATATCCAACGCGATAATTTTGTTTTTTAAATAACTCAATTAAGTCGGTTAAATAATATTCTTTAGTTTTTGGATTAGGTTCTAATTTATTCAAGTTTTCAAACAATAATTTGTTATCGAATACAATTACTCCGGTGTTTACTAAATTAATCTTTTGTTCTTCTTCTGTTGCGTTTTTTTGTTCAACAATTTTAACCAATTCATTATTTTGATCAATTAATAATCTTCCATATCCGAAAGGGTTATCAACAACTGCACCTAAAACAGTGATTTGATTATTATTATCAATATGTTCATTAATTAAATTGTTAATTGTATTAGATTTGATTAAAGGTGCGTCACCACACAATACAATTGTGCATCCATCTAAATTATTTAATATAGAACCGGCTTGTTTTACCGCGTGTCCTGTTCCTTTTTGTTCGCGTTGCCAAACAATATCCGATTCTTTTTCAACTAATTTAGATGTATGTTCACCAGCGTATCCAACCACAGTAATAATGCGATTGAAACCGATATTTTTAAGAGCATTTAAAACATGATTTACTAGTGGTATTCCTAATATTTCATGACTTACTTTTGATTTGTTTGGGTCTTTATCACCCATTCTTGTGCCTTTACCAGCCGCTAAAACAATTGCAAATTTATTCATGGTCCTTGATTACCTTTGTTAGATATACATCTAGTCCCATTTTCTCATATTTTAAATATAATTTTTGTAATTTTGATCTATTTTTTGAAATAGCAAATACGCTGCTACCACTTCCAGACATCATAACCGCGCTTAAACCATCGTTTTTCATTAAATCAATAATTGGTTGAATTTCTGGATTCATCGAAATTGAAACATCTTGTAAAGAATTAAACATTGCTTTTCCCAATTCTTCTTCATTTCCATTATGTAAAGCGTTAATTACATTTTCAATATTTCCGTGTTTTAATTCCATTTCATCAGCTTTTACAAAAACATCTTTTGTTGATAATCCCATTTCAGGCATGACAATTAAAACATGCCAGTCATTTTTAAGTTTAATTGGAGTAATTTTTTCTCCAATTCCTTTAACAATTGCTGGTTTATTTAATAAACAAAATGGAACATCCGCTCCAAGGGATTTGGCTAATTTGTTTTTGTTTTCATTTGTATCATTGATTTTTAATATATTATAAATTGCTTTCATTGTTGCGGCAGCGTTACTTGATCCACCACCAAGTCCAGCAGCGATTGGTATTTCTTTATGAACTACCACAGTAAAAAATTGATTAAAATTATATGTTTGTTTCATTAAAGCAATCGTGCGATTAACCATATTATATTTAGTGGCTTTTAATTCAACATGGTCACAAACAACTGAATTGTTAGTTGAATATGGTAAAACTGAAATAGAAATTGAATCATGTAATTCAATTGGTAACATCACCATTTCTAATTCATGATATCCATCATCATTTTTCCCAACAACATCGAGGAATAAATTAATTTTTGCAAAGGCTTTAACGTACATAATCTAATATATTTTAGTAATGATATTTTTTTAGTCAAACATTTTGTTTGAAATCGTATTATTTGTGATCGCTTATATATTTACATAACACATTTGTATCAAATTTATTTAACAAAATTGTCTAAATTATATTTCTTCAACAAATCTAATAATTTAATATAAAAACCAATATCAAGTTGTTCTGGTCTTAAATTTTGTTCAACATTTAATTCATTTAATAAATCGATTGCTTGTTCTTTATTTGCAATTAAAGAACTTAAATTATTTAATATGGTTTTGCGGCGATGTAAAAATAATTTGGTAATTAATTTATATAATTGTTTATTGTTTTCATTTTTAATATTTTCGTTTGGAACAAATTTAAAAACAGCAGATTCAACATGAGGAACTGGACAAAAACTATTTTTAGATACATTTAATAATGTTTGGATTGAACCAACATATTTTAAAAACATTGATAAAGGAGATATTTCTTTTGAATTTAATTTCACTAATACTTCTTTTTGCACCATTAAGACTACTTCTTGAACATTGGTGGCGTTTAATAAAATATGTTCAATAATCCCAGAAGTAATATA
>JAQYER010000134.1 GCA_028723545.1 Caryophanales bacterium
TTACTGGCCATGTCTTTCTTAATGAAGGAGGCATTTTCCAATTGATAAATGCTCTTCTTAATGGAACTAAATGTCCTTCAATTTCATATACATCATTAAATCGAACATTTCGAATTGTAATTGGATAATCATCTTTGGAAATGTTTCGATCAGTTGAATCTTCGCTTAATGAAATAATAAATTCGTTAGTAACTAGATTTTGTGGTTGTTCAATAATGTATTCATAATCATGAACATTTAATGATTTTGTAATATATAACTCGTCATATTCTTTAACAAATAAATAATTACCAATCTTTTTGATAAATGAAGATTTATTGCCATTAATTGATTTCAATAAATCAAAAAGAAAATAATTAGATAAATCAACATGAATATTAATCCAATCTAGATACGAGAAAAGACATAATTGAAATTGATTAAAATCTAACTTTTTTATTTTTCTAATATCAAGGGAATTTCCGTCAAGATAATTTTCAATGTCGAAATAGGTGCGATTATTGTTTTTGTTATTTATTTCTTCAATTAATTTAAGTCGTTCTTCTTTAGATAAATGTTCAATAATTGAATGTCTTATTTCATTTCTAGAATAATCATTTGTTAAATTAGAACAGTCAATTGAATACGGAACATTATTATCAATATCATAATTTAGAAGTTCTTGTTTGCTAAAAGATAATAATGGTCGATAAATATTGACATTATTAACACAAGAAACTTCTTTAATTCCATAAAAATTCACATAAGAACGCCTTTTATTTTGCATTAGATATGTTTCTAATAAATCATCTTGATGATGACCAACTAACACCATTTCGGCATTATATTTTTTTAAGCACATTTGGAAAAATGAATATCTTAATTCTCTTGCCCATTCTTGGAAATTTCTTTTTTCTTCACATTTTGGAGCGGACAATATTTCAATTTTGATATTTCTTTGTTCACAATATTCTGTTAATTGTTTTTGTTCATCATCAGCTTCTTTGCGTTTGTGGTAATTAACAAACGCGACAACAAAAGAATAATGATTAATATAAAGCATATGGAAAAGCGCCATAGAATCTGGACCGAAAGAACAGCCGAGAATATATGTCTTATTTTTGTTTAATAGTGGAAAAATATTATTTGTGTCTTTCATATGTTTCGTGAATGCATTCAATTATAATTTGCAAATTGTCTAACCAATCAGGTGTTTTCTTTAATCTTAATTTTAATATTTTTTGTGAATATGTAACATTCAATAATCTTGTAAATGGAGATAAAACATCAAATAGTTCAGAACCTATGCCATTAATTGAAGAAATAGCTTTAGTTAAAGATAATTCAATGTTGTCATTGTATTCAATAACTTTGTCGAATTCTTCTCCTTGTAAATAAATATCAATTTTTCTTTTATCGAATAATTTTTCAACTTCTTCTGGAATTCTTCCATAAATATCGCGAACTTTTCTTCGTAAGGTTTTAATTTCTTTTTCATTTTTGCACGATTCAATTTCTTGATATAAACCGATTTTATCTTCGTTAATCGCGTATTTTTCAGGGATATATGCGTTAATTTTAAACATTGTGACCGGCTTAGGAGGATTTGCTTTTTCACCAGTTTTCTTTTCTTCAATTACTTCATTTAATAATTTCAAATATAAATCAAGACCAACACTATCAATGAATCCTGCTTGTTCTGGCCCTAAAATATCACCCGCTCCTCGAATCATTAAGTCTCTTTGAGCGATTTTATATCCACTTCCAAATTCTGCAAAATCTTGAATTGCTTTTAATCTTTTTTTAGCGTTAGAATTCATTTCTTTGTTTTCGTTATAAAAAAGATAAGCATGTGCGATACGATCTCCACGGCCAACGCGACCTTTAATTTGATATAGTTGAGCTAAACCAAAATGATCAGCATTTTCAATTAATATTAAATTAGCGTTAGGAACATCGATGCCGTTTTCAATAATGGAAGTGGCAATTAAAACATTGATTTCTCCATTATAAAATTGAGTCATTACATCATCAATTTCATCTTTTTCCATTTGACCATGAATAACACCTATTTTTGCGCTTGGCACTAAAGATTGGATTTCTTCGGCCTTATGATGAATTGAATACACTTTATTATGGACATAGAAAACTTGTCCTTTTCTAGATAATTCTCTTTCAATTAATTCTTTAGATACTTTTTTATTATAAGGAATGACATATGTTTGAATTGGGGTTCTATTTGTTGGAGGAGTTTCGATTTGCGAAACAGATCTAAGTCCAATTAAAGAAAGTTGTAATGTTCGAGGAATTGGTGTTGCGCTTAACGATAAAACATCGATGTTGTTTTTTAATTCTTTAATTTTTTCTTTTTGTTCAACCCCAAATCGTTGTTCTTCATCAATAACTAATAAACCTAAATCTTTAAATCTAACTTCTTTTGATAAAATACGGTGGGTTCCGATTAGTAAATCAATTTTACCTTCACTTAATTTGTTGATTGTGTCTTTTTGAACTTTATCACTAATTAAGCGAGATAATATACCAATTCTAATCCCATAATGTGAGAATCTTTCAATTGCTCTTTCATAATGTTGTCTAGCTAAAAGGGTAGTTGGGCACAATAAAGCAGCTTGTTTATTAGATGATATACATTTAAATATCGCTCTAAAAGCAACTTCTGTTTTCCCAAATCCAACATCACCACAAAGAAGTCTATCCATCGCGACAGGCTTTTCCATATCTTCTTTGATTTCTTGCAATGATTTTTGTTGGTCAAGCGTTAATTCATAAGGAAATTCATTTTCAAATTGGAGTTGAATTTCATCATCTTTAGCAAATTGAAATCCTTCAACTTTATTTCTATCTGAATATAGTTTATATAGACGGTCCGCTAATTCGTTAATTCTTTCTTTAATTCGGTTTTTAGTTTTTTCCCAATCTTTTCCGCCAAAAGTTGATAATTTAGGAACATATCCTTCTCTTGAGGCGTATTTTTTAACAGATTTAAATTGAGATAATGG
>JAQYER010000135.1 GCA_028723545.1 Caryophanales bacterium
ATTTATTATTTGGCCATTACAAAACAATACAAAATCTCGAATAAAAGAAAAAAATCAAATATTATTCTCAATTGTTTTTGGATTAATAATCGGGTTTATTTGTGGCTTTCAAGGCGCTGGTGGAGGAGTAATGATTTTATTTGCATTAACACTTGTGCTTCATTACGAATTCAAAAATGCAGTTGGTACTTCTGTATTAATAATGACATTTACTGCCTTAATTGGAGCAACTTCGCATTTTATTATTGATACGATTCCAACTTGGCAAATGTTATTAATTTGTATTGCCTCTACAGGTGGATTTGCCGCACTTGCTGCTGTTATCGCTAATAAAGTTTCACCTATATTATTAAATCGAATAACTGGTATTATGCTTACATTATCTTCGATAACATCATTAATTTTTATGTTTATTTAAAAATTACAAATGTAACATTAATAAACAAATAAATAATAAATAATTTAATTTTGTAATAAATATGTAGCAAAAATAAAATTTATTGCTATATTGATATTTTGTTTTGAAAGGAGTCTATCAAATGAATTTTGACAAATGGTTCTATAACCAATCTAAATTAGTCCAAGTAATTTTACTTCTCATTCCTTTTGTTGGATGGATTGCTGAATTATTAATTCGTTTATCAGTATTACTTCGTGACAAATCAGTTATTAACATCGTTGTCTTTGTTGTCTTCGTTGTTGTTGGCTGGGGTTGGGTTTTAGCGGTCGCGGACTTAATTTACCTTCTCATTAAAGGTCACTTATTCCTCGCTTAGTTATTTATATATAAGAAAATGGGTGTTCGCACTCATTTTTTTATTATCATTAGCATATAAATATTTATTTACAAATAAATAACAATTGTAATAAAATCAAAATAGCAAAGGAGTATTAAATAAAATGGGTTTATTTAGTAAAAAACAATTTTTAAAAGTTATTGAATGGCAAGATGACTCTAAAGATTTATTAATTTATCGTTATCCATTAACTGATCGCGATCAAATCATGAATTCTTCAACATTAATCGTTCGCCCTTCACAAATCGGTGTTTTAGTTCACAAAGGACAAATCGCTGATATTTTTGCCCCAGGTACATATAAATTATCAACTGAAAACATTCCAATCATTTCTAAAATCTTAACATTACCTACACATGGTGAATACCAAGTTCAAGCCGAAGTATATTATGTTAATACTAAAAATATAACTGGATTAAAGTGGGGAACACAAAATCCAATTATGATGCGCGATAATGATTTTGGAAATGTTCGTATTCGCGCTTTTGGTACATATGCATTCCAAGTTAATGATCCACGTCGCTTTATCGAAAAAATGAGTGGAACAAATAAAGAATATCATGCATCTGAAGCTCATAATCAAGTTTGTCCAAGCATTTTACAATGTTTCGCTGATGCAGTCTCAGAATCTAGAATTTCCGCTCTTGATTTAGCGTCTAATTATCGTGAATTCTCTAACACTGTATTAGAAGGCGCTAATGAAGAATTTGATAAATTTGGTTTAAAAATTACTTCATTATTAATCGAAAATATTTCATTACCAGCTGAAGTTGAAAAAGCACTTGATGAAAGAACAAGACTTGGAATTATGTCTGATAAGATGGGTACTTATACTCAATTAGCAGCCGCTGACGCATTAAAAGCTGCAGCCAGCAATCCAAATGGGAATAATATGGCTGGATTAGGCGTTGGCTTAGGTGCTGGTGTTGCTACCGCTGGAGTGTTATCACAAGCTTTAGCTAATGCTAAAGATAGTCCAGTTGTTAAACCAGCTGAAGATAAAGATAATTCTTCATCTGAATTAATTGAATGTCCTAATTGTCATGCGCAAGTGAAAAAAGGATCAAAGTTCTGTCCTGAATGCGGTAATAAATTACCTTCAAAGAGATTCTGCACAAATTGTGGTGCTGAATTATCTTCTAATGCTAAATTCTGCCCAGAATGTGGAACTAAACAATAATTATAAATTATGGAAAATAACGAAAACACCATCTTATCAAATGGGAATAATTCTCAATGTGAATCTTGTGGTGGGAATTTAGTTTTTAATCCAAATTTCCAAAAGCTTTGGTGTGCCAATTGTCAAAATCAATACGATATTCCAAAAGTCGTTCAACTAGTTAAATTACCGATTGAATCTGCAACTGAAGATATTTCAAGTGTTGATAATTGGAAAACACAAAATAAAGTATTTCGTTGTAAAACTTGTGGAGCATCAGTCATTTTACAAGGTTTAGATGTTACTTCTAAATGCCCTTATTGTGGTTCTGATTATGTTTTAGATCCAAATACATTACCTGGTTTAAAACCAAACACTGTTATTCCATTTTCTTTTGATGAAAAGAAAGCTAGTGAACATTTCCGAAATGGAGTTAAGAAAATATTTTTAATTCCTAATTCTTTTAAGAAAAAAGTTCCAGAAAATCGTATTAGAGGTATTTATGTTCCTTCTTTTGCTTTTGATTCAAACACTAATTCTTCTTATAATGGTGTTTTAGTTAAAGACCATACCAACACTAATTCAAAAGGTCAAACAACGACAACTCATGAATATATTAGAATTGCTGGAAATAAATTGCTTAATTTCACTAATGTAACAATTGAATCTTCATCAAAAATTGATAATAAAGATATGAAAGCTTTGCTTCCATATCAATTGAATTTTAATTATCAATTTAATAACGATTTCATTCGCGGATATTCAACTGAACATTATTGTGATTCGATTGATAAATGCTTTGAAATTGCTCAACAAGAAATGAAAACACAAATTAAGCAGAACATCTTAAATGAATATCGAACAAGATATCATTATGATCGAGTTCAATCATTTAATTTAAGCACAACTTTTAATAATAATTTATATGAATATCGATTATTACCAGTATATTGCTTTGAATTCACATATAAGAACAAAAAATATATTACTTATATGAATGGACAAACAGGTAAAATTGGTACTGGTTATCCAAAAGCATATTGGAAAATTGTTGTTATTGTATTATCGATATTAGTTGCTTTTGGATTAGTCTTCTTATTATATTTATTATCTAATTAATTAGCCCAATTGGATAGCGTAATCGAAAGGAAAAATGCAAATAGCCGCTATTATTTGCGAAAAAATTATGTCATTAAATAATATTGAAAAGAAACGCTCAGCTTTACGTGCCCTTGGCATTATTTCTTTAATTTTTGGATTAGGTGCTGTTGTAGGTGGCATTTTTATGATTATTTCAGGAGTTACTAATATTGGAACTTCTAATCAAACAACCGGAATTATTTTACTTGTTTTCGGCATTATTTTAGCTATTCTTAGTGTTTTAGCCGTCATTTGGGGTGTATATGCAACATGGGTTGGCTTTTCAATTAAAGCTACACGTGGAACAATTGCCGAAGATGATGAAGCTAAAGGTAGTCAGAATACTAAAAGATGCCCAAAATGTGGAGCGATAAATACCGCAAATTCAACTGAGTGCCAAGTTTGCCACACTCCATTAGAATAAAAAATATTTTAATATCAATTATGAATTAAGGCTCAATTTATATTGGGCCTTTTCATTTAAATAAAAATGTTAAACAATATTTAAATCATTAATAAAAATGTGAAACCAATAATGTTTTTTATAAAATAAACATATAAAAAAATTAGTAAAATCATATAAATTGACATATTTGCAATATGTATTTATAATAAAAGCATATTTGTAAATAAAAAATGTTAGATATAGAAAAAATAATCCAGATTGCAAAAGAAAATAACGGTATAGTTACTTCAAGTGATGTCACAAAATTAGGAATTTCACGAATGGTTTTAAAATACCTTGTTGAACAAAACAAATTAATTAAATTAGATCGTGGAGTTTATGGACTTCCTCAAACAAGGAAAGACATTTATTTTGATGAACAAAATCGTTATAAAAAAGGTATTTATTTTTCATTATCAGCATTATATTTGCTTGGATATGTCGACGAATATGTCGATAAATTATATTTAGCGTTTCCTCAAACATATAACACAACAAAAGCTAAAAATAGAGGAATTATTTGTATGAATCAAGCCCCATCAAATTATGAAGTCGGGGCAATTGACATTAAAACTTCACAAAATAATATAGTGAGAGTTTATTGTATTGAAAGAACTTTATGCGAATTAATCCGCGACAATGAAATTCCTAAATCAATTATTAAACAATCTTTTATTAAATATTTCCGAAATAGTGATGCGAATATTGATAAATTAAAAGCGTTCGCAAAAATGTTTAATTGCGAAAATAAAATTAATACGATAATTGATTTATTAATTTAAATTGAAGAAAGCCTAAATAGGCTTTTTTTAATATTTATTAATATCTTATAAATATTTTTTATATCTTTATTCAAGTTTATATGGAAAATTTGCTTAAAATATTATATTTTAATAACCGAGTGAAACTCAATGGAGGAACAATAATGTATAAAATCTTAAAAAAAGAACATTTGTCCGCATCCAATTATTTAATGGATATTGACGCTCCAATGATTGCAAAAAGCGGCAAACCAGGACAATTTGTTATCGTTATTGACAATGAAAAAGGCGAAAGAATCCCACTTACAATCGCGGATTTAGATCCTGAAAAAGGTATCTTAACAATTGTATTCCAAGCTGTTGGTGCATCTACTATGGCGTTAGCAGATTTAAACGAAGGCGACGAATTATATTGCTGTGTTGGACCTTTAGGTCGCCCTTCTGATCTTGTCGATGCATCTGATGAAGAATTAAAAGAAAAGAAAATCATTTTCATCGCTGGTGGTGTTGGTATTGCCCCAGTTTATCCACAAGTTAAATATATGAAATCACGTGGATATGATGTTGATGTTATTATGGGTGGACGTACTAAAGATTTAGTCTTCTGGGAAGACAAAATGAGATTAGTCGCTAAGAACGTCTATGTATGTACTGATGATGGTTCTTATGGCTTCAAAGGAAACGTTACTCAATTATTAAGAGATTTAATTGATAATCAAGGTAAACAATATAATCACGCAGTTATTATTGGACCTGTTATCATGATGAAATTTGGTTGTTTAACAACTAAAGAATATGGTATTAAGACTATCGTTTCTATGAACCCAATTATGGTTGATGGAACTGGTATGTGTGGTGCTTGCCGTCTTAACGTTGGTGGCCAAACAAAATTCGCTTGTGTCGATGGACCAGAATTTGATGGTCATTTAGTTGATTTTGATGCCGCAATGAGACGTTCAAGAATTTATCAAACAGAAGAAGGACGCGCTAAACTCGCTTATGAAGAAGGCAAAACTTCTCATGGTGGATGTGGCTGCTGTGGAGGTAAATAATCATGGCTATTGAAAAAAATAGAGTTCCAGTTCGTGAACAAGATCCTAAAGTTCGCGCAACTAACTTCGAAGAAGTTTGCTTAGGATATAATGAAGAAGAAGCAGTTAAAGAAGCAAATCGTTGCTTAACTTGTAAATTCCCTTCATGTGTTAAAGGATGTCCTGTATCAATTAATATTCCAGGATTTATCGCACATGTTAAAAATGGTGAATTTGATGAAGCTGCTAAAGAAATTGCTAAATACAGCGCTCTTCCAGCTGTCTGTGGTCGTGTTTGTCCACAAGAAAAACAATGTGAATCTAAATGTGTAGTTGGAAGAATGGGTGATCCAGTTTCTATTGGTAAACTCGAAAGATTTGTCGCTGATTACGCTGCTAGCCACGATGTAAACCTTGCTGCAAAAGGTGAACCAAATGGTCATAAAGTTGCAATTATCGGTGCTGGTCCTTCAGGACTTACATGTGCTGGCGATCTTGCAATGAGAGGCTATGATGTCACAATTTATGAAGCATTACATAAAGCTGGTGGAGTTCTTGTTTATGGTATTCCTGAATTCCGTCTTCCTAAAGATCGCGTTGTCGCTCACGAAGTTGAAAACGTTAAGAAATTAGGTGTTAAAATTATTACTGACTGCATTATTGGTAAAACAATTTCTATTGATGATTTATTCGCTGAAGGATATGAAGCAATTTTCATTGGTTCTGGTGCTGGACTTCCTAAATTTATGGGAATTCCTGGAGAAAACGCGAATGGAGTATTATCTGCTAACGAATTCTTAACTAGAGTTAATTTAATGAAAGGTTATAAAGATGATTATGCAACTCCTGTTCATGTTGGACAAAAAGTTGCTGTTGTCGGTGGTGGTAACGTTGCAATGGACGCCGTTAGAACTGCATTACGTTTAGGTGCTGAAGCAACAATCGTTTACCGTCGTGGTGAAGAAGAACTTCCAGCTCGTGTTGAAGAAGTTCATCACGCTAAAGAAGAAGGCGTTAAATTCGCAATGTTAACAAATCCAACAGAAATCCTTTCTGATGACAAAGGTAATGTTACTGGTATGAAATGTGTTCGTATGGAACTCGGTGAACCAGATGCTTCTGGTCGTCGCCGTCCACAAGTCGTCCCAGGTTCTGAATTTGTCATGGATGTTGATATGGTTATCATGTCACTTGGTACTTCTCCAAACCCATTAATTTCATCTACTACAAAAGGTCTTGAAACAAATCCACATGGCTGTTTAGTCGTTGTTGATGAATCAGGATTAACTACTAGAGATGGAGTTTATGCTGGTGGTGACGCTGTTACAGGTGCTGCAACTGTTATCTTAGCGATGGGTGCTGGTAAAAAAGCTGCTCAAGCTATTGATGAAAAATTAAATCCAAAACCAGTTCAAGAATAATTATTCTTTAATTAATTATATGGACCACAAATTTGTGGTCCTTTTTTATATAAAAAGAATATGCGCGCGCATAATGCGCATAGAGCAAATAATCAAAACAAAAAAAGAGTTACCTTTCGATAACTCTAATTTCAATTTGTTTAATATTTAATTATTGAGCATTATCAACTTTAGCAACTAATAATGTTTTAATAACTTGGAAGACACCTGCAACAAGAATGACAACTCCCATTGAGATAGATCCACTTGCTAATTCATAATTAGAAGCTTGAGCAGTTAATCCGAATCCAGCTAAATATAATGTTGGGATAAAGAACATTAATACACCAGCGGCAATTAAGACGATAGCAGATAAACCATTAACAACAGTTGTTTTCTTAGAATTCATGAACAATGTAATTGTGACAATTAATGCACCAATACATAATAAGAAGAATAAGACGATTGAGCCAACTGAATAATGTCCGTTGCTGACACACCAAACTGTTTCATAGAAATTTCCAATTGGAGCGTCTTCAAGTCCATAAGCTTCTGACATTGGAAGTGCACCAAGTCCAAATGAAATGCCTACGAGAATAACTGATACAAAGTTCAATACGATTGCGAATATTTTTTTCATGATTGTTTCTCCTTAAAACGAGTCAAGATAGATTATAAATATATATTTACTAAATTACAAGAAATGTTTTTGTGAAATAACTTGCAATTGCTTAAATAAGCAAGTATATTATAGTCAATCAAGAATATTGATTACTCTTATGAAAGAGTGGCCATGTGCCACTCTTTATATTTAAAGGAGATTTATGAACGAAACTCAAATTAAGCAATTAATTGAACCAACGATTAATAAACTAGGATATAGTTTAGAATCGGTTTCTCTTATAAGAGAAAAAGGAGATTTATTTCTCCAAATAGTTGTTGATCGTTTTGATCCAATTTCTCTTGATGATATTGTTGCTATTTCCAATGAGATTAGCCCAATATTAGATGAAAATGATCCAATTAAAGACAATTATTTCCTCGATGTTACATCTTTAGGAGCTGAAAAGCCTATTAAATTAGAACATCTTGATAAATATATTAACAAATATGTTAATTTACATGTCATAAATCCAATTAAAGGGGAAAATTATCTTGAAGGCAATATTGATAGTGTTAACGATGATATTTTAATTCTATCATACAAAATTAAAACAAGACTTGTACGTGTTGAAATTCCACGTAAAGATATAGACAAAGCAAGATTAGCCATTAAATTTTAATTAATAAGGAGTAAGAAAAAATGTTTAATCCAGAACAATTCATTGAAGCATTAGATGAAATTGAATCAAGCTATCACATCTCACGTGAAGCAGTTATTGATGCTTTAAAAGAATCAATTAAAAAAACTTATATCAAACAAGAAAAAGCCGCTGATGACGCAAAAGTCATTGTCACAATCACAGAAAATCCAGCTGTTTTTGAAATTAAACACATTCGCGAAGTTGTTAATGATGATGATGAAGAAGACAAATCAATTCAAATCTCTTTAAGCGATGCGAACAAAAATAGTGATGGTGTTGTTTATCAAGTTGGCGACGAATATGTCACAACTATTGACCCAGAAAAATTATCACGTGTTGCGGCATTAGCAGTTAGAAGTTTCTTAAAACAAAAAATTACTGAAATTCAAAAACAAGCTCTTTATGAACAACATCGTAATAATGTTGGAACATTAATTTCAGGTGAAGTTGAAAAATGTGATGAAAAAGGGGTTGTCGTTACAATCAATAACGCTTCATTCTCAATCGCGCGTAAAGATTTAATTGGTCATGAAATGTTCCCACAAAGATCATTTGTACAATTTTATTTAAGCGAAGTATCAAATGGTGATAAAGGACCATCTTTAAAATTATCACGTAGTGATGAAGGATTTTTAAAGTGTGTTATTGATGATGAAATTCCTGATGTTCACTCTGGTCTTGTTGTTATTAAGAAAATTGTTCGTCAAGCTGGAGTTAGATCAAAAGTAGCAGTTTATTCTACTTCAAATTTAGTTGATCCAATTTCTTCTTGCATTGGACGTTCAAGCAATCTTCTCCAAAATGTTTATAAACGTCTTGGCGGATTCGAAAAAGTTAATTTTGTTCAATATACTGACAATTTTGCGGCATACGCTGCTGATGCACTTCGTCCAGCCGATGTATTAAAAATTGGTGTTGATACATATACAACTGTCAAAAATGGTAAAGAAGTTACTCTTAAAAAAGTTATCGCGGTTATTGGTAATGAAGAAAAAGATATTAAAACCGCTTATGGAGTTAAACAAGCTAATTTACGTTTAGCTAGTGAATTAATTGGCTGCCAAATTGAAATTACATCTGAAAATGAATTTGATCCAACTTTCTATGAAGATGTTGAATTTATTGATGTTAAACAATTACGCGAAGAAATTAAAAATCAAAAATCAACTCGTGTTATCGAACAACGCGCTGATAGCATTATTAACAAAATTCCTACTCCACCAGTTCAAGGTGCAAATGTTAAATTTAAACCAACTCAAATTTCTGATGATTATTTAAATGACGAAGCAGAAGTTAAAGTTGAAGCTAAAGTTGAAGTCGCACCTCAAGAAGTTGAAGTTAAAGAACAAGAAACTGTTAAACCAGTTGAAGAAATTCCAACACCAGTTGAAACTAAAGTTGAAACACCTGTCGAAGAAGAAGTTGAAACTCGTGTTGTTAAAACAACAACAACTCTTGAATCATTAGAAAAAATGATTGAAACTAGCAAAAAGAAAGAATCATTTAAAGGAAATACTAAAAAACGTCCTCGCAAAATTCTTGATGAAGAAGTTGAAACTGAGGAAGAAAAAGAAGAATCTAAAGTTAATCAACAACGTCTCGATATTTATACTGAAGAAGAAAAAGCCGAATTTGATGATGATAATTATGACGAATTCGACGATTATGAAGATGATATCGATTACGAAGATTACGAAGATTATTACAAAGAAGATTAATTTAAATATTTATGAAGAAGACTCCATTAAGAACATGTTTTGTTACTAGAAACAAATTCCCTAAGGGAAGTCTTCTTCGAATTGTTAAAAATCAAAATAATGAAATATTAATTGATATAAATCAAAATTTAAATGGTCGTGGATATTATATATCTAAAGATAAAGATGTTATTAATAGAGTTATTAAGCATCGAATTTTAGATAAATTAATGCATCAAAAATTAAATGATGATATTTATATTCAATTATCAAACATTTTAGAAAAAGGAGGTCATAGTGATGAATAATAAAAATTCTTACGATAAACGCCGAAGCAATATACCTAATGGTGGAAGAAATTCTAAAAACCAAAATAAAGTTAATAACGGGGTGTTTGTTTATAATCGTGCGATGTCTGTATCTGAACTTGCTAAGCAATTAAATATTACTCCTTCTGATATTATTAAATTTCTTTTTTTACAAAAGAAAATGGTTACTATTAACCAAACTCTTGATGATGAATCAATTGGAATGGTTTGTTTAAATTTTGGATATGATTTCAAAAAAGAAAAAATTGTATCTGAGGAAAATTTTGAAGAGCTTGATATTGTCGACAAACCAGAAGATTTAAAATTACGCGCCCCAGTAGTAACTGTTATGGGACACGTTGACCATGGTAAAACAACTTTAATCGATGCGATTAGATCATCTCATTTAGTTGACGCTGAAGTTGGTGGTATTTCACAAGCCATTGGTGCATATCAAAAAGAAATTAATGGTCAAAAAATTACATTCTTAGATACTCCTGGACATGAAGCATTTACCGCTATGCGTTCTCGTGGAGCGGCTGTTACTGATATTGTTGTATTAGTGGTCGCGGCTGATGATGGTGTTATGCCTCAAACAATTGAAGCAATTCACCACGCTCAAGCAGCTAATGTTCCAATTATCGTTGCGGTTAATAAAATTGATAAAGATGGTGCAAACCCAGATAAGATTCGTAATGAACTTATGCAATATGATATTGTTCCTGAAGAATGGGGTGGAAGTAATATTTTCTGCAACATTTCAGCAAAAAAGAAAATTGGTATCGATTCTTTACTCGAAGCGATTGTTTTAGTCGCGGAAATGCAAGAATTAAAAGCTAATCCAAATCGATATGCGATCGGAACAGTTATTGAAGCTAATCTTGACAAAGGTGAAGGTCCTAAAGCAACATTATTAGTTCAAAATGGTACTTTATCTTTCCAAGACTATGTTGTTGTTGGTACAGCTTATGGAAAAATTAGAAGAATGACTAACGAATTTAAGAAAACATTAAAGCAAGCTGGTCCTTCTACTCCTGTTTCAGTAATTGGTCTTTCTGAAGTTCCTAATGCTGGTGATAAATTTATGGCGTTTCCAACTGATAAACAAGCTCGTGAAATCGCTTTAAAACGTAAATTAGCGAAAGAAGAAACTAAACGACAAGGCACTTCCGCTATGTCGCTTGAAGATTTATATAATCGCGCTCAAGAAGGAGAAATCCAAGATATTAACATTATTGTTAAAGCTGATACAAATGGTTCTGCCGAAGCCATTAAATCTTCATTAGATAAACTTTCTACTGATAAGATTCGCATTCATGTTATCCATTGCACTTCTGGTGCGATTACTGAAAGCGATATTATGTTAGCGAGTGCTTCTCATGCCGTTATTTATGGATTTAATGTCCGTCCTTCATCATTAATTCAACAAAAAGCTGAAGAAGAAAAAGTTGAAATTAGATTACACCGTATCATCTATGATTTATTAAATGAAATGCAAGATGCGATGAAAGGAATGTTAAAGAAAGAGCAAGTTGAAAAAGTTTTAGGACAAGCTGAAGTTCGTTCTTTAATTAAAGTATCTAAAGTTGGCACAATTGCGGGATGTTATGTTACATCTGGATTAATTAAATCCAATTCTTTAATTCGATTATTGAGAAATGGTATTGTTGTTTATGAAGGAAAATTAGGTTCTTTACGTCGTTTTAAAGATGACGTTAAAGAAGTTAAAGAAGGCTTTGAATGTGGTCTCACAATTGAAAATTATAACGACTTAAAAGAATTCGACATTGTCGAAAGTTATGAAATGGTGGATAAAGATTAATGGCGGATCGTATTCAAAGAATCCAATCTATTATTGGAAAAAATATTTCTGAAATTATTCAATTTGAATTAAAAAATAAAAATATCGGTTTTTGCACGGTTTCAGAAGTTAAAGTATCAACTGATTTTAGCTATGCGAAAGTATATGTTACTTTTTTAGGAGCTAAAAATCCGAAAAATAATTTAGAAGAATTAAATCGTTGTAGAGGATTTATTCGTTCTTCTTTAGCAAAAAAAATTGATATTCGAAAAACACCTGAAATTAGTTTTTATCTCGATGATACATTTGAAAAAGCGCATCATTTAGAACAAATATTAGAAAAAGAAAGAATCGATATTGAGAATTCAAAGAAAAAATAATGGCCTTTGGCCATTATTTTATTATCTTCTCCACTAAAAGAAGTGGTGGTGAACTTTCTCCCTCGGATACATCATGCAAAATAGTGTATCCAAGTTTGATCCAATATTCTTTTAAATATTTTTCACCATGGAAATAAATCCTTAAAGGACGAACTTGACTTAGAAATAAGTTCTCAAAATATGAAAAAATAAGTTTTCCATATCCGAGTCTTCGATATGGCTTTAATAAACATAATCGGCGATAAAACACTTCGTTTGGTTTTCGGAAAATATATGAAAACACACCAATAAGTTGATCATTTTGATATATTAAATAGCCAATTGATTCTTTTTCTTCATCGTCAAATTCAGCAGAAATAGCAAAACCTTGTTCTTCAACAAAGATTTTTGTTCTTAATTCGATTTCTAATTTTCCATCGACATATGTTGAACATTTTTTAATGAATAAATCGTCTTTAATATTAATTAAATTCATAATATTGTTTCTTGTTCCTCCTTTTTATCATTATAATATACATGTCAAGGTTAAATTATGATTCAAGGTGCTTTATTAATAAATAAAAATGAAGGATGCACATCTAGGCAAATCGATGTCCAAATATCTAAAAAATTTCACACAAAAAAAGTTGGTCATTTAGGAACATTAGATCCATTTGCCGAAGGGCTTTTAATTGTCTTTATTAATTCTGGAACAAAAATTATTCCGTTTTTAAAAGATGAAAGAAAAACTTATGTTGCTACATTAAAATTAGGAATCTTGACTGATACATTAGATAAAGATGGAAATATAATATTAGAAGAAAAAGTTCCTGTAATCACAAAAGAGCAAATTGAAGATGTTTTAAAATCATTTTTAGGTGAAAAAGAACAAATTCCTCCAATGTATTCATCGATAAAAATTAATGGAAAACATCTTTATGATTTAGCTAGACGAGGTATCGAAATTGAACGAGCTCCTCGAAAAATAAATATATATTCAATTAAATTAATATCATTTACCAAAGATGAAATCGTTTTCGATGCAACAGTATCGAAAGGAACATATATTCGTACATTAGGAAATGATATTGCTCATAAATTAAACACGATTGGTCATTTAACAAAATTAATAAGAACAAATATTGATCAATTTAGCTTAAATGATGCGAAAAGAGTAGAAGACATTTGTGAAGATGATGTTAAGTCAATTGATGAAATATTATCGTTTATGAATAAATTTAAAGTTTATGGTTCGATGGAAAAAATCGCTCTTAACGGAGGAAAATTATTTTTAAATTACAAAGATGATTATCTTTTGATATATAATAACGACGGTCCAATTGCTATTTATGGATTTGAAAGCGATGGAATTTATAAATGTATAAGAGGTCTTAAATGAAAATAATTAAATTAAAATACGATAAAATCCAATTAATTGAACCTAAATTATCGATTTGTTTAGGTTATTTTGATGGAGTGCATTTAGGCCATGAAGAATTAATTCTTAACGCATCTATTCTTACTTCTAATCCATTAGGATTATTGACTTTTGATCGTCCAGTTTCAGATTTCATTAATAATGGAAAATCAAATGAGATTATAACTTCTGTCGATGATAAAATTCGTTTACTAAATCATTATCAATTAGACTATGTAATCGTTTTAGAAATCGATAAAGATTTTTTAAATTATTCACCTCTTGAATTTATTAATAAAATTTTAATCCCATTAGGTGTTAAAGAAGTGTATTGTGGTGAAGATTATACATTCGGTAAAAAAGCTTTAGGCAATATTTCATTGTTAAAGCAATATTTTAATGTCTCATCTTTTGAATTAATTAAAATTGATAACGAAAAAGTCTCAACTCAAACAATAATTAAATATATTAAACAAGGCGATATTAAAACCGCGAATAAATTATTAGGCCATCCATATGAAGTAGTGGGAAATATTAAACATGGTTATGGTCGAGGAGCGAAAATCGGATTTCCTACTGCGAATTTAGATTTGAACGCAAATTATGTAATCCCAAAATTTGGAGTATATAAATGTGTTGCCTATGTCCGTGGAGTGCCTCATGTGGCAATTGTTAATGTTGGAGTTCATCCAACTGTTGGATCACTCGATAAGCCATTGATTGAAGTCCATATTCCGAACTTCACTCAAATAACATATGGAATGATTATATATTTAGTTTTCGTCGATTTTGTTCGAGAAGAAAAGAAATTTAATAACGTTGATGAATTAAAAAAACAAATTCAAGAAGACTTAATGACTGTTGATGTTGATATTATTTAAATTTTTCTTGCAACATGATTAAAATTATATAAAATATAAATCGCAGCTATTTCTAAGATTATCGAATCTCCAACGATATTCATGGAATTAGCCAAGTATTAATTAAAGGAGGAAAACAAAATGGCATTATCTAAAGAAAGACGTGCTGAAATCGTTAAACAATTTGGTAAAAACGAAAAAGATACTGGTTCTATCCAAGTTCAAATCGCTTTATTAACAGCCCAAATTAACGAACTCACAAAGCACCTCAAAGCCAATAAGAAAGATGCATCTGGTCAACGTGGTTTATTCAAATTGATCGGACAACGTCGTGGTCTTCTCGATTATTTAAATCGTACAGATCGTGATGGTTACATCAAATTATTAGCCGAACTTGGTATTCGTAAATAATTGTGTAAAAATTGAGCAGCTTAGGTTGCTCTTTTTTATTAAAAACTGAAGAAAAATCGTCAAATAAAGATGAAATTAGGCAAGAAGATAATTTCTTGTCTTTTTTATTTAAAAATAAAACTATTATTGATAAAATATGATTAGTTATTTTTATTAGGAGAAAACAAATATTATGAAACACACATTCGAATTAGATTTCGATGGCCGTAAGATTGTTGTTGAAGCAGGAGAAATTGCTAAACAAACTGCGGCAGCGGTTTTAGTCCGCTACGGGGATACAGTTGTTTTATCAAACGTCTGTATGTCTCCAAAAACTGTTGATTGGGACTTTTTCCCATTAACTGTTGAATACCAAGAAAGAATGTATGCAGCTGGAAGAATTCCAGGTTCATTCCAAAGAAGAGAATCACGTCCAAGCTCACACGCTATTCTTGCATCTCGTATTACTGACCGTTCTATGAGACCACTTTTCCCAGATGGATTCCGTAATGAAGTCCAAGTTGTAAGCCAAGTATTATCTGTTGATTTAGATAATCAACCAGAAATTACCGCAATGCTTGCTTCTTCACTTGCTGTTTCTATTTCTGATATTCCATTCAATGGTCCTATTGCGGGTGTCTATGTTGGTCGTGTTGATGGTCAATTAGTCATTAACCCAACTGTCGAACAAAGAAAAGTATCTGATATTGATTTATGTGTCGCCGGTACTGAAGACGCAATTAACATGGTTGAAGCCGGTGCAGCCGAAGTTAGTGAAGAAGAAATGCTTGATGCATTAATGTTTGGCTTTGAATATGTTAAAAAATTATGTCGTTTTGAAAAAGAAATTATTGCTGCAATCGGCTTACCAAAACGTGAAGTTCAATTAAAAACAATTCCACAAGAATTACGTGATGAAGTTGTTTCTAAAGTCGATGAAAGATTACGTAAAGCCGTTTCAATTTTTGATAAATTAGAAAGACAAAACACAATCGATCAAATCGAACAAGAAACTGAAGCTGAATATGCTGCAAAAGAATACGCAACTGAACTTGAAAAAAATAAAACTGTTCAACAAGTTCATGAAATTCAAGAAGATATTTATCATGATGAAGTTCGCCGTTTAATTATTGAAGATAAAATTAGACCAGACGGACGTAAAGTTGATGAAATTCGTCCATTAGATGCTCAAATTGATTTATTACCTAGAGTTCATGGTTCTGCAATGTTTACTCGTGGTCAAACACAAGTCATTTCTGTTACTACATTAGGTGCATTATCTGACGAACAATTATTAGATGATTTAACACCTGAAGATCACAAAAGATTTATGCACCATTATAATTTCCCACAATGGTGTGTTGGTGGAACAGGAAAAATCGGTGTTTTAGGTCGTCGTGAAGTTGGTCATGGTGCCTTAGGTGAAAGAGCATTATCTTATGTAATTCCATCTGAAGAAGAATTCCCATATACCATTCGTACAGTTTCTGAAGTTGTTGAATCAAATGGTTCTTCATCACAAGCTTCTATATGTGCTGGATGTATGTCTTTAATGGCAGCTGGTGTCCCAATTAAAGGTGTTGTATCTGGTATTGCAATGGGATTAATTACTGATGATCCAACTCGTTCACCAGATAAAGAAACTAACCATTATACAATTCTTACAGATATTCAAGGTCTTGAAGATCACTTCGGAGATATGGACTTTAAAGTCGCGGGTACTGCCAAAGGTATTACTGCACTTCAAATGGATATTAAAATTGCCGGTGTCACTCGCGATGTCTTAAAAGAAGCACTTGATCAAGCTCATGTAGCTCGCGCTCAAATTAGAGAAGTTATGGAACAAGCCATTGCTGAACCACGTCCTGATGTTGGCTTATACGCTCCAAAACTTGCAAAAATGACAATTGATGTCGATAAAATCCGTGATGTCATTGGAGCAGGTGGTAAAGTCATTAACGACATTATTGCTCAATGTGACAATGTCAAAATTGATATTGATGACGATGGACATGTTGTCATTTACCATATGTCTAGAGAAATGATTAACAAAGCTATGAAGATGATTGAAGATATCGTCCGCGTTGCTAAAGTTGGCGAAGTTTATGAAGGCGAAGTAACTCGTGTTGAAGATTATGGTGCATTTGTTAAATTATTTGGCAATGTCGAAGGATTATGCCATGTATCACAATTAGATTGGGGTTATGTTGCTCGCGCTCAAGATATAACTAAAGTTGGTGATATTTTAAAAGTTCAAGTCATTGAAATTGATGACAAAGGAAAAGTTAAAGTATCACGTCGTAATTTAATTGAAAAACCTGCTGGTTATGTTGAAAAACCAGCAACTAAAAAACATTTTGATAAAAAAGGCCGTTAATTTATATGTTTGATGTTCTTATTATTGGTGGTGGTGTTATCGGGGCAATGATTGCTCGTGAAATATCATTTTACAAATTAAATACAATTGTTATTGAAAAAGAAAATGATGTTGGAAACGTCACTTCAATGGCAAATTCAGCGATTGTTCATAGTGGATATGATCCTGAGCCTAATACTTTAAAAGCAAAATTAAATGTTTTAGGCAATTCAATGTTCGATGAAATTGCATCTGACCTTGATGTAACTTTTAAAAGAATTGGATCTTTAACAGTCGCATTAGAAGAACATCAATTACAAATTTTACAAGACCTTGAAAAACGTTCAAAAATAAATGGTGTTGACGTCAAATTATTAGACGCTAAACAAACAAAAGAATTAGAGCCATGTTTAAGTGATGATGTAAAAGGATCATTATTTGCCACAACAGCAGGTATAATCAATCCTTTTACACTCACTGTTCACGCTTTAGAAAATGCGATTAATAATGGTGTAAAATTATCGTTAGGTGAAGAAGTTATAAACATTATTCAAAATGATAATTATTTCGATGTCATCACTAATAAAAAAACATATCAAACAAAAATTATTATAAATTGTGCTGGATTATTTGGAGATAAGATTCATTCATTAATTGAACCAATTGATTATTCAATTAATCCTCGTAAAGGCGAATATTTTGTTTTAGCCCAATTACCATATAATTTTGTTAATCATACAATTTTCCCTC
The DNA here is from genome assembly GCA_028723545.1 of Caryophanales bacterium. Lineage (GTDB taxonomy): Bacteria > Bacillota_I > Bacilli_A > RFN20 > CAG-826 > Fiminaster. The sequence goes on from JAQYER010000135.1 coordinate 17,976, forward strand.
TTCCTTCTAGTAAAGGAAAAGGGGTATTAGTTTCACCAACTACATCTAATAATTTTCTTGTTGGTCCATCATCTGAATGGGTTAATGAAAAAGATGATTTATCGACTGATAAACCAACTTTAGATAATGTTAAATCACAAGCTAAATTAATGGTGAAAAATATTCCATTTGATCAATGTATTAGAACATTTGCTGGATTAAGAGCTACTCCTTCAACACATGATTTTATAATTGGCTTTGCTAAAAATAATAATCATTTCATTAATGCTATTGGCATTGAATCTCCTGGATTAGCTTCATCTCCAGCCATCGCTAAATATGTTGTTGATGAATTTTTATCTAAAATAATTCATCTTGAAATTAATGAGAATACTTCAAAAACAATTAAAAAGAGACTAAGTCCATCGAAAATGGATAAAATATCCGCTAATGAATTGATTAAAAATAATCCATCATATGGCAAAATCATTTGTAATTGTGAAAAAGTAACTCTTGGTGAAATCGAAGATGAATTATCTCGAAGTGTTCCTTTAAATTCAGTCAAAGCTTTGAAAAAGCGTACACGCGCTGGATTTGGTAAATGTCAAGGTGGATTTTGTCAACCTTTAGTATTATCTATCTTAGCAAAACATTTTAATAAACCATTAACTGATATTCTTTATGACAAAGATTTTTCAAATATCGTTAAAGAAGAAACCAAAAAGGAGGCTAAATAAATGAGAAATTGTAATTTAGTCATCGTTGGCGGTGGTTCAGCTGGTATGGCTGCTGGTTGTAAAGCATATGAATTAGGCGAAAGAGATATTTTAATTTTAGAAAAAAATAATTATTTAGGCGGTATTTTAAATCAATGTATTCATAATGGATTCGGTATTCATGAATTTAAAAGTGAATTAACTGGTCCAGAATTTATGACTCGTTTTTCTGATAAAGTTAAACAATATAATATCGAATATAAATTAAATTCAACCGTTATCAATATTAGCGAAGATAAAATTATTACATATTCTAATGAACAAGAAGGAATAGTGGATATCCAGGCGAAAGCGATTATATTTACAACTGGATGTTACGAAAGAAATGCTGGAGCAATACAAATTCCAGGCGATCGTCCTAGTGGCATATTAACAGCTGGACAAGCCCAATTATATTTAAATAATTATGGCTACTTAGTTGGTAAAAAAGTATTTATTCTTGGTAGTGGTGATATTGGATTAATCATGGCGAGAAGAATGACTCTTGAAGGCGCAAAAGTCATCGGTGTTGCCGAAATTAATCCATATTCAGCTGGATTAAATAGAAATATTCAACAATGTTTATTAGATTTAAATATTCCTTTATATTTATCTCACACTGTTAAACAAATAATTGGAAAATCTCATGTTGAAAAAATCGTTTTAGCGAAAGTTGATGAAAAATTTAACTTTATTCCTGGAACTGAAATTGAATTTGAATGTGATACATTGTTATTATCAATTGGTTTAATTCCATATACTGCTTTATTATCAAAAACTGGAATGACTTTTTCAAAAACTAAAGGAGCGAACATTAACCAAGCAATGGAAACTGATATTCCTGGTATTTTTTCTGCCGGTAATGCTTTGCATGTTCATGATGTTGTTGATTATGTTGTTGCAGAAGCGAAAGAAGCTGCTGTTGGCGCAATAAAATATTTAAATGGGCAATTAAACAATTCAAATAACAAAATCGATATAATTCCTTCTTTTGGAATAAATTATGTTATCCCTCAAAAATTATATATTGATGAAGTAGATGATATAGTCACATTTAAATTTAGAGTAAATAAACCATATAAAGATATAAATATTTTATTTATATTTAATGGTGAAATAATTAAAAAAATATATAAAACCGCTATTATACCTTCAGAAATGGAAATGATTAATATTTCCAAATCATTATTTAAAAATAATAACGGACAATTAGTAATTAAAATCGAGGAGAAAAAATAATGAAACAATTAACATGTATTGTTTGCCCTCGCGGATGTCAATTAAATATTGATGATAATAATGTTGTAACTGGTAATTTTTGTCCTCGTGGTAAAAATTATGCGATTAGTGAAATTACTAATCCAACACGCATTGTAACTTCAACAATGAAAGTTTTAAATTCAAATGAAGTTAGAGTGCCAGTTAAGACATCTAAACCAATTAAAAAAGATTTGATGTTTGAAATAATGGATAAAATTAATTCAAAACTAGTTTATGCACCTATTAAAATAGGTGATATATTAATTGAAAATGTTGATGGTGATAATACTGATATTATTGCCACAAAAAATATTGATGTAAAATAATAAGGAGATTCCTATTTAATTAGGAAATTTATATATGGACCGTAATATTAAAATTATTGCCCTAGGCGGATTAGATGAATTCGGAAAAGCATGTTATGTTATTGAAATTGAAGATGACATTTATGTTTTTGATGCTGGAGTTAAATTACCAGATAAATTAACTCCTGGAATCGATTATTTAATTGCCCGATTTGACTATTTAATTGAGAATAAAGATCGTGTTAGAGGTTATCTTATTTCTCATGGACATGACCAAGTTTTAGGTGCGTTACCATATTTTTATCGTAAAGTCCCCGCACCAGTATTTTGTACTTCAGTTACAAAATTTATGATTGAAAGTTTTATGGAACATAACCATTTGGATTTTAAAATTAATTTCCAAATTGTTAAAAGTGGCGACCATAAGATGATATCACAACATGAAGTTTCATTTTTTGCTGTCTCTCATAACATTCCAGGCGCATTAGGATTTGCCGTTGCAACTGATTATGGAAATATCATTTATAGCGGTTCATTTGTCATTTTAAATTCATATGAAGATGCTTTTTCTTACGATAGAACATCTTTGGTCAATATTTTAGCGAAACGACCAACTTTAATGTTATTAAGCGATTCTTGTTATTCAGATCGATTAGGTTATACCGCTCCAACACACGATATTACTCCTTTAGCTGAACCTTATTTTAGGAAATCAAAAGGAAGAATTTTCGCTGCTGTTTTAGCACCTGATATTTATACAATTTATAAATTTGTCTTATTAGCAATTAAATACAATAAAAAAATCATTACTTACAATGATGAAACCAAAAATATTTGTTTTGGTATTACTAAATCTTTGAATGTAACTATCCCAGAAAAAATACTTGGTCATCGCGATGATATTAATCGTTATCCTGCTTGTGACGTTTTAGTGCTTATAACTGGATTTTTTACTCGTTTATTCAATTCTATTTGTTTATTGGCTAATGGACAAAACGACGATAAAAGATTTGTTTTAAATTCGAATGATACATTTATTTATGGATCTCGGCCAGATAGCGAAACTGAAATTGCTTATACTGAATCATTAGATGAATTATATAAAGCAAATGTTAACAAAGTTGTTTATTTTTCTAAAAATTCATTCTGCCGTATGCATCCATCTCAAGAGGATTTAAAAAATCTCCTTAATTTCACTAAACCTAAATATTATTTACCAGTAAATGGGCTATATTCAAAATTGATTACGAACGCTAAAATGGCAGTCAATATGAATATTGGTTTAAATTATTCTAATGTTTTTGTTATTGATAATGGTGGTGTTATTGATATTAAAGATGGAATTGCTAAATTATCTAAAGATAGTGTTGTAGCGGGTGATTTATATGTTGATGGAATTGGTTTAGGAAAAGGTAACAATCAAGTTATGCAAGAAAGATCCCAACTTTCTGAACAAGGAGTTATTTCATTAGCGGCCGGAATATCATTTGTTAATAAAAAAATTAGTTATGGTCCAAATATTAAATCTAAAGGTTTGATTTATGAAAACGAATTTGAACAAATAAATAAAGATTTAACAAGATTATTTACTATGACTTTAAATGACGAAATCGTAAATAAAAATAATTGTGATATTGAGTCATTAAAATCAATTACCTATGATGTGATTTATCGATATATTCGAAGAACAACAAACCGCACTCCAATTATCCTTATATCATTATTTGAAATTAATTAATTATGGAAAAAAAGAAAATCAAAATGTCGAATGACGCGATTAACGTGGTTGTTGGTATTAAATTCATGTTAATATCCGTTTTGATTTTGCTTTCTAATTTTGCTCAATTTTTAAATTTTATTGCCAAAGGAATTGCTTTCGTTGTTGGTTTTATTGGCTTTTGGGTTTTAGTTCCTTATTTATTTATATTAGGAATTTATATTTGTTTTAAAAAGTATTTACAAAAATTCAAAGTTGGTCTTTCGTTAGCGGGATTAGTTTTTATTATTTTTGGTATTGCTTTATTAACTTCTCATTACGCAACATTACCACTTGAAATTTTAAAGCCAGTTGATGATGCTATTTTAATTGTAAAGAAAAAAGACGCTACTTTAGATTGGAATAACGCAATCGAGGTATTCAAAGTTGTTTTTGCCAAAGCATTTAATACAAAAGATGCATCGTTATATGAAATTAGTGGAGCGATGATTGAAGGCGGGGTAACATCAACTTCTTTAGGTGGTGGATTTTTCTTTTTTGTCTTTTTAGGATTATTTAATTCTATCGCGAATAGTAAACCAATTCTTTCAATCATTATTGCTTCATTATTAATTGTTGTTGGATTTTTATTATTAATTAATCGTTTAATCAAAAAATTATTTACAAAAAAAGAAAAGAAAGTTCAAAAAGAAGAACATAAACAAAATGAAATTATTGAAAATAATGAAGAATCTATCGAACATTTAATTTCTCCAACGACTGAAACAAATATATATTCAAAATATCGTATTAATGATGAAGATGAA
>JAQYER010000136.1 GCA_028723545.1 Caryophanales bacterium
AATTAAAATTCACGAATACCTAATTGACAAAGGAGCGGATGAAGAAACTCTTTTGGAATGGGATTCAAGCTCTGTTTATTTAGCAATGGAAATTATGGAATATGCCCATAGAAATCAAAAAAGAGAAAATGGGGAAGACTACGCTGAACACCCATCAAGAGTTTTAGAAAACTATAGAAAACTAGTTGGAATTAAACCTAATGATTACTTTTGCATCGATAAAGATATGATGGCTGACAATTCGATCCCTTATGATGGTGTTCAAGAAGTTTGTTTGCTCCATGATGTTATCGAAGATACCGATTTTACAATTGAGGAATTAAGAGAAATTTATACTGAATGCGGCTTTGAGAAATATTTTGATTTATATATCGAAGATGCCTTGAAAAAAATTACTCACGACAAATCAATGGATTATGGAGAATATATTCATATTTGCCTTAAAAATCCTATTTCTGCAATTGTTAAAATGATGGATTTACAAGACAATCTTCGCGTTATCGATTTAATTAACTTAAATGAAGACAAATACAATAGAGCACAGAAATATTTATCTTGGATTCTCGTTATAAATGATAAATATCATTTTCTTGAAAATGCAAACAAATATAGAAATGAGTATTTAAATGAAGATAATTTGTGATAGAAGATTCAAAAAAACATAAGCGTTTAAGTGAAGGCATACTAATGAACTTTCCATTGTTGGGAGAAGATTACAAAGAATTATTTGCAGAAGACGACAATCAGTTGTTCTCTATTTTTAAAGCAAAGAAAAAGAAGAATGGTTTCCAGGCGCTATTATCATTATAAGAACTATCAATTCTGTGGAATAAGATTAACTAATATTGGTGAAATATATTTCCCTTAATTGGCAAAAATTACATTTTTTAATAATTTAAAAAGTTTCCAAGTAAAATATCAAAAAGTTTCCGAGTAAAATAACAAAAAGTTTCCGAATTTCTTGAAATATCTTATATTCAATTTATATAAAATAAATTGTCAAAAAGATTAAATGGCATTATAGAAATAATACAAACATCAAATATAAAATAATAAATAAAAAGAATTCCCACTAGGCGGTAGTCATTAGCTGCCACGGGTGAATTCTATTACTATATAATCATAATTTAAATTAAAAATCAATTTTGCTATAATACAATTGTTCAAATATTTAGACCACGGGCGGGCTGAGTATCCAGCGTCTTGTATTGGAAATAAGTGGTAAATGGATATGATGGACTATCACACTATGTGTTAGGGTGTGGTAATAGGGAAAGTATTGCCCAGAATGATATATTTTTCTAAGATAATTGGCGACCATTAGGACACGGTCTTAGAAGTATAAATATCATCACGCTCCCTACGATTATTATTTAATAATTGAGCATGTGGCCATCACAAAGATGATGTAACACCGGTAGTTAATTGATTTGCTCGATAACTACCAAAAGGTGTTTTCATTATGGTGATGGCTTTATTTATCTCCTTTTGAAGGCACATAATGTCAATTTAGCGAAAGGAGATTTTTATTTATGGTAAAAGTTGGCGACAAAATTAAAATCATCTTGATGGTAGGCGAACCACAATATAGTGGAAAAGAAGGTGTTGTTGAACATATTGATGACATCGGTAAAATTCATGGAAGTTGGGGTGGATGTTCCCTTATTCCTGGAATTGACAAATTTGAAAAAGTGGAGGAAAAAATAAATAAGAATTAGCTGCGATGCATTATGAGATTGGACAACATTTATTTGAAAACTATCAACTGATGAATATTGAGATGGTGTTATTTCAAATATCACAATCAAGGTTAAAGAAATATATCAACTCTTAAAGGGCTCAGTAAAAGAGGATTGTATCAATTGATACAATTTTATGAAAATTATAAGGACAATCAAAAAGTGCGAACACTGTCTGCACAATTGAGTTGGATTAATATTTATTGATTTAAGAAGAATAAAAACAATGAAGGAGAAATGATTCTATCTTCGACTTTGTTTAAATAATAATTACACTAAAAAAAGAACTTATAAAGACAATCAAAAAGTGCGACCACTGGCCGCACAATTGAGTTGGAGAAACAACATTCTTATAAAGTCTTTAATAAAAATGAATATATATAAATATTAAAAATAAATTTAAACAACGATTTAATATTAATTTATTGGTCAAATACTAATGTTGTTTATGAAACAATATTTTTGCTGATTGATTTTTTAAATAAATTGCTAATTTAAAGAACAATACTTGAATGAAATATAATAAGTAGCATAATGCGGTAAATACAACATATATAAACAATAAATAAACAATGTATAAATCAACATTAAATATTTTAATATGGCCAATCATTAAATCTTTATAAAATGGTAATACATCTTTTACTGGACAGTCTAATAAATAGAAATAATTAACACTATTAATGATAGTGGAACCAAAATTAGGCACTAAAACACCATTAATAAATACATTTAAGAAAAGCATTGAAAAATAATAAATGCTAAACCAAATAAAATAAGATTTGGTCAATTGTTTGATATTTGGAATTTTAAATATTTTAAATGAAATAAATAATAATGGAATAATAAATACCCATAAATGTTCGATTAAATAATGAATAATCCAATATTTAAAAATTGGTCCGGTTTCAGACAAAGTTATAATAGCGATTAACGCTCCAACAGGGTTAGCGACAAACAGAAAATTAAATAAAGATTGTTTTTTGCAAACCATGATAATAACAAATAAATAAGACGCTAAATTACATAATTGGAAAGGTAATCTCCATAAAGTTAAACCAACTTTAAAGCATGAATTGAAATGGAAAAATAAATATAAAATTAAGACTGTTAAAATTGATTCGCGAATTGAAATATCTTCATTTTGGAAACAAAAATAAAATAAGCAATATATTAAGGCGATTGAAACAATCCACATAATATGGGTAGTGTTCATAAATTTGATTTGAATTTCGCTTTGACCAAAAAGTGATGGGTAAAATAAAAATGGGATACATGTCAATAAAGAGAATATGCCCAATTTAACTAAAACTGCATAATCGTGTTTTTGTTCAATTTTAAGTTCATCTTTATTATAAAATAATAAAGTTATAGGTATTAATAAAGATGATAACATTTCTAAATATAAAATAATGATTGTTAAAACATTTGGAAAACGGAACGCTAAAACGTGTTCATAATTTAAAAAATAAGAAAGTGAATTATCAAAAAATAATGATGATATAAATACAAGAGGTAAACAAATATAAGCACTTAAAATTTTATTAAATTTGTTATTGTTAATCGCAAGATTTAAGAAGATGATTTGTGAAAACATCATTACCCAACGAATAAATGATTCTTTAATATCGGTGTTATTAGAATAAACGCCATATAATTCACCATCATTAATCACATATATAAAAGAGTCATGCATGAAGCATTTAACAAACATTGATGTGAATAATATTCCTTCTAAAACATAAAAGATAATTTTAAAATTAATGTTCGTTTTCTTTTTTAAAAGGCAAAATACGCCAAACACAATTAATAAAATTAAATATAAAATAGATGAATAGATCATACGGGAATTATTTTATATTATTAATGTTTATTATTAAAGTTATAATTATTTGTTTATTTTATTGATTTAATTAAATTAATATTTAAAAATATTCACTATGGAAGAACAATTTGAAAGAACATCTCTTTTATATGGTAAAGAAAACATCGACAAACTTAAAAATAAACATGTCGCAATTTTTGGTGTTGGTGGTGTTGGTGGATATGTTGTTGAATCATTAATTCGTTCAGGAATTGGACATATTTCTATATTTGATAATGACGTTGTTTCAATAACAAATATTAACCGTCAAATTATCGCTCTTTATTCAACTATTGGACAATATAAAGTCGATGTATTAAAAAAACGAATTTTGGATATTAATCCTAATTGTGTAGTCCGTGCATATAAAATGTTTGTTGATGAAAACAACATTAACGATATTGACTTTTCTCAATTTGATTATGTTGTCGACGCGATTGACACTGTTAAATCTAAAATTGCTATTATAAAGAAATGTCATGATGAAAATATCAAAATATTATCTTCGATGGGAGCAGGAAATAAAAATAATCCAATGGGGTTTATTATTTCTGATATTAACCAAACTGAATATGATCCACTTGCCAAAGCGATAAGACAAAAATTAAGAAAAATTAATATAAAACATTTAAAAGTGTGCTATTCAAAGGAAACGCCATTAAAAATAATTAATAATGATAATAACAACAACAAAAAAATTGTTCCTGGTTCAAATGCTTTTGTGCCATCTTCTTGTGGGCTTTTAATTGCTAAGACTGTCTTTTTTGATTTAATGGAAGAATAATTATGAATTATTTTGATAATTATGAAAAATCATTATTAACAACATATAAAGAAACGATATATGACAAATTTGTTTTAGCAATTAATAAATATCAATTAATCCAAGAAAATGATCGTATTTGCGTTTGCATTAGTGGCGGGAAAGATTCGATGATTCTCGCTAAAATATTTATGTATTATCAAAAGCATAGTCCAATTCATTTTGATGTTGAATATTTAGTGATGAATCCTGGATACAATAAATTAAATTTAGAATTGATAATTCATAATTTAAATTTATTAAAAATTCCGGCAACAATTAAAAATACGGATATTTTTGAAATAGCGAATATGCAAGATAAATCACCATGTTTTTTATGTGCGAAAATGCGTCGAGGTGCTTTATACAATTTAGCGAAATCATTAAACTGCAATAAAATTGCTTTAGGCCATCATTTCGATGATGTTAACGAAACAATATTAATGAATATGTTAAATTCTGGTTCATATCAAACAATGCTTCCAAAACTAAAAAGCACAAATAACATTGGGATGGAAGTAATTAGGCCATTATATTTAATCAAAGAAAAAGACATAATTTCTTATAAAGATGAGAACAATTTACATTTTATCCAATGTGCATGTAAATTCACTGAAGAAGCATTTAATGATGAAATCTCATCTAAAAGAAAACAAACGAAAAAATTAATTGAATTATTAAAAGATTATTATCAAGATGATATCGATAAACATATATTTGAAAGCGCGAATAACGTTAATCTTGATGGTATAACAGGGTATCACTTAAATAATGTTTATTACAAAAACAAAAAATAATCGCCACAAAGCGATCATTTTTATAAATAAAAATATATTTATTCAAGAAAACTGAAATTACTAAAGCGAGAAAATTGGAAGAATGATTGAACAATTTCTTCTGGTGTTTCTGAATATCCATTGCATACCCATAATTTGTAAGCATTGAAAATTCCACCTGAAATAAATGAATAATAATACGATTTTAAACGTGGTAAAGAAATTCTAAAACGACGATCAAATTGTTTTTGAACGTGATCAAATAATCCCCTTTTAATTAATAATGATGATATTTCTCGACAAGCTGGTGAACCAAGAAAATTAAATAAACGAATCATATATTCTTCTAAAGGTAATTCATCAAAATTAAGATTAGTATTTTCAATATGTTCAGTTGTTTTGATATCTAAAAAATAATCTAATATTTCATCGACAGATTTGAAGTTGCGGTAATAAGACATTCTAGAGAAACCACTTTTATTAGTAATATCATTAATGGAAATTTCATGATATTCATGTTCTTTCAACAATTCAATAAGGGCTTCTGCTAAACATCTTTTTGTAAATTCTTTTCGATCCATATTTAACGTTTCCTTTGTCACATTTTGTGATATTTACATAAATTATATAACATTTTGTGAAACATGTAACATAAATATTAATTACAAAAAAATTAGTTAGAACATTAATGTTATTTCGCTTTTACGAATTTAGTTAAATTGCATTAATTTTTAATAAATAACTATGTTAAAATTATTAAAACTACAAAATAGGAAAACGTTTTATGAAATTGTTAGATTATGAAATTAAGCATATTGAATATTGTTTAAATAATGCACACGAATCAACTTTATTTTTAAAAAGAAATGATGATTTTCCAATTAATAAGCCTTGTCGCGTTGCGTTATTTGGTAATGGAGCGAGAAACACTATTAAAGGTGGAACTGGATCTGGAGATGTTGTATCTAGGTGTTTTGTAACTTTTGAACAAGGATTAATTAATAAAGGATTTGAAATTACTACTTCAACTTGGTTAGATCAATATCAAATTATCCGTGATTCTTGGCGTAAATCATATGTAAAAAGAATTAAAAAAGAAGCAAGACAAAAAGCCGTTTTAGCAGCGTATTATTGTATGGGTGCTTTTGAAAATGAACACGATTATGATTTGGATATATCTTCATATGATGGAGATATTGCAATATATGTCTTATCAAGAAATTCAGGTGAAGGAAATGATAGAAGAATTGTAAAAGGGGATGTTTTATTATCCGATACTGAAATTAAAGACATTAATTATCTTAATTCAAAATTTAAAAAGTTCATGCTTGTATTAAATGTTGGTGGTGTAATTGATTTATCGCCAGTCATTAATGTAAAAAATATTTTATATATTTCTCAATTAGGTGTTGTAACTGGAGATATTTTACCTCGGATATTATTAGGTGAAGTTAATCCGTCTGGAAAATTATCTACAACTTGGTCAAAAATTAATGATTATCATTTTATTCATGAATTTGGTGATTTAAACGATACATATTATAAAGAAGGTATCCATGTTGGTTATAAATATTTTGAATCAAAAAATATTCGTCCATATTTTGAATTTGGATATGGGCTTTCATACACTAATTTCAAAATTGAAATATTGAATATTGATGTTGATAATTCATTAGTTAATCTAAAAATTAAGGCAACTAACATTGGTAAATTTGACGGAAAAGAAGTCATTCAAATATATTTACATTGTCCGAAAGGAAAATTAGATAAACCTTATTCACAATTAATTGAATTTGAAAAAACTAAATTATTAAAACCTGACGAAGAACAAATAATTAATCTTAGTTTTGATTTAATTTCTTATCCTTCTTATGATGAAGAAAAATCATCATATGTTTTAGAAAAAGGAAATTATGTTGTAAGTGTTGGTAATAGTTCTCTTAATTTAACTCATGTCTTAAAATTAAAATTAAATAACGATGTGATAATTCAAAAATTAGAAAACAAATTAGGAAAAACAGATTTTAATGATTATATAAATGAACGTTATATTGATGAAAATATCGATATTCCAACATTTAATGTTGATTTGAATAATTATCAAACAAAAAATGTTATTTACAAAAAAGAATACGTTATTAATAACGATTTATTTTCATATAGTAATGAACAATTAATGTATTTAACATTAGGCCATTTTGGAAAAGGATTAGCGTCTGTTGTTGGGGATTCATCTAAACACGCGCCGGGAGCAGCGGGGGAAACAACATTAAAAATACCTCAATTAAATAAATCTCTCGTTTTAGCGGATGGACCAGCTGGATTAAGATTAAAACAAACATATGGAATTGATAATAAAGGGATTTATGACATTGTTTGTGATCCGATTGTTACTCATATGGTTGATTTTCTTCCTTTAAAGGCCATTACTAAACATTTTATTGCCCCAGATAACTCAAAAAGAAAGGGAGAAATCCATCATCAATTCACAACTGCGATACCGATTGGAACGGCATTAGCCCAATCATTTAATAGACAATATGTTTATGAAATAGGAACAATTATTAAAAGTGAGATGGAATATTTTAATGTTGATTTATGGCTCGCTCCGGCGATAAATATTCATCGAAATATTTTATGTGGTCGTAATTTTGAATATTATTCCGAAGATCCTTATTTATCAGGTGTTATTGCTTCATTTATTACAAAAGGTGTGCAAGAGAATTCTAATAAGGTTGTAACAATTAAGCATTTTGCTGCAAATAACCAAGAAATAAATCGAAATAATAATAATTCTCATGTATCCGAAAGAGCGTTAAGAGAAATATATTTAAAGCCATTTGAAATTGCAATTAAAGATGGTAACGCGAAAGCAATTATGACTTCATATAATTTAATTAATGGCGTGCATACTTCAGAATCAAAACCTTTATTAGAAGATATTTTACGTATTGAGTGGGGATTTGATGGTTTAGTTATGTCTGACTGGATTGCCTCAGGTAGACATTTTTGCTTTAAAAATAAATACAAAGACCCATATGCATCAAATAAT
>JAQYER010000137.1 GCA_028723545.1 Caryophanales bacterium
TTTTAACATCTTCATCTTTATCCCAATAATAATCTAATCCGATTTCACCAACACCAATTACTTTTTCATTATTGATTAATAATTCAATCTCATCTAAATCATTATCATTCATCTTTTTTATTTCACTTGGATGAATGCCAACAAAAGCATAGACATCTTTGGATAAATTCGCTATTTCAACTGCTTTTTTTGAACTATTTAAATCATATCCAATAACAAAAAGAATATTAACTCCGTTTTCTTTTGCAATATTAATATATTCTAATGGATTATTAGAAAATGCTTCGTCATTAATGTGGCAATGTGTATCAATCATGTTTATTTTCCTACACAAAAACGAGAAAATATTTCGTCAGTTAAATCGTTTTTATTTCCTTCACCCAATAAATCAAGTGAATTATTGTACGCTAACAAGACATTTACTGAAACAATATCGATTGGTAAATTATTTTTTGCGTCTTCAATCGCGGCTTTTAAATAATTAACAATATTTTTTAAAATTCCTAATTGACGAACATTTGAAAAAGAAGGTTTAACAACAATGTTATCCAAGCCTAATAAATCAATGATTTTATCTAATAATGGTTGGAAATCATTATTCAAAGCTGAAATATATAATTCACCATCTATTTTGTTTGTGATTAAATCAGCTTTATTATGGACATAAATAATTTGTTTATCATTTATTTCTTCAATTAATTGTTCATCAATGCCGGTTTCATCTAAAACATAGATAATTAAATCGGCTTTCTTAATAGCGTCTATTGTTTTATTAATTCCAATTTGTTCAATTGCATCTATTGATTCATGATATCCAGCAGTATCTAATAAATGTAATGTAATTCCACACAATTTAAAATCACCTTCAACAACATCTCTAGTTGTTCCAGCAATATTAGTAACAATTGCTTTATCTTCTTTTAAAAGAGCATTTAATAGTGATGATTTACCGACATTTGGTTTTCCGATAATCGCAACATTAATTCCATCGCGAACGATTTTGGATTTTTCACCATCATTAATTAAATTATTTATATCATTAATGATTGATTCACAAATCGATATTGTTTCTTCGCGAGATATTTGTTCAATATCTTCATATTCCGGATAATCAATATTAACTTCGATATGTGATATTAATTCACCTATTTTTGTTTTGATTGGTAAAAATATTTTTGATGTTTCTCCATCTAAAGAATGCATCGCTAAATCTTTTGCTTCAATTGTTGTAGCGTTAATAATATCATTAATAGCTTCAGCTTGAACTAAATCTATTTTCTTATTTAAATACGCGCGCGAAGAAAATTCCCCATTAGTTGCCATTCTTGCACCTTTAGAAATAATTAATTTAATAATTTCGTTAGCGATAACCATTGATCCGTGGCAAATAATTTCAACACTATCTTCACCAGTAAATGAATGTGGGGCAACATATGTTAATAGCACCACTTGATCAACATAATTATTATTGTCAACGATATAACCAAAATGAATACCTCTAGAATTAATTTTAGTTAAATCTTTTGTAAATATTTTTGAAACAATTTCAAAACAATCATCACCCGATAAACGAATGATAGCTAAAGCAGATTTTAGTGGTGGGGTAGCTAACGCGACAATAGTTTCAAACATAATTTGTTAAACGAAAATAGAGTCAAATGACTCTATTCTTCTTCCGAATATTTAATTGTAACTGCGCGATTACGTCCTTCGCCAAATGATTCTGTGCGAATATGTGAGAAGCGAGATAAAGCATTGTGAACAATTCTTCTTTCGTCGCTTGGCATTGGGTTTAACGTAACATCAATTTTTGTTTTTTGAACTTCTTTAGCAGCTTTTCTTGCAATTGATGCAATGTGAGAATATTTTTTATCTTTATATTCTCCAACATCGAGAAGAATGCGATATCTGCGTTTAAATTTTGAAGATACTGCTAAACGAACAATTTCATTTAAAGCTTGTAATGTAACACCATTTTTACCAATTAATATTGGATTGTGATTAGTGTTAATTTCAATGCGGATTACATCATCTTCTAATGAAGATTTAGCTTCCACATCACTAATGCCTAATGATTGAATAACATCTTTAATATATTGATTAGCGTATTCAATCGCATCACTTAATTCATAAACTTGAATTGTTGCTTTTTTAGAAAATAATCCGTTTTTTTCTTCAATAATTTGGAAAACAAGATCAATTTCTTCAATACCTAATTCTTCTGTTGCTAATTTAATTGCGTCTTCAACGGTTTTAGCGGTATATGTTTTCATAATTATTTTCTCCTTTGTTGTTTACTCGCGATAGATTGAGTAACAATTGATTGAATTAATGAAATAATCGCTCCAATAAACCAATATACTCCTAATGCAGCTGGAAGAGTAAAGCCCATGAAAATAATCATAATAAGCATTACCCAGCTGACCATTTTCATTGTTTTGTTTTGTTGATCTTGAGCAGGGTTTTTGCCTAATTTTGTCATCTTTTTCGCTTTCTTTGCTTGAATCCATTGAGGAACTTTCATTGAAAGGAATTGAGCGACTGACATTAATATAAATAACACAATTGCGGTCCACCAACCAGGATTATTAGGCCATCCAGAAATATTCATAACAGCTTGTGAAATTGAACCAGATAATTTTAATCCTAATACCGTACCGGTAGATAATGCGGATGAACCTTGCATTGCACCCCAAACCCCAATAAAGACTGGGAATTGAATAATCATAATAAGAATTTGAGTAAATGGTTTAACTCCGTTTTTCTTATATAATTCCATTTGTTCTTGCGCTAAACGTTGCTTTTCAGCTTGGTTGGTGTTGGAATTTGGATATTTAGCTTGTAATTTAGCAAGTTGTGGTTGTAAAGCTTGCATTTTGTGTTGTTGAATAGTTGATGGGAATGTACATGCAAAAATAAATATTCTTACAATAAATGTAACGATAATTAATGCAAGTAATTGATTGACGCCATTTGCTTGCGCTCCACCAAATAATTCAGTGAAACTATCAACTAACCAGGCAACTGGATAAACAAGAAGACCTTCAATTAAGCCTCCTTCTTTCCAGGCATATCCCCATGTTTTCTTTTCAATGTTAATTGTTTCGTCATATTGGCCATATGAACCGTATTCACCAGTCACAGTAGCGATACATGAACGATAATTAGTAATTGAATTATTTAATGTGTTTTTGTATTGGGTTGTAAAATCGATAGTTGGACACATTTCTTCACTGATGCCATTATTTTCTAACGCAATTTCAGCATTCCATTTTATATAATTACCCCATAATTGATCTTCATTATTTGAATAGAATTTTGTATATCCATATTTATGAAGAATTGATAATTGTGGTTTTTCTTCATCTTTTCTTAATTCAATTTTGTTTTCGTTAACGTTATAAGTTAATGAAGAAATTTCAGATGCTGAAGTAATATCAGAAATAGATTTGTTAGCTAATTCTAATGCTGAAGTTAATACTTTGTAATCGTAAGCACGGAAATATTCAGTGCTTGGAACATATCCTCCAGCGCTTGAAACTGTAGAAATAACAGAATTCAATTGATTGCTTAAAAGATAAGATCCATCTTCAGCTAAAGGTACATAAGTGTAAATGTGGTCGTTTCCTTGTAATTTTTCATAACCCAATTGCTTAAGTTCATCGCTTGAAAAATTAGATAATTGACTATCATCAACATAAACAGTGACACCTTGGTCAATGTTATACATCATTTTTGCTTTTTCAATGTTTGAACAGAAATTTGAAGTACATGAAGAAATTAATAAAACACCGATGCCTAAAGCGGTGATTCCTAGTCCGGTTTTAATTGATTTTTTCACTAATTTTGTCCTACTTTCTCAAGAAGATTAATGATTGTTTGTTTTGTTTCATTAAAATTCTCAGTTTGATAACTTAATTTTGGTATAAAAATCAAGTCATATGGTAGACTCAAATCGAGAGTTTCGTGTAGGATAGCTCGAATTTGCCTACGGATTTTGTTTCTTTTTACAGCATGACCGATTTTGGTTGGAATTGATATACCAACACGGGCACGGCCAAGTTGATTTTTCTTATAAAAAAGCCTAATCGAGTTGAATTTTATTTTGTTTCCAGTGTTAATAACATCTTGGAATTCTTGACTATCTTTGATTCTATTAACAACTTTCATGCTGCAATTAAGAAATTAGGCAGTTAATTTTGCTCTGCCTTTTGCACGTCTGGCTGCTAAAACTTTACGGCCATTGTGTGAAGCCATTCTAGCACGGAATCCGTGTGTGTTACGTCTGTGTTTTTTGCTTGGTTGATAAGTTCTTTTCATACTATGCGTCTCCTTGTAGTTTTCTACACGCGATATGTATTTTATTGTAAATAATTATTTAAGTCAAAGACTTTATATATATTATGTGTATATGCGCGTGAGTTGTAAATATTTTTTAACTATTTTTTATTCAAGTGGAAAAGTTTTCCACATTTTCACTTATTTTTGATGGTTTTTAAATATTTGTTTATTATTGTGAATAAGTTTTCCACATCAAATAATGTCAATAATTACTTGAGTGTAATTATATAATAAAATATCGATTTATCGATATTTTTATATATTTAATATTATTATTTTTGTTATTTTATATCAATTAATAATTTATTATTTTAACAACTTAGTAACACACAAGTGGTCATATTTTTATTTTTGTGGATAACTGTTGTTTATTCAGTCATTTTTTCTTTCTTTTTTCTTGAATTTTTGTGGAAAAATGTAAAAAAGATAAAATAATCATTTCTTTTATTTTTTTATAAATCTATAATATCTAACGAAAGAGGTAAAAAATATGCCAGTAACCGTTACTGAACTAGGTCATATCTGGTCAAAAGTTCTTTCTAATGTAAAAGAAAAAATACCAGATAACAAAATTTTTGACGCCTTTCTTGGAGATTCGTTTCTATATTCATATAACAATGATGAAATGATAGTTGGAGTTAATTCAAATTTAGCTTCAAAAATATTATCTGATCAATATTCGGATTTAATTGAAGGATCAGCTCGAGAAATCGTTAATCGCAAAGTTAAAATTAGCTTTAAGGTTGTTGAAAAATTAAAAGATATTAAAGTTGAACAACCTAAAACTGAATTCTTTAAGAATTCAATAGTTAACACTTCACTTACATTTGATAATTTCATTGTTGGAAAATGTAATATTGAAGCTCAACAGGCAGCAATTTATATTGCTTCTAATCCAGGAAAGAATTTTAATCCTTTATTTATTTATTCAAATTCTGGATTAGGAAAAACCCATTTACTCCACGCGATTGTAAATCATATTCATAACAATTCAGATAAAAGAGCGTTATATTTAACTTCTGATGATTTCACTTCTGAATTTATTAAATTTGTAACTGGAGAATCCAGTTCAGATAAATTGAAAGAATATATTTGTTCTTTTGATGTTGTTTTAATTGACGATATCCAATTTATCGGTGGAAAAAGCCAAACTGAATATTTCTTATTCACTATTTTTAATGCAATGTTAATGCATGGCAAACAAGTAGTTATCACTAGTGATAAACATCCATCAGAATTAAAGAATTTTGACGAAAGAATCAAATCAAGATTCGGACAAGGATTAACTATTTCAATTTCATCACCTGATGTTGAAACATGTGTCAAGATTTTAAAATCTAAAATTAACGCCGGTCCATTAAACGTTGATTCAATCAAACCAGAGGTTCTTGAATTCATCGCTGAGAAATTTTCTAAAAATATCCGAAATATCGATGAAGCTTTAAATAAAATCGTTTGGTACACGACAATGTATAAGCCAGTTAAATATATCGATATGGATATTGCAATGGAAGCACTTCAATCTTTGATTGATGTTAAAAACACTAAGTCCCAATTAAATCAACAAAAAATCTTAAGTGTTGTCGCGGATTATTATAATTTAACACCATCGCAATTAACATCCAGTTCTAGAACAGGAAACATTATTGTTCCAAGACATATCTCAATGTATTTAATGCGATATATGCTCGATATCCCATTTAAACAAATTGGATTAGTGTTTGGAGGGAAAGATCATTCAACTGTAATGCACGCAGTTACCAAAGTGGAAAAAGAGTTAAAAACTGATGTTACATTACAAACAGCAGTTAATGAGATTAAAAAATTATTAAAATAACAATATTTTTATTAAAAATAAAACTTTATATAATTTATTGTCAATTAGTTGTGGTAAAATCATTAAAAGAAAATAAGTTTTCCACAAAATCCACACAATTCACATAACTTATTATTATTCAATAAAAATATTTACTTAAATAATAAATAAATAAATTTATTTATATAAAATTAGGAGAAAAAGTATGAGATTCACTATTAACCGAGAACAATTATTAAAAGGTTTAAACATTGCAATGAAAGCAGTTGATCCAAAATCAGCTTTACCACATTTAACAAATGTTAAAATGTCATTAAATAATAAAGGATTGGAATTAACAGGAATTAATTCTCATCTTACTATTAGAACTACTATTCCATATATGATTGGAGATGACACAATTATTTCTAATTATAAATATGGTGATACTTTAGCAAATTGTCGTTTATTTGTTGAAGTTATTAGACATATGGAAGGAACTAATGTAAATATCGAATTAATTGATGGTTCTATTTTGAAAATTGAAGATGAAAAATCAAATTTTAAATTAAATGCAATATCTGCAAAAGAATTCCCAGAAATTAATTTGTCATTAAACGGAGAACAACTTGAATTGCCTACACAAGATTTAGTTGATTTAGTTGAACAAACAGCTTTTGCTGCAGCAGCAAAACACGCGATACTAACCGCAATTAATTTAGATTGTCATGATGGAATTTTGACTGCGACTGCTACCGATACTGCTCGTCTAGCAAGAAAGAAAGTTCAAGTCGATTCTTCAGTTAGATTTGTTGCCAATATTCAAGCTAAAAATTTATTAGAAATCGTTAGAAGTTTTGAAGGTGCAAACACAGTTACCGTTGTTGTTATGGATAAGCGTGTATTATTTGCTTTCGACAACACAATT
>JAQYER010000138.1 GCA_028723545.1 Caryophanales bacterium
TTAATTATTTGGGATTTTTCAATTGGGAGAACTTCACTATAAATTTGATCAATTCCAACTTCTTTTCCAACTTTATTTGCCACTAACTTATTATCACCAGTTAATAAAACAACATCGATATTTTGTTTTTTAAATTGTTTAATTGCTTCAATACTATATTGTTTAATTTGATCTTTAATTGTAATTATTCCTTTAATATTCCCTTGATTAACAACAATTAATGTTGTTTTTCCATCTTTTTCAAAATCATTAACAATATTTAATATTTCATCATCTTCAATATTTAAATAATCAAATATTTTTTTATTGCCAATAAAATATTTTTCATTATTTATTATTCCAACGATACCTATTCCATCTAATGTTGAAAAATCATTAACATCGTAATTGTTTGCTTTATTGATTTTTCCATAATTAATTATTGAATATGATAACGGATGCGAAGATTTTGATTCAATTGAGTAAACAATAGATAATAAATCGATACCTTTATCATAACTAATAAAATCGATAACTGATGGCTTTCCTTCGGTAATAGTTCCTGTTTTATCTAAAACAATTGTTTTGATATTGTGGGCGTTTTGTAATATTTCAGCATTTTTAATTAATAATCCCATTTGAGCGCCTTTTCCAGTCGATACCATAATTGATAAAGGAGTGGCTAATCCAAGCGCGCATGGACATGAAATAACGATAACTGTAATTGCAAAATTAAAAGATAATTCAAAATTTTTGGAAATAATTAAATTGATAATAAATGTTAAAATAGCAATAACAAAAATAGTTGGAATAAATACAAGTGATATTTTATCGACAATTTTTGATATTGGAGCTTTTGAATTAGATGCTTCATTCACTAATTTAATAATGTTCGATATATTTGAATTATCATATGTTTTATTAACTTTAATAATTAAATATCCAGTTTTTAAAATAGTTGAAGCATATGTAATATTATTTTCTTTTTTAGAAACAGGCATTGATTCACCACTAATATTTGATTCATCAATTAATCCATTTCCTTTAATAATTGTTCCATCGACTGGAATAATATTTCCTTCTTTAACAATGACTAAATCATCAATTTTAACTTCTTCAATTGGAACAATTATTTCTTGTTCATCTTTTAATAATGTTGCAACCTTTGGTGATAAATCCATTAATGCTTTAATTGATTTAGTTGTTTTCTTTTTAGATATGTTTTCCAAATACTTACCTAAAGACACTAAAGTGAGAATCATACCAGCGCTTTCAAAATATAAATATTCATGATATTCATTATGTCCTAGAATAATCATTATTAAACAATATATTCCATATAATATAGAAAACGTTGCCCCAATCGCGATTAATGAATCCATATTTGGATGGAATTTAAATAATTTTTTAAATCCAGAAATAAAATAATGGAAATTTAAGATAACTATTGGAGTGACAATAATTAATTGAATAACACTAAATCCAATTGGACTTTTATGATGATCTAAGAAATCTGGTGTTGGAAAACCTAACATCATATTCCCCATTGAGAAATACATTAAAATAAATAAAAGAACAAAAGAAATAATTAATTTAATTAATGAATAATCTTTTTTCTCTTTTTTATTATCTTTAGTGTATGCTTCATATCCAGCATTTGACACTGCTAAAACGATGTCTTTGATTTTGACTTTTTTCTCATCAAAATCAACTAGCATCTTATTATCGATTAAATTGACATTTACTTCGTTAACACCATTAATTTTAGAAACAGCTTTATTAATATGAGATGCACAAGAAGCACAACTCATTCCTTTGATTAAAAATATTTGTTTCATAATTTAAAACTTCCTAAATAATTCAGTTAATTCATCTAAAGATGAAAAATCATCATTTTTAATTTCATTAACAACACAACTATGAAGATGTTGATCAAAAATAATACTCGCTAAAGACTTAATAGAATTATTAATCGCGGATAATTGAATTAAAACATCAGAACAATATCGATCATCATTAATCATTCTTTTAATGCCTTCCATTTGTCCAATAATGCGATTCATTCGATTTTCTATATTTTTCTTTTCTTCTTTATTTCTAATTGTTTTTTTGCAGCATTCCATAATATTTACACCTCAGCTGTATTATATACGGGGTAGGGGTATATTACAATTTATTTATTTTTTTGTTGCAATATAAATAAGAAAGAATAAAATCTTATTTAAATTTAAAAAAATATAATGTTCTTTGAAAATTTTTATTGGTTTATCAAAAATTAATCAAACTTTTTTTACATTTTTTAATTTTATTTCGGAAAAAATACAATTTTATTTAATTGGGGGCGAAAAATTATGAAAATCGGACAAACAGAATTTGGATGTAAAGTATTTGATAAGGAGACGATGAAAAAGAAATTACCATCTCCAATATTTACTAAATACGAATTAGCGAGAAATCATATTAATGGATTAGACCGCGATACAGCAGACGTAATTGCGCATGCAATGAAAGAATGGGCAATTGAACATGGTTGTACACATTTTACTCACTGGTTTCAACCACTTACTTCTTCATCCGCTCATAAACATGATTCTTTTATTGATAATAAAGATGGAGAAACAATCTTAAAATTCTCTGGTAAAAATTTGATTAAAGGTGAGCCAGATGCTTCTTCTTTTCCTTCTGGTGGTTTAAGAGCGACATTTGAAGCAAGAGGCTATACATATTGGGATGTTACTTCCTATGCTTTTATTCGCGATAATATTTTATATATTCCAACAATATTTGTTTCTTATAATGGTGATTCTTTAGATCACAAAGAACCATTATTAAAATCAATGGATGTATTAAGCAGTGAAGCAACTAAAATTGTTAATTTATTTGGCGATAAATCTTGCACATCAGTAAAACCATACATTGGATTAGAGCAAGAATATTTTTTAATTGATAAAGACGATTATCAAAAGCGTATTGATATTAGATTAAGTGGAACAACATTGATTGGAGCGATACCTCCTAAATCTCAACAATTAAGAGATCATTATTTTGGTGATATTCCAACTAGAGTTGAAGCATTTATGAAAGATGTCGATAACCAATTATGGGAATTAGGAATTCAAGCTAAAAGTGAACATAACGAAGTTGCGCCTGGACAATTCGAATTAGCGTGCATTTATAAAGACGCGAATATCGCGGTTGATCAAAATATTATCGTTATGGATGTATTAAAAAGAGTAGCTTTAAAACACAATATGGTTTGCTTATTAGCAGAAAAACCATTTAAAGGAATTAATGGTTCTGGAAAGCATAACAATTATTCATTAATTACTAATACGGGCACTAATTTATTTGATCCTGGTAAAAATCCTCATGAAAATATTCAGTTTTTAATTTTTGTATGCGCGCTTATATCAGCGGTTGATAAATACGGTGAATTATTAAGATTAACTTCATCTAATCCAGGTAATGATTATCGTTTAGGAGCAGATGAAGCTCCTCCTGCTATTGTGTCTATTTATTTAGGCGATGTTATAGAATCAGTCTTAGATTCAATTGTCTCTTCTTCCCCTACTAACTATCGTAAAAGCAATTTAAAAGATTTTTCTATTTCAACTTTATCATATTTACCTCACGATAATTCAGATCGTAATAGAACTTCTCCAATCGCGTTTACTGGTAATAAATTTGAATTTAGAATGTTAGCTAGTTCCGCAAATGCGTCGAACTTAACATTAACGATTAATACCATTTTAGCAAATGAATTAAGAATTATTGCTTCTAGATTATTAGAAAATAAATATCGTCAAGATATTAGAAAAGACGCTTTATCAATATGCGCAGAAATAATTAATAAACATCATCGTATATTATTTTCTGGCGATGGATATTCTGCCTCTTGGGTTAAAGAAGCTAAAAAACGTGGCTTAAGCAATATTAAAACTTTTTATGAAGCGATTGAATATTTCTTAAAAGATGAATCAATTGAATTATTTTCCTCTAATGGAGTGTTCACTAAAGAAGAAATACAATCTCGCGGTTATATTTTCTATGAAGATTATGTTTCTAAGAAAACAATTGAAGCTAAAACTTTAATCGACATGATTAGAAGTTATTGCACTCCATGTGTAAGAAAAGAAATATATGATTTAAATAAAACGAATTTGAGTTGTGATCAAGAAATCATTAACAAATTAACTGAATATGTTTCTAAATCAAACGAATTATGCGCCAACATTGAACATCAATTGTTTAAAGTTGATGAAATTGAAGATATCAAGGAAAAAGGGAAATATATATTAGATAATATCGTCCCATTAATGGTTGAATTAAGAAAATATTATGATGATATTGAAAAATATATATCTCATGAAAATTTAATTTATCCGACATATCGAGAATTATTTTTTGATGTTGAATAATTAATTTATCCTTTTTATTAATACATATATTATTTGTCTTATAATATTAATAAGGAGAGAAACAATTATCAAAAAGAACAAAGAAGAGAAAATTAAAATCTTAAAAGAAGCAAAAAGAAAAGAACATGAATATCATCTTTTAAGAATTACTAGAAAAAACTTCATTAAAAATTCTCCTCATCATTTTTTCAAATTATTATGGTTTTATTTAACTTACCCATTTATTTGGATTTGGAGAAACATAAAAGATTGGAGAACATTTTTAATCTTTTTCATCGTCTTTTTAGTTATTTCAATTGAAGTTTGGCTTCCATATTTATTAGGCGTTATTACTTGGGGAAGTGATTTCTCTAAAGCAATGTTTGCCTTTGGAAGTGCTTGTTGGTTATTTTGGTTAGGACCAGGCACACCATTTCTATCGTTATGTATTGTTATTACAATTGGAATTAAATCAATTTTTAATAAAATTAGATTTAGGAACATTGATTAAAAAAAGATTGCTGCGACAACACAGCAATCTTTTATTCTTTACATAAATAAATAATTATTTTTTGTAATCGTAAAAGCCTTTTCCAGCAGCAATACCAGTCTCACCTTTATCAATTTTATCTTTAAGCATTTTTGCCATCGCTTTGAAATTATAAGGCATCATCATTTTCTTTAAAACTGGATTAAATAATGATGGGACTTTTAAAAATTGAGAGACGATATTGTAAGCCGTTTGTAATCCAACAACATCTACAATTTGGAATGGGCCACGTGGAGAACCAGTACCTAATGTCCAAGCTTTATCAACACTTTGAGGATCAGAAACACCTGCCGCTACTAAATCCATTCCACTTAATAAAAATGGAACAAGCATTGAATTTAATAAATAGCCATTCTTTTCTTTTAACACTGGAAGGGCGACCATTCTAATTGCATTCGCAAATTCAACAATTTCATCAAAATATTTTGAATCAGTTAATGGTTGAGCCATCACTTCAGCGGTATTTTGTCTCCAAATATGGTTAGCAAAATGAAGTGATAAATATTTTTCAGGACGACCTGTATATTTAGCAAATGTTGATGGAAGAAGAGTAGATGAGTTAGTAACAACTACTGTTTTTTCTGGAAGATATTGGCATAAATCTTTGTAATATGCGATTTTTTCATCTTCGATTTCCGCCATTGATTCAATGACTAAGTCTGCATCTTTATATGCTTCTTTTTTATCGACAACTAATTTGATGTTGTTAAAGGCATCATTAACTTTCTTTAAACATTCATCTTTATTAAATGTTTCTCTATCGGCAATACCAATTGCCCAGAAAGAACCACCTTCTGCCATTTTGTTAATATCGGCAATATAATTTTCTTTTAATGTTTCAAGTTTTGGTAAACAACGTTTGACGCTACCTTCGCTTCTAAGCCAAATAGTAACATCAAATCCACAATAAGCTGTTTGGAAAGCAATTTGGCTTCCTAATACGCC
>JAQYER010000139.1 GCA_028723545.1 Caryophanales bacterium
AACTGTTATTACTGATCCATATAATGAAAAAGTTCGTCAAATTGAAGTTAAAGCTATGTCTGTTGGCTTAAAATTATTAAGAAGCCGTGTTCGTCATTTAGGAACTGAAGAAAATGTTCGCATTTTACAAAGAATATATGACGACATTAAAGATAAAGTTGAATTTAGATTTAAAACCGAAGTTACTGATTTAATTATTGAAAACGATGTAATTAAAGGTGTTCGTGTTAATGATGAAGAAATATTTGGTGATAATGTCGTTTTAGCGGTCGGAAGAGATGGCTCATCTTGGCTAGCAACTTTATATGAAAAATATCAAATTCCAACAACAAATAACCAAATTGATATTGGTGTCCGTGTCGAAACAAGCGACATTGTTATGGAAGAAATTAATAAAACATTATATGAAGGTAAATTCATTTATCGCACAAGCGTTGGAACATTAGTTAGAACATTCTGTTCAAATCCAAGTGGTTATGTCGTTGTTGAAAATAACTCAGGTGTTATTAATGCAAATGGACATGCTTTCTCTAAAAAAGAAATGGGAAGCCACAACACCAATTTCGCTTTACTTGTATCTCATCATTTTGATGAACCATTTAAAGATCCAAATGAATATGGTAAATCTATTTCAAGATTAGCTAACCAATTATCATGTGGTTCAGTTATTGTTCAAAAATTTGGAGATATTAAAAAAGGTAGAAGAACCAATTATAAGAGATTAAGAGATGGATTTATTACTCCAACATTAAAAGAAGCAGTTCCTGGCGATTTAGCATTAGTTTTACCATATAAAACACTTAAATCTTTAGTGGAAATGATTGAAGCTCTTGATACAGTTACTCCAGGTATCGCAACTGAACATACATTATTCTATGGTGTTGAAGCTAAATATTATAGCGCTCGACCAGTAATGAATAATAAATTAGAAACTGAAAAGATTCCAAATTTATATATCATTGGTGATGGTGCGGGTGTAACAAGAGGACTTGCTCAAGCTGGTTCTAGTGGCGTGTATGTTGCTAGAAACATCATTGATAAAAATAATAAATAGTTTATTGGGTAATCATTGTGAAATGGTTACCTTTTTTATTTGGATGTCTAATAATTAATTGGCTTTATATGGTTAAATTAATATTTATTGATAAAAAGCATATTAATTATTAAAATAATTATTATGAATACACGTCCTTTAGCGGATTTTCTGCGCCCAAAAACAATAGATGAAATGGTTGGACAACAACATCTTCTTTCTAGTGGGACTATTTTTCGTAAATCAATTGAAAATAACCATGTTCCTAATATGATTTTTTATGGTCCTCCAGGAGTTGGCAAAACAACATTGGCTAATATTATCGCGGATAAATCTAATATGCATTTATATAAATTAAATGCGACCAGTGCGACAATGGATGATATTAAAGAAGTTATTTCTTCTTCTAAATCGATATATTCTACGAATGGGATATTGTTATATTTAGATGAAATTCAATATTTTAATAAAAAACAACAACAATCCCTTCTTGAATTTGTCGAAAATGGGGATATTACATTAATCGCGTCCACAACAGAAAATCCATATTTTTATATATATCCTGCTTTAATTTCAAGATGTAATGTTTTTGAATTTAAAGCAATTTCTAGTGATGAAATTAAAAAAGGATTAATTAATATTTCAAATAAGATTAATATTAAAATTGAAGACGATGCTTTAGATTTATTATCAATATCATGTAATGGTGATATGCGAAAAGCGATTAACAATCTTGAGTTTATATATAACATCCTTCCTGAAAACGATAAATATATTAATAAAGGGATGGTTGATGAGATTATTATTAAAGGCCATATTTCTTATGATCGAAGTGAAGATAAACATTTTGATAATTTAAGTGCCTTCATGAAATCTTTAAGAGGTTCAGATCCAAACGCTGCAACATTTTATTTAGTTAAATTACTTGAAGGAGGAGATATCATTGCGGCATCAAGAAGATTAATGTGTTCGGTTAATGAAGATGTTGGATTAGCTTATCCTCAATTAATACCGATTGTTAAATCTTGTGTCGATATGGCGCTTCAACTAGGAATGCCTGAAGCGAGATTACCATTAATAAACGCGACAATATTAATTGCAACCGCTCCAAAATCGAATTCATCTTATCTAGCGTATGATTCGGCATTAAAAGACATTAATTCTGGATTAGGAATAAATGTTCCAAGGCAATTACAAAACACTCATTATGATGGTGATGATGCATTAATTAAGGGACAAAATTATAAATATCCTCACGATTATAAAAACCATTATGTTGAACAACAATATTTGCCAGACGATATAAAAGATCATCAATATTATTATCCTGGTGACAATAAATTTGAAAAAGCAATTAAAGAATATTGGCAAAAAATAAAAAAAGGAGATAAATAAATTATGAAAGCTAAAAACAGAATATTCGCAATCTTATCATTATTATTCAATACACTTATAGTTGCTTCATGTGTATATGGATTATATTTATTTTTCATTGAAGAAGGCTTAGAGTCATTAAAATATCTTACTTTTGATTATGCGTTATTATTAGCGATCACATCATTTATCATGATTATTTGTAATATCGTTCGCATCGCTAATCCAAATAAACCTTATCCGAAATTTTTTAAGAATTTGAAATTTATGGGTGTAGCATTGGGGTTATTTACTTTAGTTTTTGCATTAGGATATTTATGCCCAAATTATGTTGAAAAATATGGCTATGATTACGTTGAATCATTT
>JAQYER010000140.1 GCA_028723545.1 Caryophanales bacterium
GGTAGTGAATTCGCGAATAAGAATTGGTTTACTCAATTATTCTTTGGCTATGGATTTATGTTTTATTTAGCTATCGCTTTAGCGATCATTACTTTTATTATTTTAAAGAAAACTAGAATTGGATTAAATTTAAGAGCGTGTGGAGAAAATCCTTCTGTCGCTGATGTGGCAGGAATTAACGTTACAGCATATCGATATATCGCCACAACAATTGGTTCAATTATTGCTGGATTTGGAGGAGCATTCCTTTTCTTAAATCATTTTAAAGGCGCGCTTGAATATAATATTTCATCATATGGTTGGCTTTCTGTTGCGTTAGTTATTTTCACATTGTGGAACCCTCTTATCGGTATTGGTGGATCGTTTTTATTCGCAATGTTATATTACGCTCCATCGTTTTTCAATTTTGGACAATATGGCAAATTAGCGACCGCTATCCCATATGTCATTACAATTATTGTTTTAATTATCACAAGTATTTTTAATAAGAAAGAGAATCAAGCTCCAGCTTCTTTAGGGCTATGCTATTTTAGAGAGGATAGATAAATGAAATTATTAGAAGACAGAATAATCCAAACTGGAAGAATTATTAATAATGAAATATTAAAAGTAGATAATTTTTTAAATCATCAAATTGATGTTAATTTAATTAATGAAATTGGCAAAGATATTGCTTCAATTTATCCAAATGCAAATAAAGTTGTGACTATTGAAACAAGTGGTATCGCAATCGCATACGCGACATCGCTTGCATTAAATAATTGCCCACTCGTATTTGCCAAAAAGCAAGCTAGCAAAATAACTTCAAATAATAATTACACCGCAAAAGTAAAATCATTTACCAAAAGCGTGACATATGATATTTCCATTGATAAAAGTTATTTAAATAAAGGTGATAAAATTGTTATTGTTGATGATTTTTTAGCTAATGGAAATGCTGGTGTTGGATTAGTTGAATTAATTAGACAATCAGGTGCTGAAATATTAGGATTTGCTAGTGCGATTGAAAAAGGATTTCAAGGTGGAAGAGAAAATATTGAACGTCTTGGAATTAAAGTTTATTCATGCGCGATTATTAAAGCATTTAAAGATAATAAACCAGTTTTCTAATTTTCAAATAACTAACTTTTTTTATAAATAAAAACCACCATGATATTGAATATTTTAATTCTATATGATTGGTGGTTTTTATTATGCAAATTATTTAATTAAATATTATTCAAATTCAATTGTTGAAGGTGGTTTAGAAGTAATATCGTATAAGACACGGTTAACTCCTTTAACTTCGTTAACAATTCTTCTTGAAACAATATCTAATACTTCATATGGTATTTTAGCGTAATCCGCGGTCATTCCATCAATTGAAGTTACCGCTCTAACAGCGACAGAATATAAATATGTTCGTTGATCACCCATTACTCCAACTGATTTATTATTTAATAAAACAGTGAAATATTGCCAAATTGTTTTATCTAGTCCAGCTTTTTTAAATTCTTCTCTTAAAATTAAATCGGAATCACGAACAATTTGTAATTTCTCTAATGTAATATCACCAACAATTCGAATTGCTAATCCTGGTCCTGGGAATGGTTGGCGATTAATTAATTCATCATCAATGCCTAACACTTTTCCTAATTTACGAACTTCATCTTTAAATAATTTATTTAATGGTTCTAATAATTTAAAAGGAATATCTTTTGGAAGACCACCGACATTATGATGCGATTTAATTGTTTGAGCCGTTTTGGTTCCTGATTCAATGACATCGGTATATAAAGTTCCTTGGGCTAAAAAGTCAAAATGGCCAATTTTTAATGCTTCTTCATTGAATACTTCAATAAAAGTATGGCCGATGATCTTTCTTTTCTTTTCTGGTTCACTTACCCCACTTAAAAGTGATAAGAATTTTTCTGATGCGTCAATTTTAATAACATTAATATGATGTCTAGCAAATCTTTCCATTACGATATCTGCTTCATTTTTCCTTAATAATCCATGGTCGATAAACATACATGTTAATTGATCACCTATTGCTTTATGTATTAACACTGCTGCGACAGTTGAATCCACTCCACCAGAAATACCTAATAAAACTTTTTTATCTTGGACAATGTTTTTAATTGATTGAATTTGTTCTAATTCATATTTTTCCATTGTCCATGATGGAGATAAATTGCAAATCTTAAAAATGAAATTCGCTAATAAATCTTTTCCATAAACAGAATTGTTGACTTCCGGATGGAATTGAAGACCATATATTTTTCTTTCATCGTTTCCAATCGCGGCGATTGGGCATGAATTAGATGACGCAATTATTTTAAATCCATCTGGCAATTTTTCAACTTGGTCACCGTGTGACATCCAAACGATTTGTTCTGTTGGAGTGTTATTAAAGATAATCGAATTATTATCGACTTTAATTTCTTTTCCACCATATTCTTTTTTATTGCAAGGAGACACTATTCCATTATTTAAATATGTAATTAATTGCATTCCATAACAAATACCTAAAATAGGTAAACCTAAATTAAATATTTTTTTATCAACCATAAATGATCCTTTTTCATAAACGGAATTTGGACCACCAGATAAAATAATACCTTTGATATTTTTATTTTTTATTTGTTCTTCGATATCAATATCGTAACTAACTAATTCGGAATATACACCTAAATCACGAATTCTTCTAGCGATGAGTTGATTGTATTGAGATCCAAAATCAAGAACTAAAATTTCTTCTTGGGTATTCATATTTCACTCCTTTACAAATAAAAAAGTGCCTAGAAAAAAGGCACATCGATGTTAATTAAATTAATTGGGATTTGTTAATAAATATAATAATTTTCATAACTAATTTAGATAACGAAATAATTATAAATTATTTATATCTTTTTTAATAGTGTTTTTAACAATTT
>JAQYER010000141.1 GCA_028723545.1 Caryophanales bacterium
GCACCTGCCTCACACTTATCTACTTTATGTAACCAAATGGTTAACTTCTTAGGAATTATGCAAAATGAATGGGCAGGAGCGCAAGCATTCTCATCATTTGATACTTATTTAGCACCTTTTGTTAAAAAAGACGGATTAACATATAAAGAAGTTAAACAATGTATCCAATCATTTATTTATGGCGTTAACACTCCATCTAGATGGGGAACACAAGCGCCATTCACAAACATTACTTTAGACTGGACTGTCCCAGATGATATGGCGGAACTTAACTGTATCGTCGGCGGTAAAGAAATGGATTTCAAATACAAAGATTGTGTTGAAGAAATGAGAATGGTCAACAAAGCCTTTATTGAAATCATGATTGAAGGTGATGCGAATGGTCGTGGATTCCAATATCCAATTCCAACATATTCAATTACAAGAGATTTCGATTGGAGCGAAACTGAAAACAATAAATTATTATTTGAAATGACCGCTAAATACGGCACTCCATATTTCTCAAATTATATTAACTCAGATATGGAACCAAGCGATGTTCGTTCTATGTGTTGTCGTTTACGTCTTGATTTACGTGAATTACGTAAAAAATCAGGGGGATTCTTTGGATCAGGAGAATCAACAGGTTCTGTTGGTGTTGTTACTATCAATATGCCACGTATTGCTTATCTTGCAACTGATGAAAAAGATTTCTATAACCGCTTAGAAAAATTAATGAATATTTCAGCGCGTTCATTAAAAATCAAACGTAATGTTATTACAACATTATTAGATGCTGGATTATATCCATATACAAAAAGATATTTAGGAACATTTAATAACCACTTCTCAACCATTGGTTTAGTTGGTATGAATGAAGCTTGCTTAAATGCTCGTTGGATTGGTGAAGATTTAACAAATGAAAAAGCTCAAAAATTCACTAAAGATGTCCTTAATTTCATGAGAAATAAATTATCAGATTATCAAGAACAATATGGTGATTTATATAACCTTGAAGCTACACCGGCTGAATCAACTTCATATCGTTTAGCAAAACACGATGTTAAAAAATATCCAGATATCATCACCGCGTCAGACAATGAAGACGCTCCATATTACACTAACTCATCACATCTTCCAGTTGGATATACAGATGATATTTTTGCTGCATTAGATATTCAAAATGATTTACAAACACTTTATACATCAGGAACTGTTTTCCACTGTTTCTTAGGACAAAAACTTCCTTCTTGGAAATCATGTATGAATCTTGTTCGTAAAATTGCTGAAAATTACGAAATTCCATATTATACAATGTCACCAACATATTCAGTATGTCGTGATCACGGATATATTACTGGTGAAGTATATCAATGTCCTCATTGTGGTAAACCAACTGAAGTTTATTCACGTATTACTGGATATTATCGTCCAATCCAAAACTGGAACGTTGGAAAAACTGAAGAATTTAAAAATCGTCGCACATATGTTTTAGAAAATTCTCACCTTAAAAACGAAAGATCAGTTTCTGCTTGTGAATGTGAATCAAAAGAAGAAACAATTAATATCCCACAAGAAATCATGTTATTTGGCACAAAAACATGCCCAAATTGCAAAATGGCAAAAATGCTTTTAGAAAAAGCTAACATTAAATATGTTTGGGTTGATGCTGAAGAAGAAAAAGAAAAAACAATTGCTTTAAATATTAAAAAAGCTCCAACTTTAGTTGTTCCAAACGGAAGCGGATTTGATTTCTACGAAAACGCTTCCAACATTAAAGGATTTATTGAATCACAAAAATAATATGTTTGATGTTGTTGTTATTGGAGCTGGCGTTGCTGGAATGACTGCCGCGCTTAATGCTCGTCGCGGAGGAAAAACTGTTTTATTAATTGAACAGGAAACGATTGGTGGACAAATCGCTGTTTCACCACGCGTTGAAAACATTCCTTCTATTAAAGAAATTTCTGGGGAACAATATTCTTCAATGCTTTTTGAACAAATTTCTGATTTAGGAGTTGATTTTGAATTAGAAAAAGTTTTATCAATCAACAAAGAAGATAATATTTTCAAAATTACAACCGATTACAATGTTCATGAAGCAAAAACAGTTATTATTGCTTGTGGAGTTAAACCTCGTCACATCGGAGTTGAACGCGAAGAAGAATTAATTGGTAAAGGTGTTTCTTATTGTGCAGTTTGTGATGGGGCCTTTTTCAAAGGTGAAGATGTTGCTTTAATTGGTGACGCTAATACGGCGTTACAATACGCATTACAGTTATCTAGTTATTGTAATCATGTATATATATGCGCTTTATTTGATCATTTGTTTGCTGATGATATTTTGTGCCAAAGAGTAAAGAACACTGAAAACATTTCAATTGATTATGAAATTGAATTAAAACAATTTATTGGTGAAGATTCATTAACTGGATTAATATTCGAAAACACTAAAACACACGAAATTAAAAAATATGATGTTAAAGCGGCTTTTATAGCAATTGGTCAAATACCTGATAACGATAGATACGCAAATCTAGTTGAATTAGATAGAGGATATATTGTCACTAATGAATTAATGGAAACTAAAACAGAAGGATTATACGCTGCTGGAGATTGTCGCAAAAAAACATTTAGACAAGTTGTTACAGCGGAAAACGATGGCATGATTGCCGCCTTACGTGCGATTAATTATTTAAATTCTCATTAATAACTTCTTAATTCAATATCATTAATATATTTAGATAAAACGTCTTTCATTTGAAGGGCGTTTTCTTTTGAAACTGGATGTAACCCTCTTTTAATGCAAGTATCAGAATCGATAAATTTTTGAAGTCGATATTTTTTCGCTCCACAAATCATTTTACCGATTTTTTCGATAGTATCGATATCGTGGAATTCTTCAATTAATGTTGTTCTAAACTCATAATCAATATTGCTGTTAATTAAAAAAGAGATAGTTTCTTGGATGTTTTTTAAATTTACATTAGTGCCAGACACATCATTATAATTATCTAAAGATCCTTTTATATCCATAGCAATATAATCAATTAGATTTTTATTAACCAATTTTTTAATTATTTTTGGATTTGTTCCATTAGTGTCTAATTTAACTTCATATCCTATTTTTTTAATTTGGATAATCTTGTCTTCCAAATCATCCATTAATGTTGGTTCTCCACCTGTAATTACAACTGCATCCATTATTCCTTTTCTTCGATTAAGGAACGCTAAAACATCGTCCCAAGGAATAATATTGTTGTTTGTTTTATTAACTAATTGAGCGTTGTGGCAAAAAGGGCAACGAAAATTACAACCTTCCATAAATAAGGTACACGCAATTTTTTCGTCATAATCAACAAGGGATAATTTTTCTAAACCAACAAAATCCATACTAAAAAATTATAATCTTTATTGTTTTAGTTGTTAACGATAAATAATAATATTTTTTTATATGAACTTTTTATAAAGTTGCATATAATTTAGACATGGAATTTATAAAAACAAATAGTTTAAAGAAATTTGCCAAAAGCAGCGAATCAATAATTGTATTCGTTATTTTAGAATTATTGGGATTAATGTGTTTTGGTCTTGGCGGACTAAATAATATTTATTTTGTTGTTGGAATTATTATTAATATATTCTCTATTCCTTTTTTATTAATTAATTCAACAAAAGAAGAATTAAAACAATTTTGCTTA
The DNA here is from genome assembly GCA_028723545.1 of Caryophanales bacterium. Taxonomy (GTDB): domain Bacteria; phylum Bacillota_I; class Bacilli_A; order RFN20; family CAG-826; genus Fiminaster. Next base: position 3,681 of record JAQYER010000141.1, read on the forward strand.
TTTTTGATTCCTTTTATTTTAATGTCTTTATTAATTTGCTTTGGAAGCATGTATAAGGGAATTGGGTTAGGATTTAATAATTTATTGTCGTTTTTAGCGTTAATTTCCTTTGTGATGATTGGTTATAGCGCGCGAAGAATCAAGTCTTTTAAAATTGAAACAGCGTTATATATTATCGGTGGTGGATTAATGCTTGTAACATTAATATCTATGCTTGTTACCTGGTTTAATTATGGTTTATTTCACGCGATTAAATATGCGGATACACCAATATATTATTACAACGGATCATTATTTGATGTCACAAAAGAGTCATCTTGGTTATTAGGATTTTCTATTTTAGAAGTGTCTTTACAATATTCTGGATTGTTTGGATTTTTATGTTCTTTATATTTAATAGGGTTGTTATTTATTAATCCAAAAAAAGATATTAAGAAATTTTTGATTTTCTTAATCATTGGATTAGTTGGTTTAATTTCATTAATTACAGTAGTCAATAAAATGGCGTTGTTATTATTAATTCCTTCATATATTATCGCCTTGCTTTATCGGTTTGTTCCTTCAGGCAAAGCTAATCAAAAGCGAGCAGACATTGCTTTTATAATCGTTATGATTATGGTATTTGCTGGATTATTTGTGGCGATTTTAAATAATTATGTTCCTTCTGTTTCAAAAATTATCGCATCTAATCGTATATTAAATAAATTTTTTAATGCGACATATATGGATGAAGTAAACGTTGTTTTATCTAAAGTATTTACAAATGGATATTTCTTTGGAGTGCCACCAACATTATTAAATGGTGAAATAATAACAACTAACACCAGAATGTTTGAAGCTGAATTATTAAAAGAAGGCGGATTCTTTGCTTTATTTTTCTTTATTATCTTTATTGTTTTTGTCTATTTATCATTAAGAAAATATAACCAAAGAACAACTGATTCAAAATTATCAAAGATTATGGTTATTTCGATTATTTTTGGATTATTTATTTATTCTTCATTAAATTTTGATGGATTCTATGTTGTCCATAATAGTGGAGAATATCACCCATTTTTCCGTTCATTAACAACACTTATGATGTTATTTTTAGTCGGATATAGCTTTAACCCAATATTTAAAAAAGATGTTGAATTATATATAGACACTGATGAATTTAAAAGAGGAATTATTGTTGAAGATAATAGTGAAAAGCAAATTAAAAAAGATAAAGATTACCAATTTGATGAGGATGACTTAAATGAATAAGAAGAAATTAATTGTTTTATTTGTATTTGCATTCCTTTTATCAGGTTGCAAAGATAAAGTTAATGAACTATATGATGGGAATGCTTATGCTTCCGAAAATTTTATTGATAATTATTATGAAATTTGGAATGAAGATTTAATTAATAACGTTTCTTCAACAATAAATTATGAATTAACAGTTGATAATCCAGAAACTCCTAATTCAGAAGGAATTGTAAAAATCGATTATAAGCAACGTGTTGCGATGGGAATAAATCCGTCATTAAATTATATTGATGCGGTTGATCAAATTAATCCTGACACCAAAGAATATTTAAATTGGTTTGACGACACACCTATTGAAGATAAAGGAAAAGGGTTTGGTCCAACAAAAAATTTATCAACAATTGATAAAAGTTTTGCTTATGGTTATTTATCTAAATTATATGATGGAAGAATTCAATGTGATGGATATTATGCAAAATCACGTGTTCAATTATCGGATATTGGTTATGGAGCGTCTTTCCCAAAACAATTAGAAAGCGCGAAATACATTGGTTTATCACTTCGTGGAGGAACAACTTGCGAAAGACAATTTTCAACTATTCCAACAGTGAATTTTAATTTATCTTTTTATTCATATGATTTTAACAACAAATCATATACAAAATATTCTTATATTATTAATGATTGCCCAGTAATCACTAATAGTGGTGGTCGCACCGAATTGATTAGCTTTTATTTCAAAGACACACCTCTTGGGAATATTCCTCAAAACGTCACCGCTATGTCAATTGAATATGAATTATCATCTTCGATGTATGATGATTTAATTACTGATCCTAGACAATATGATGAAAACGATTCAAAACAATTATTTTCAATCATGCTTTATGAAGTATTAATTCCAGATTCTACTTGGAAATAATTATTTATTAATATCTAACCATTCACCCATTTCAAAATCACATTTATCATCATCTAATATAAGTGTGCCTTTTGCTGGAGTGAAAGTCATTTCTCCAAAATATATTTTCCCATTAATGTTATATAAGTCTACTCTAACAAAAGGAAATGGTTTTGCTAATAATTCCGCTATTTCGACCATCTTATTCCAATTTGATGGAGGGGTTATTTCTTTATCTGATTTTTTCCAACCATTAAATTGAGAACCATCAAAATTTGTCCAATCAATATAATAATTATTATATCTAATGTTTTCATTTCTTCCGGTAACTACATACATTGATTTAGCAACTCCATTAAAGACATGGATTTTATATTCAACTGGGAGATGTTCAATTTCTCCAATATATTGTTCGATAATAATTCGAGGCTTAATTGGAGAATAATGTTTTTCTAAAGTTTTATTTCCATAATTGGTTTTAAGCCATTTATTAAATGTTTTTCTTAATTTCTTAATATCAATTAATTGCTTATCCTTTATTATTTTATTAAACGCACATGCGTGCGTGCATTTCATCACAAAACTATTTGGTAATTGACTAAAATCAATATCATCAAAATGATCATATATTCCATAAATAGGAATTAAAATATCTTCTAAACCATTATCTTTTACATATTGTCTAACTCCATCTCGAGAGGCGCATTGACTTACTAGTGGGTTATTAGGATATGTATATAAACGTAAATATTGCAATTTCTCAGTATAACGAACTGGGTTTTTTAAATTCAATTTATGATGCGTAATATATTTATATTGCAATTTAACATAAGTAACAGGAAATAACACCCTTACCACTGAACGGAAAGGAAGACATAATAACCTTTTAAATTTGTTCTCTTTTAAATTTGGATTAGCCATATTAAAAGTATAGACTCAAATATAAATAATTCAAAATAAGAAATAACACACGATGGATATAAATGAATAAATACACTACAAAAACACACCAAATTATAACAAAATAATAGTTAACCAAGTTAACAAATGTATAACAATATAACGAACTAATATAATATTACTTAACTTTAGTTAAGTAAAAATATTTGAGAAACATATTGATTATTTGTGTAATTTTTTATAAAATATTATCACTAATTTTTGAAAGGAGAAAAATAGTAATTATGAATAAAAAATTATTACTTAGCTTAGCTGTCGTAAGTACGCTTGGCTTAACAGGACTTGCTGGATGTAATTCATCTTCTACAGGTCCAACTTTACCTCCAACTGTTACAGTTGAACCAATTAGTGATATTGAAATTGTAAAACCAAATGAAGATATTCTCGTTGGTGAAATCATTAATTTAGACACATATGTTACAGTTGTTGGTGGTAGTGATCCAAAAGGATATACTGTCAAAGTTCGCCCTGCATCAAAAGATATTGTTTCTGTTGAAGGACACACATTAACTGTATTAAAAGAAGGACCAATTAACTTAATTGTTGAAGCTGGTGATGAAACCGCGATTATTAACTGGGAAGCAATTTCATCAATTAAATCACAGTATAAGAAAGCCACTTCAGGAATTGATAAAAATTATGCATTAATTGATGTTGGCTTCAATTCTTCGAAACAACTCGTTTTGACTGGTGAAGGATGTGTCCATAATGAAAATTATTTCTATAGTTATGGTTATGATTCTAGCAAAAACCCAATAGGCGAAGGAATGATTTTATTAGGAGATGGTAACATCTATGATTTTACCGGCACAAAAAATACTTGTGAAGGATTTGAAGTTCTTCCTGGACCAACAGCAGGCTATAATTGGGATTATTATTTCGTTAATATGGGATTCTCTCCAACATATGATTATGTTGAAACTGTAACTGAAACTTTAGAAGACGGAAGTGAATATTCATATTTATGCATCGATAGTTCAGTTCCTGCTCCATCAGGCATGGAAGACTATGCTCACAATATGGCTGACTATGTCTTATTAACTTTATGGGGATTTAGTTTACAAAGACAAAGTGATAGCGTAAAAGCAGATTTCGATCTTGATACTATTACTGTTTATATTGAAAATCTTGGCGATGAAGAAGCTCCATTATATTCATTTATGGTCATGTGTGATGGCTCTGCTAAAGGTCAATATGCTGGAGGACCTGTAGTTCTTACTTGGAGCATTCTTTCTGCCGAACCAGAAGATTATCAAATTCCAGTTATTGAACAATATCTTGAAGCTGGCACAACACCAGATCCAATTGCTATCACAGAAGTTACATCATTCGCTAGTGCAATTTCAACTGCAACAAGCTACACAATGACTTCTGTATATCAATCAATTTCAACTGAAGATAACAAAACTATTCTTACAGAAGGCAAAGTTATGGCTGGAACAACTGTAACTCATGTTGATGCAGTAAATAAAATTGTTTCTAACACATATACAAACGGTTCATACTCAGAACAATTTGGCTATGCTGAAAAAGACGGAACAGTCTATTTCTATCAACCATCAGAAGATGATCCATCAACATTCGCTGTTGAAGCAGTATCTGGTGTAACATTTGATCAAATCCTTGCTGCTGTCGGAGCGTCTTCATGGGCTAGTGTTGGAACAACTGGATTAGTCGCTTCTAAAAGACAAGAAGCTGAAACAGAGGTAGCAATTGCATTAACTGATCAAAGCGATGCTTGTGCATTTGTAACTAACCTTATTGCAACAGTCCCATTATATGGTAAAACTTGCGCAGATAATCTTTTTGATGAAGAAACTGGTAAGCATTATGGAAAAAACGCTGATATGGTATGGAAAGTTACAAATGACTTATCAT
>JAQYER010000142.1 GCA_028723545.1 Caryophanales bacterium
ATTTTCAATATTAGATGTTAATGTTTTATATGTTCCGTCACCATTAGAAATTGAAACAGATTCAATTAATTGTTTTTCATCGCGAACATATCCTTTAATTGTTTTTCCAATTACTGAAGCATTGACTTTAATAATTCCATCGCTTGGAATAACTAATTCATATTTGTTATTCACGATTTGGTAATCTAAAGAATTATCAGTTGAATCTAATAATGATACATCTTGAATTTCATATCCTTGAGAAATTGGATTAATCGTTAATTTAACAATTTCATTTTCGTAATAAACTTGTTTATCAGGACTTACGATACATTTATTGTTGTTATTAATAATTGAAATATTAATTTCTTGTTGAGATGGTGAATTTACGCTAAATTCACAAGAATCACTAATTTGATCATTTTCTTCGCTTGTAATAATAACTGTGGCTTCCCCTTCTTTTAAAGCAGTGACGACACCATTATTAATCGAAATAATTTCGTTATTGGAAACTGACCATCTAACATTTTTATTAGTCGCATTTTCTGGTAACACCGAATAATTTAATGTATATGTTTCTCCAACAATTAATGTTTTGTTATCTTCGGAAAGAATGACATCACTAACATTAATATTTTCGATAGATGGAGTAGATGAAGATGTCGTGCTTGTTGTGTTGGTGCTTACATCGCTTGTAGTAGTTGATGAAGCACATCCACTTAATAAAAATAAAGTAGATAACGTTATGATAACTGATCTAATTTTTTTCATAATCTAATGCCTCCCTTCATAAATTACATTTTCATAAAAATGTCGCATTATTATATTAAATAAAAAAACAAAAGTAAACAAAATAAAAAGTTAACATCATCAACTATTGCCTACTTTTAACTATCGTTTTACCATAATAATTAAAGAAAAAAGAATCGATGAATTCGACTCTTTTTTAAATATGTTTATCAAATTAATAAATGTGAAATTTTTTTCTTATTTTTTGTTGAATTTTACTTTAAATCAATGAAAAGTAATTTCCCCACTATTAATTAAAATTAATTCATTATCAACTTTTGCTAATAATTTGCCATCAACAATATCAATAACTTTAATTAATTTCTTTTTATTATTTAAGAAAGCATATACTTCTTTATTCTTTAAATAATTATGATTTGATAAATATGAATTTGTTTCTTTTTGATAATCATTAATATTTAATAATAATTTTTCTAAAAGCGGGAAAATTTCATCTTTTAATATTTCAATATCGATTGGATGATTTAATTCATTATAGATAGATGTGAATGGTCTAATTAATTGTTCATTTAAATATTGTTGATTAACATTTAAGCCAATTCCAACGATTACATATAATAAATTTGATCCTAAATATTTTCCTTCTGACAATACCCCTAATATTTTTTTATCATTTACATAAATGTCATTAGGCCATTTAATTAAGACATTTTTTAAACCAATCTTCTCTAAATATTTAGCAATTTCAACAATGCAATAAATCGAATATAATCCCGGTTCTTTCAAAGTTATATTTTCTTTAATTAAAATGGAAAACAAAAGGTTTTCCCCTTTCGAGGAAAACCATTTTCGTTCATTTCTTCCCCTTCCTTTTATTTGATAATCAGCACTGACAAAAGTGAGATTATTTAATGATTCATAATTATTTTTTAAATAATCGTTTGTTGAATCTAATTCAATAAAATGAAGTTTTTGCATAAATTAAGCAAAGAGGAGTAATAATAATCCCGCCGCGACTGCAGAGCCAATAACACCAGCAACGTTTGGTCCCATCGCGTGCATTAATAAATAGTTGTCTGGATTTTCTTTTTTACCAATATTATGGACAACACGCGCTGCCATAGGAACAGCTGAAACACCAGCGGCACCAATCATTGGGTTGACTTTTCCTTTTGTTAACCAGCACATAAGCTTTCCAGCGAGAACACCAGAAGCAGCACTGACAGCAAAAGCAAAGATACCTAAAGCGAAGATAATAATTGTCTTTAATGTTAAGAAGGCTTCAGCTGATGCAGTTGCACCAACGCAAACACCAAGAAGAATTGTAACAATATACATTAATGAATTAGCGAGTGTTTCAGTAATTTTTGGAACTACTCCTGATTCTTTAATTAAGTTACCAAGCATTAAGCAACCAATTAATGGAGCAGCTGAAGGTACTAATAATAAGACAACAGCAGTAACGATAATTGGGAAAAGGATTTTTTCACGTTTAGATACTTCACGTGTTTGTTCCATCTTAATCGCACGTTCTTTTTTAGTTGTTAATAATTTAATAATAGGTGGGAAAATAACAGGCACTAATGCCATATAAGAATAAGCAGCGATAGAAATAGAACCTAATAATTCTGGAGCAAGTTTAGATGTAACTAAAATAGCTGTAGGTCCATCTGCACCACCAATAATACCAATAGAAGCTGCTTCTTTTGCGGTAATTGAGCTACCGAGAACAGATTCAACACCAGGAATTTTTCCAATGGCGATAGCTGAAATAAATGTTAAGAAAATACCAATTTGGGCAGCAGCACCTAAAAGCATTAATTTTTTATTAGCAATAAGTGGTCCAAAGTCAGTTGTTGCACCGATACATAAGAAAATTAAGCAAGGATATATACCTAATTTAACTCCGTAATACAAAGTGCCTATTAAGCCAGAATAATGCGCTGTACCGTCAGCGTCATAAGTTGTTTTAAATAATTCCGCTTTTGCTCCTGGAAGATTAATAAGAAGCATACCAAAGGCGATAGGTAATAATAAATATGGTTCGAAGCCTTTTTTAATCGCTAAGAAGATTAATACACAAGCGATCGCAATCATGATGAGGTTTTTCCAACCACCATCAACAAAGAAGCCAGCAATACCAGTAGAATTCCAGAAGTTTTCTAATAATTCTTGAAAATTCATAATTATTTAAGAATCATTAATACATCATTTGTTGCAACGCTAGCGCCTTTTGCTGCAACTAAAGAAGTAACAACACCATCAACTGGAGAAGAAACTTCGTTTTCAAGTTTCATTGCTTCAATAATAGCGACTGTTTGACCTTTTTTAACTGTGTCCCCTACTTTAACTTTAATTTGAGTAAGTTGTCCTTGAAGTGGAGCGACAATTTGTTTGTCTCCTTCACCACTAGCAACTGGAGCAGCAGCTGGTGCAGCAGCTTTTGGAGCTTCTGCTTTAGTAGTAGTCGCTACTTCTTCAATTGATTCGAGTTCGACTTTATATGTTTTTCCATTAACTTTAATTTTGTAGATTTTCATAAATTTTCTCCTTAGAAATTAATCGATTCTAGTAATTTTTTTGACACGAGGATTTTTACCTGTTTCTTTATTAAATTCAATTGTTGCAGCAATTAATGCCACTGCCGCATCTTCATCTTCATCAAGAATTTTGTTTTCTTTTTTAGCGTTGATATGGAATATTCCATCAATTCCATTAATACCTGCGAATAAACCTGAACAAATTCCAATAATGAGAGCGAGAATAGCAATAACAACGATAATTGATAATAACGCAATTAATAAAGCTTGAGGTAAATTAACATCTTCGATAAATGCTAAATATTTCATTTAATTAAGCCTCGACTTTAATTTTTGTTGGAATTGCATCTTCATTTCTTTGATTGATGAATTTTAATGCAACATCACCGAATAAGGCGATTGAGAGAACGTCTTCATCAGATTTAGCAATGCCTTTATATTGTTTTTTAAGATTTTCAAATTCTGGCGCTAAATCATCAGCAGGACGATAAGTAATTACTGGATCATCACCAATGATTTTCTTACGGACGTCTTCATCAACTGGTGCTGGAGATTTACCATATTTACCATGGAGATATTCTTTAATTTCTTTTGGACTTGTTTTGTATCTTTCACCATTTAAAACATTTTGAACAGCTTGTGTTCCAACCATTTGTGAAAGAGGAGTTACAAGAGGTGGATAGCCTAAATCTTTTCTAACATTTGGAACTTCTTGTAATACTTCATCTAATTTATCTAATTTTCCAAAAGCATCAAGTTGGTTCATAAGGTTAGATAACATACCACCTGGAACTTGATATTTAAGAATATTTGGATTAACTGTTAATGATTTTGGTTTTAATAAACCACTCTTTAAATATTTATCACGAACTGATTCCATTTTCTTAGCAGCAATATTGATTTGTTCCATATCGAGCTTTGGATCATATTCTGTGCCTTGAAGAGCGTAGCAAACAGATTCAGTACATGGTTGAGAAGTACCACCCGCTAAAGGAGATAAAGCAGTATCAATAATATCAACACCTGCTTCAATTGCTCTCATATATGTCATTCCCATTAATCCACCAGTGCAGTGTGAATGTAATTCGACAGGAAGTTTAGTGTTCTTCTTAATAGCTGTAATTAAATCATATGCTGTTTGTGGTAATAAAACACCAGCCATATCTTTAATACAAATTGAATCAGCACCGATAGCTTCAACTTGTTTAGCAAGTTCAACATAATATTCAACTGTGTGAACAGGAGATGTTGTATAACTTAAAGCAATTTGTGCTTCACCACGTCCAAATTTTTTCGCATATTTTTTAGTGGCTTTAACAGCGCATTCAAGATTTCTAATATCATTTAAAGCATCGAAGATACGAATAATATCGATACCATTTTCGATTGATTTTTCAACGACATCATCAGCGTAGTGACGATATCCTAAGATGTTTTGTCCACGGAAGAGCATTTGTAATTTTGTATTCTTACAAACTTTACGGACTTTTCTTAATCTTTCCCATGGGTCTTCATTTAAGAAACGAAGACATGAATCAAATGTAGCGCCACCCCAGATTTCAATCGCGTGATATCCAGCTTTGTCAAGTTCTTTAAGTCCTAATAGAACTTCATCGGTGGTCATTCTTGTTGCAAATAGACTTTGGTGACCGTCTCTAAGAGCGGTTTCAACAATCTTTACACCCATTATGTGTTTTCCTCCCTCTTAGTGTTATTTAACACTTAAGTTTTCTAGCTTTGAATAAAAGCCAAAAATTATCGACTATATTATAGACACAAAACATTGAAGTGTGAAATAAAATTTGTAAATATAAACATAGTTTATTGATACATCATATAAATTTAATTTTTATTATTTACATGACTTATAAATATTGTTAATATAAATAATGCTCATAAGGGAGTAGTAACTACATCTGTAGTGGCTGATCTACAATCTCGGAATTATCCAGGTCAGTCTTAATAAACGAGACTTATGCTAGATACTTTGCTTTAAGGTATTTAGTGTAAGTCTCTTTTGTTTGAAAGGAGTCATTATGTTAATTTTTCAAGATTTAATCCCAGCTTTAAATAAAGGAATGCCTGCTTGGTGGACATGGATTGTTTATATCGCTATTTTAGCTGTAGGCGTTTTATTTTTAGTTAAGTTTTCTGATATGTTTGTTGAAGGAACTTCTTCAATTGCTAAAAAGATGAAAATATCACCACTCATCATTGGATTAACAATTGTGGCGTTTGGAACTTCTTGTCCTGAATTAGCAGTATCAGCTTCTGATTCAATTTCATGCTTATTAAATGGAGGTCATGCGAATGTTGCAGTTGGAAATGTTATTGGTTCTAATATTTGCAATTTATTAATTGTATT
>JAQYER010000143.1 GCA_028723545.1 Caryophanales bacterium
GGTTTTATGTTTGAAGCCATGGTTGAAAGAGATTTGTCTATATATGCTCAAGCCATAAACGCCAAATTATTTCACTATCAAGATTATAAAAACAATGAAATTGATGCGGTTATAGAACTTGATGACGGCAATTGGTGTGCTATAGAAATAAAATTAGGATTAAACAAAGCAGAAGAAGGCTCAAACAATTTAATCAAAGTTTGCAAAGATATAGTTAATAACGGCGGTAAAGAACCAATAATGAAATGCGTTATTTATGGTGTTGGTAATATGGCATATAAAAACGCTGATGGAGTTTATATTATCCCGATAACTGCATTAAAAAATTGACTTGGGGAGGGGGAACTATGGTAGCATATAAAAAATTAGGAGATTTTTTATTATGAAAAAATCAAAATTATTTCTTGTTTCATTAACCACATTTACTATTTGTTCAGCGATAGCAGTTTCGTTATCATCAACGAATAATCTTTATGTTAAAGCTGAAACATCTCTAAATGAAATTAAATTTAATTCTACAAAGAACAAATTTCATAATTATACCGGAAATACTGCTTATGATGGAGAAGCTAATGTTCAAACTGAATTAGGCAATGATATCAATTTCACTTATTATCAAATTAAAGGAATATCTTCCACTTGGCATGTTCTTGGATCGGGTGGATATTTTTACAATAACAGTCAAATCCACGGATTAAGCAACATTAATTTATCGTTCAAAACCGATAATGCTTCCTACACAATTTATTATTCAAATGATAATAGTTTTGATCAATCAGAAACATTTACTTCTTCTATATCTGCTCCAACTACTTTTGATTTCAATGGTTATTTGCCTAACTATTTTAAAGTTGTAAATAATAGCGGTTCTAATCTTAATATATCTTCAATCAATTTATCATTTACTTGTGAATATAAACAATCAACATTAACTGTTCTTAGTGAAGACGAAACTATGGGAAGTGTAACTGGCGGAGGAATAAAAAATTCTGGTGACACTGTTACGATTACCGCTATTCCAAATAAAGGCTATAGTTTTGCTGGTTGGTATTCTAATTCAACACTAGTATCTACAGATCCATCTTATTCGTTTATGATGCCTTTTGAAGATGTTTCTTATACCGCTAAATTCTCTATTAACAGTTATTCATTAACATTGAATAATTTAAATCCAGATTTAGGTAGTGTAACTGGCGGAGGAGATTATTCATACGGAAGTAGTGTCACTATTATTGCAACTCCAAATACTGAAGTAAGATTTATTGGCTGGTTTGATAAATTAGATAATCTTATTTCAAATGATTTAACATATACCTTCACAATGCCTTATGAAAATATAACATATACGGCCAAGTTCTCTATTAACAGTTATTCAGTAACATTGAATAATTTAAATCCAGATTTAGGTAGTGTAACAGGAGAAGGATTATATGGTTACAATCAAGAAGTCACTTTAATTGCTACACCAAACGAACATTGTTCATTCTTTGGGTGGTTTGATAACGATACTTTATTATCATCAGATATGAATTATTCATTCACTATGGCAAATAAAAATTTAAATTATCAAGCTAAATTTGTTCCAAACCATTATTTATATATTAGTAGCGATGACGAAAATAAAGGAACAGTTACTTATCCAACAGAATATGGAGAAGGAATGGAAGTTACCATTAGCGCGAACGCTAAAGAAGGATATGCTTTAGATTATTGGTATGATGACGATTTAAACGAAGTATCTTATGATAATTCGTATACTTTTACTATGCCAAATCACGATGTTACTTTATATGCTTCATTCACAACCGGATATAGCTTAATATTATCAACCAATGATAGTTCAAAAGCGACAATTCACGGAGAAGGACAATATAAACAAGGACGTGAAGTTACAGTTTCTGTAGATATTACTTCAGGGGTATTCAGAGGATGGTACGATGAAAATAGTGAACTTGTTTCAAAATTAAATCCATATACCTTTACAATGCCAGAAAATAATTACTCCCTTATTGCCTTAATTATGTCGGATGAAGAGGCCAACCAATTGGGTATTGTTCCTAATATTTCCGAAGACGGTAAAACTATTACCTATGGATTGTATCCTCAAACAAATGTTAATGATTCTTCTTTGATATCATCGCTTGATTCGTTAACAACACCAGAAGCAAATGGTTGGTATTTATATGATGGTAATTATTATGCAAAAGTTAGTGCAAAACCATATAAATCAAGCTACACGTTTGATAATGGAACAACAATTGAAAGCGGAACTACATATTGGTTTAAATGCGAACCGATAACTTGGAAAGTGCTTTCATATAGCGATGGAGAATATTATATTCTTTCCAAAGTTTTACTGGATGCGTATAATTATAACATAAGTTATAAGGTTAGCAGTTATGAAAGTAGCGATATTCGATCTTGGCTAAATAAAAATTTCTACAATTCAGCTTTTGAATTAGAAAATTCGCATATTCAAACAAAAACATTAAGTACAAATAGTAGCACTTATTTTCAAGATAAAGTATTTTTACCAAGCTACGAGGATTACTGTTCTTCTAACTATGGCTTTTTGAATACAGTAAGCGCTACCGGTACAAGATTATGCAAGACAACCGACTGGGCAAGAGCGAGAGGCGCACAAAACTCTACAAATTATTATGGTTATTATTGGACTCGTTCTCGTTATAGCGAATATTCTGCTTATGGTGTCCAAGATGATGGTTCTATCAACAAAGGATGTAGTGTTGATAACAGTAGATATTGTATTCGCCCAGCTATTATGTTAAAAATCTCATAGTCCATTTAGCAATAATCAAATAATCAATCACCGCCTCTTATCCAAATTAAAAGAGGCGGTGTTTTTATAAACTGTAATAATTATTAATTAATTAAAAATAAGCGACTTTAATTAATGATTTTTCATCATATTCTTCGCTTGATTTTAAAATGTTACATAAACATTACATAAAGAAATTAGCAAAATGATGATATATTATTTTTTAAATATATAATGATTTTATCTAGCAAGGAGAAAACATTATGACTACTGGAGAAAAAATATATCGTTTAAGAAGACAATTAAATCTTACTCAAGAACAATTAGCGGATTTATTAAATGTAACAAGACAAGCTGTATCAAGATGGGAAGGAGATATCTCTCTTCCTGAATCAGATAAATTGTTATCATTAAGTAAAGTATTAAATTGTTCTGTTGATGATTTATTAAATGACAATGAATTAAATAACAAAGAAGAAAATAATCAATCAAAAAAAGAAATTTATAACATCTTAAGATCCTTTTCGTTTAATTATGAATATGTTTCTAAAAAGAAAATTGGAAATATTCCTTTAGTGCATATTAATGTTGGATTTGGGAAAGTCGCAAAAGGGATAATCGCTATTGGATATAGATCTATTGGTTTAATTTCAATTGGTTTGATATCAATTGGAATATTATCAATTGGT
>JAQYER010000144.1 GCA_028723545.1 Caryophanales bacterium
ATCTTCAATTTAGTGATATTTTTGATACTAATTCTACAAGATATACACATAATGACTCAGGCCTAGATAGATCTATTTCCATTACTGATATTACTCCATTAGAAGCAAGAAAAGCTGCTTTTTGTGGAATAGATAAAGATAGAAAAGTTGTTGCTCTTTATGATTCTAGTGGCACTTTAACAAGTGGAAATGAAGGAAAAGTTACGCATTTTGTATTATGTTTAGGAATTAATGATACCAGTTCCGGTGGAATATTCGGCATTATAGGACGTTTATTCGCTGCAACAAGTATTACTAAAATTGACTTCTCATTCAAAGCGGATGAAGGTTATGGAGGAACTTTTGGTACAGTTGGTTATCGAACCGCTCCAGACCGTTTTAACGATATTACTGATGCTAATGGAAATGTTACTGGTAGAGAAAATACTATCTTAAATTTCTATTACATTATGCCATCAGGTGATTATCATTATTCAATATCAGTTAATTATAATAATAATGAAAAGAAATATTATGTAACTATTAAAGCCAATAAAGAAATAACGGTACTGCTATTCTTGTATAATTACACTGATTATAGTTTAAATGTTAATGGTAATAATTTACCTAGCCAAGAACAGCACTCATACACTACTAGTGGTGCTAGTGGTAACGCTGATTATTATTCTTACCCCGGTGGGTAATTATAAAATTTATTAATGTGTGAATAAATAAAATCCATAAATATATTTATGGGAAAAATAATTAAAAAAATTATTGATAAATAAATTATTATTGGTAGAATTATTGCCGAGAGTTATGGATATGAATAAGAAAATCTTCCTTAGAATCAATGTCATTCTTGGGGGATTTTTCCCTTCTAGAGCCATTTCATTCTCACCATTTGTTATTAAAAATTGAGGCTTCATATTCGAGCCTCTTTTTTTATGTCAAAAAGAAAGGGAGGAATAACACATGGAAGGAAGAAAAAATCTTGTTTTAGATGTTGAAGAAGTGCCTAGCAAGAAAAGTCACTGGCTTATTTTTGCTATTCAACACATTCTCGCAATGTTAGTTGCGTGTATTACGGTACCATTATTAACTGGATTACCAGTTGCAGCAACTTTAGTGTCTGCTGGTATAGGAACAATTTGTTATTTATTAATTACTAAATTCAAATCACCTGTATTCTTAAGCTCATCATTTGCGTATTTATCACCTATGTTCTCTGCTTTAGCGGTTGGTGAAATTTACAAAATTGCTGGAGATCCATTATCAGGGGCTTCTAGAAACTACTTTGCTGTTCTTCTTGGAATGGTCATCGTTGGTTTAATTTATGTTATCATTTCAATTATTATTAAATTTGTTGGCACAAAATGGATTGGAAAAATACTTCCACCAGTAGTCGTTGGACCGGTCATTATGGTTATTGGTTTAGGATTAGCTGGTTCTGCTATTAACAATTTAACAAATACTGCTAATTCAGCTGCAAATTATAATTTATTACATATCTTATGTGGTTTAGTTGCCTTATTTGGCACTGCACTCGCATCACATTATGGAAAAGGTAAGATGGCTAGCTTAATTCCATTTGTTATTGGTATGGGAGCTGGTTATATCGTCGCAACAATCATCACATTAATTGGCTATTATGGTTTTAATAGCGAATATTGCTTAATCATCGATTACACTCCATTTATTAATATCTTCGGAGAAGGAAATTTCTCAGTTGCCTCAATCTTCAATTATAAGATGTTTGTTCCAAATGACGCTGAATCATTTATGTTCTTACGTTTTGAAGAAATCAAACAATTTGATTGGGCTTCAATTGGACAAGTTGCATTATTATTCGCTCCAGTAGCATTAGTTACTGTTTGTGAACATATTGGTGACCATGAAAACCTTGGAAACATTCTTGGACGCGATTTATTAAATGGCGAACCAGGTATGTCAAGAACACTTGCTGGTGATGGTGTTGCTACTGCATTATCAGGATGTTTATGTGGCGCTGCTAATACAACATATGGTGAAAACGTTGCTGTTATCGGAACAACTGGTATCGCTTCTGTTAAAGTTGTTTTATTAGCTGCTATATTATCTATCGCTGTTGGTTTTGTTACTCCTTTCACAGCGTTATTATCAACAATCCCAGGATGTGTTACTGGTGGTGTTTCTTTAGTCTTATATGGATTTATTGCTAGCTCTGGTGTTAAAATGCTTATTGCAGAGAAAGTTGATTTTGGAAAAGCCAAAAACATCTTCGTTGCATCAGCTATCTTAGTTGCAGGTATTGGTGGATTAACTCTTAAATTCGGTGATCCAACAAACCCAACAATTCAAATTACATCAGTCGCTGTTGCCATGATCTTAGGCATTGTCCTCAACTTAACTCTCCGCGAAAAAAATACTGCTAAAGCAGAATAAGGAGAGAAAAAAATGAATATCGACAAATATCAAGATTCAATTACTAATGTTAGTGATTTCCCAATCAAAGGAATCCAATTTAAAGACATAACAACTCTATTTGAAAATCCAGATGCTTTTAAAGCAATGATGGATGATTTAATTGAACAAATTGATCATTTGCCGGAATTCAATAAAATCGTTGCATTAGACGCAAGAGGTTTCGTTTTAGGCGGACCTCTTGCTCTTCATTATCATGTTCCACTTGTCTTAGCGAGAAAGCCAGGTAAATTACCTCGTGAAGGTGTTAAACAATCATATTCATTAGAATATGGACAAAACACCATGTGCATTTCTCAAAATTCAATAAATAGAGGAGATAAAGTTCTCGTTGTTGATGATTTGTTAGCGACAGGAGGAACAATTAATTCAATCGTTAAGATTACTGAAAAATGCGATGCTACATGTGTTGGCGCAGCTGTCATTATTGAATTAGATGATCTTAATGGTCGTGAATTATTAAAACCAATTGACGTTGTTAGCCTTCTTCATTATAAAGGTGAATAATTGTCTTTATATTTTGTAGAAGACTTGTTTAATATCTTTAGCTTTGCTAAACTACTCTTGAAAAATTAGGAGAATGAATTATGTCAAATATTCATCAAAAAAATGTCCGCTTATTTTCTTTAAGTTCTAATCGTTCTTTAGCGTTAGAAATCGCTAATTATTTAGGAATGAAATTAGACGAATGCGATATTCTTCGCTTCGCTGATGGAGAAATCAATCTTAATTTAAAAAATACAGTTCGTGGACATCATTGCTTTATTGTTCAATCAACATCTAATCCTGTAAATGAAAATTACATGGAATTATTCATTATGATTGATGCTTTAAAAAGAGCGTCTGCTAAAACAATTAATGTCATCATGCCTTATTATGGTTATGCTAGACAAGACCGAAAAGCTTTATCAAGACAACCTATCTCTGCTAAATTAATGGCCGATTTAATTACTGTTGCTGGAGCAACTCGTGTATTATCAATGGATTTACACGCTGCTCAAATTCAAGGCTTTTTCAATATTCCAATTGATAATTTAGTTGCGCTTCCAGTTTTTACTAAATATTTCAAAAAGCAAAATATCAAAGATTTAGTTATTGTTTCACCAGACCATGGTGGCGCGACACGCGCTAGAAACTTCGCTGTTAATTTTGATAATGCTCCTTTAGCAATTATCGATAAAAGAAGAACTAGACCAAATGTTGTTGAATCAATGACTGTTATTGGTGATGTTAAAGATAAAAACGTCGTTATCGTCGATGACTTAATCGACACTGCGGGTACATTAGTAAACGCAATTAGAGTTTTAAAAGAAGCTGGAGCGAAAGATATTTATATGTGTGCAACTCACGCTGTATTATCAGGACCAGCTATTGAAAGAATTCAAAATAGTGAATTAAAACAATTAATTGTTACTAATTCAATTGAATTACCAAAAGAAAAGCGCATTGATAAAATCGTTCAATTATCAATCGCTCCTATGATTGCTAATACAATCTTAAATATTTTAGACAACAAAGCCATCAGTGATTTATTTATTTATAATCCTGATGAACAATAGAAAGGACATTTATGCTTACTGTAGTCGATCATCCATTAATTAAAACTAAACTCTCAATCATGAGAGATGAAACAACAAAAGCCAAAGAATTTCGTGAATCATTAGATGAAATTGCTTCATTAATGACATTTGAAGTATTTAAAGACGTTCAAGTATATGATTCAACTGATACAATTAAAACTCCAACTGGTATTATTCTTCCTAAAAAGAAATTAGCTAATAAAATTATTATTGCTCCAATATTACGTGCTGGTCTTGGTATGGTAGATGGAGTAAGGAAAATGATTCCAACTGCTCGTATTGGACATATTGGAATGTATCGTAATGAAGAAACTCTTGAACCAGTTGAATATTATTTCAAATTACCAGTTGTCGATAATCCATTAGTGTTAATTTGTGATCCAATGCTTGCAACTGGTGGAAGCGCAGTTGCAGCGATTACCGCTGTTAAAAAAAGAGGATATAAAAATATTCGCTTAATGTGCTTAGTCGGTGTTAAAGAAGGCATTGAAGCAGTGGAAAAAGCTCATCCAGATGTTGATATTTATATCGCTGCTGTCGATGAAAAATTAAATGAAGTTGGATATATTCTTCCAGGCCTTGGTGATGCTGGAGACCGTATCTTCGGTACTAAATAATTATTATGTTAGAAAAAGATATTGAACAAATCTTATTTACTAAAGAAGAAATTGAAAATAGATGCGCTGAATTAGGAAAGCAAATTAGTGAAGATTACAAAGATAAAAAACCACTTATCATTGGTGTTCTTCGCGGATGCGTTCCATTCATGGAAAGAATCTTAGAAAATTTAGATATTTATTGTACAGTTGATTTTATCAAAGTATCTTCATATGAAGGAACAAATTCAACTGGTACATTAATTATTAAACAAGATATTACTACTTCATTAGTGGATAAAGAAATTATCTTAGTTGAAGACATTGTCGATACTGGATTAACGATTAAAAAATTAATTCCTCTTTTATATGATCGTGGAGCGAAAGATGTTAAAGTTTGCACTTTGCTTCACAAAACAGCTAGAGAAAAATATCACAATGATTTAGATTATATTGGTTTCTTTTGTGAAGATCACTTCGTCGTTGGATTTGGATTAGATTATAATGAATATTATCGAAATCTTCCTTATATCGGCGTATTAAAAAAAGAAATATATAACAATTAATTATTAAATGTGTAGTTATTGCTACACATTTTTTTAAAAATATTCCATAATTAGTACATGGATTATAATCAATCAATTATTTTTATTCCTTCTTATCAACCGGAAAACGTTTTAGTGTGCCTTGCTAAAGCATTAAAAGAAAAAGGATATGAAGTTTTAATTGTTGATGATGGAAGTGGAGATAAATATCGTTCAATATTCGATGAAGCAAGTTTATATTCTACCGTGTTACATTATGAAAATAACCGTGGGAAAGGATATGCTTTAAAATATGGATTTAAATATATTTATGAGCATTATCCATCATATAAATGTGTTATTACCGCTGATGGCGATGGACAACATCATATAGTCGATATTGATAGAGTGTCCAAATTATGTTCTTCACTAAATAAAACAATTATTGGTGACCGTACTTTTGATGTCAAAATCCCATTAAGAAGTAAAGTTGGTAATGATTTATCTAAATTTACTCAGTCTTTAGCGACTTATCGTTTTCTTCACGATAATCAATGCGGGTTAAGAGGGTTTCCAATGTCGTTATTACCAGAATTAATCAATATTAAAGGTAATCGATATGAATACGAAATGAATGTAATGAATTATTTATTAAATAAGGAAATTCCTTTTAAAACAATTAAAGTTCAAACAATATATGAAGAAGGAAATAAGTCATCACATTTTAGACCAATAAGAGACACAATTTTAATTCAAGGTGTTTTATTTAAGAATTTATTAATTTCAATTATTTCTTTCTTATTGCAAATTGTTTTATCTTTTGTGCTGTATCAATTTGTTTTTTCTAATAATGGAGTTTATCCAATCCATTTTGATATTGAAATATCAATAATTATTTCATTTTTCTCAATGCTTATTTTATCTTTAATCGCGGGAATATTAATTTTCCAGCCAAAATATCCTTTTAAAATGATATTTCGAACGACTTTATATCAAATTATTTTGTTAGTCGGATATTTAATTGGAGAAATTATTTTTACTCGATTATTGGGATTAAATCTCACATTATCATATTTTATTTCTGGAGTAATATTAATTCTTCCTTTATTTTCATTAATTAAAGGAATCGGATTAGTTTACGATTATCAAAATTCATAAATGTGTTACATTTAATTTTAATTTTCACAATTAGTGACACTTTTTATTAATTTGTATTGATAATTAATGTTACAAATATTAAACTTTTGTTACATTTACAGGAGATAATCAAATGGATAATTTTGAAATCGTTGTTGAAAGCAGTTCAGATTTAAGCTTTGAACTAAGAAAAAGATTTAATATTTATAATGAATATCTTAAAGGGGTTATATATTTACCAAATAACGAATTATTAGCTGATTTAGATTGGAATAACATTTCATCAGATCAATTTTATAAAATTGTTAAAGAAAAACCAGGTAATGTTCACACGGCATTCGCGACCGCAGAAGAATTTGTTCGCGTTGTTGAACCAATCTTACAAAACGGCAAAGATGTTTTAATATTTGCAATGTCAAGCGGGATGAGTGGAACTTATAACGCGATTAAATTAAATTCACAAATGATTTTAGATGATTATCCAGAAAGAAAAATCATCGTTATTGATACATTAAAATACGCTTTAGCGTGCGGAATGCTTGCAATTAAAGCATCTATGTTAAGAGAAGAAGGCAAAACCCTTCAAGAAACAGCCGATATTATTAATGAATTAAAATATCATCTTCATGAAGCTGGACCAATGGATGATCTTCGTTTCTTAGCTGCTTCTGGAAGATTATCTGCTCCAAAAGCCTTTTTCGGACAATTAATTGGAGTTCAACCAATTGCGGATTTTACTTATGATGGTAAAAATGTTCCATTAGGAACTTTAAAAGGAAATGACGCGGCTGATGAATTTGTTCTTCATTATATGAATGAATTAGGGGAAGATTTAAGTAATCAAATTTTATTTATTAGTCATTCACAACGTTTAGAACGTGCTTTAAAATATAAAAAAGCAATTATCGAAAGATTCCATCCAAAGGATGTTATTATTGAAGAAGTTGGTCAATCTTGTGGAGCGAATATTGGCCCTGGATTATGCTGTGTATATTTCTTTGGTAAAAAGATTACTCCTGAAAGAGAACTTGAAAATAAAATATTCCAAGAATTTAAAAATAAAAAATAATGCCTATTGAAATTAAAATCTTAATTATTGTTATCTCTATTATTATTGGTATTTTCTTAATATTTGTTTTACCAATGCTTTTAGTCACTTTTCCAATTGCCAAAAAATTATATAAAAAAGATTGGATTAGAAGCGAAGAAGGAACATTATTCCCACGTGGTTGTAGTGCGCCTGAAATTGATTATCATCTCGATATGTTCAATCAAGGAATGAAATGGAGAGAAGATAATATTTCATTTATGAAAGAAGTTCAAATTACTTCTTTAGGTGATAAATTATTTGGGGAATATTTTGATTTTGGCTTTGATCGCGCGATTATCCTTTTACCTGGTAGAGCTGAAACGTGTTGGTATGCAAGTTATTATGGTGAACCATTTAAAAAAGCTGGATACAACTTATTATGCATTGATCCTCGCGCGCATGGATTAAGTGAAGGCAAAGTAATTACAATGGGAAAATTAGAAGGGGAAGATGCGATTAATTGGGCAAAATTCCTTCACGATGAACATCATATCAAACACGTTTGCTTATATGGATTATGTGGTGGCGGAACAGCAGCTTGTGTTGCTTTAGCTAACGAAAATTGTCCTTCATATATCGACTTATTTATTAATGATGGAATGCCATATTCATTTGTAAGAGTATTTAAATTAAGAACCAAACATCAAGGACATATGACTTTTCCTGTTACTCAAGAATTCATGTATTTAGTTAAAAAACATTCGCATATCAATCCTTATTCTTTAGCGCCTTATAAATTAATTAGAAAAATTAAAGTTCCAACTTTATTTATGGGTGGGACACTTGATTTTTCTGCACCTCCAAGTGATTTAAAAAAGTTATATGATAATTCAGCAAGTAATGATAAGCAAATACATGTATTTGATAATTGCCGTCATTCTCATTTAAGATATGATTCGAAAAAGGAATATGATAATTTAGTAATATCATTCCTCAAAAATCACAATAATTCTTGATAAAACATTTTTACTTTAATATAATCTTATCTTGCTAGGGGCATCGTACAAAGGCAGTACTCCGGTCTCCAAAACCGTTAATGTGGGTTCGATTCCTACTGCCCCTGCCAGAAAAATAAAGTCGACATTCTAGAAATAGGATGTCTTTTTTATAAATAAATATATGTCGTCTTTTTCATCAAATTATTCTATAATAATAATGCTAAAGGATAATCGCTATGGAAAAGATTTCTACATTAGAATTTTTAGGAATGTGGGAAGAACTAAACAATCCGAATTTTAACCGTGTCGAATTCGACCCCCTATTATCCGAAAGCGGTAAAAATTCTTTTACCGTGTCTCCATCTAGATGGATATCTGAATTTAACGCTATTGGAATAAGAACAAAAGCAACCAAGAATGGTGGAACTTATGCTCATCGAGATATTGCCTTAGAGTTTGCTAGTTGGATATCTGCTGAAGTTAAACTTTATATCATCAAGGAATTTCAAAGGTTAAAAAATCAGGAATCAGAGCAAATAGAATGGCAAGGCAAAAGAATGCTTACTAAACTAAATTATCTAATTCACACCGATGCAATAAAAGATAATTTAATTCCGATGTCTTTGACGTTAGAGTAGCAATCATATGTTTATGGGAGTAGGGTTTAATTATGGAAAAAGCAAAATGGAGAGATGTTACGTCAACATTTACAGAATCGCAGAGATATTATAAAGACACATATTTAGAAATTAGTGAGGTTCTTGATGATGTTATTGAAGTGAGTATTTTTTCATCAAATACTAGCCCATATGAAATTTATGTTGCTTACGGAAAGATGAATGGAATAATTTACACAAATGCAAATGAAGGATACAAACTTAGAGAAAGTGTAAAAGGAGCTCTTTTCAATGAATATATGGCAAACGGAAAATCAAAGGGGCCATCAAATGATTTTATTGAACGTTTCTCGAAAAAATTTAATTTGGAATATCCGATGGATCTTTATTTTAATTTTAATTTAGGAGGAGATGACGATGACATATACTAAAATTCGATTAGACTTTAAATACGGTCCAAAAAATCGCTTTTATAGAGTTGTTTTAATTAAAGGTAATCCTGATTTGTTTAAACTCTGTGTTGAATTAGGGACTGCTGTTGGGGCTGCGTTTGAACATTGCTTTTTGATTACGTGTAAGAGAAGAGAAGTCCATTATGTTATGGCACCATTTATGGAGGAACCTCTTGATGGGTATAAGTATTTAAGAAACTATCATCTTAATGATTTACCTGATAGTTTTGATTTTGAATATGATACCGGAGATGGTTGGGATTTTTCTTGTAAGCGATATAAAAAAATTATTGAATTTAAATCGAATAAAGATTTAATTTTACTTGAAGGAGCGGGGCAGGGCATCTGGGAAGACAATATATGTTCCTTATATTCTTATTTTAATAATGAAATTGATTCAGATTTCAATGGTGAGGATGAAGAAAAAGGCGTGTATAAACCTTGGAATGTTTCTATTGATAAGTACAGTGAGTTTGATAAGCCACTCGATATTGACGAATTAAATGATACTTTGAACGATGACTTTAGATTTAATTATGATGAAGTCCTTTCTAGTGAAAAAGAATATGTTGAGCAAAATGGTGTTTGTTTGAATGATTATACGAAACCATATAATCCACGACTTAACAAAGCTATTTTGGAAGCTGTAGATGAACAAATTAATGCATTAGATTATGTTAAAAAAATATTTGAAAAAATTAAAAAAGTTCATGGTGAGAGAAAAGCGAAGGAAGCAATTGCCGCAGTTTTGATTACTTATATTTTTGATTTAGAAACAAAACATGTTAATTTTGATGACAATGAATACAAAAAAAGATTAAACAATATCCCTTTAAAATAACCCTTTAATGTATATGTTTTCATAATATACTTGTATATTATTGTAGAATAGCACACATAAATCATATAAATGTGTCGATACAATTCGGAACTTTTTTATTTGCCTATAAGCAAGATAATAAGCAAGATAATAAGTAAGATAACTGTATAAGTCAAAGCCTCACACTAGACTAGTTAAAAACATAAGCGTTATTGCCTTGGTTTTTACTATTATGGTTCAACTCTTCCTGGCGGTGGATGGCGGTGGCTCTTATCCCTACACCTTTAATGGCTTTGAGAAATACTTCATTGGTTTATCTTTTAAAGCATCAACACAAATGTAGCATTCGGCATCATCCAATGGATTCGGATTATCAATTCTTATGAATTTGTTTGGCCTAATTAATACATAGGTAATTGATCTAGTCATATTAAAACCAGAAATTAACACTTTTCCATTTTCATCTTTTTCTTCAGTTACGAGCGCAACTAAAAACAGATGATTTTGTGATAGACCACATATTCATTGGCCACAGTTTACCTGCGTATGGTCGACTTTACTTAAATAGTTAGTTCATAGAGCCTGTGGTCTAAATATACGAGCAACTTTACTTTATCAAAGTATGTCTTTGTTTAATAAAAAGGACTTGTAAACATTAAAGTTTATATTTTAATTAGTTGCGAGCAAAATAAAATCAGACTTTAGAAAACTCGGAGATTTGAAGTATGTATATTGAAAGAAATATTGAAAAAAGCATATTAGAAGCCACTAAGGAATATCCTGTTATTATGGTGTGTGGTCAAAGGCAAGTTGGAAAATCAACGATGTTGAACCATATCAAAGAAAAAACTAGAAGATATGTTAGTTTTGATGATAGAAACGCCAGAAGACTAGCAGAAACCGATCCTACTCTATTTTTCGAAACTTATGGTTATCCTATTCTAATTGATGAGTTTCAAAAAGTGCCATCAATTTTAGAAACCATAAAGGACATTGTTGATAAGCTCGGCTACGAAGGAAAAGATAATAATGGCCTATTTTGGCTCGCGGGGTCTCAAAAATTCAAGATGATGAAAGGTGTTAGTGAGTCTTTAGCGGGTAGAGTTGCCATCTTTGAAATGTCTTCCCTTTCATTAAGGGAGATTGAAGGAAAAGATGCTAATCTGTTTAATCCGGATTTGGAGGTCGTTAAAAAGCAATCGTTCGAATATAAGAATGTTAATGAAATTTATCAAAGAATCTTTGATGGTGGTATGCCTAAGATTATTGCTTCTAAAATAAATAGAGAAAA
>JAQYER010000145.1 GCA_028723545.1 Caryophanales bacterium
ATCATTCACCTTTAAGAAATAACATCAAATACGATTGTATCACCAATATTGAAAATACAATCTCCGTCATAATAAGTAACACTCGTAATTGCTGTTCCATCAAAATTGACAATTAATTGATATCCATTTGTGTCTTCAAAATAATAATCATTTCCAGAAGTGGAAACATATTCAAAACCATAGCCACCACCAAAATCAGAATTAATTTCACCCGTACCATCAGCATTTAATGTTAATGTACCAGTTAACCAATCTAAACCTTCTTCTGAAGAACTAATTGAATATGTTCCAACCATATTAGAAGGTAATACGGATGATGATTTAGGTTGAATTGTTAATTCTATTGAGCCGAAAATAGATGAATCATATTTAGATATTGCTTTAATTGTTACTGTTTTATTTTCAGCAACTGTTTTAGCAGTAACTAAACCTGAAGAAGAAACAGTCGCAATAGATGTATTAGAAGATTCCCAAGTTAATGTTTGATCATCAGCGTTACTAGGATTAATAGTTGCAACTAATTGAAGAGTTTTTCCTGATTGAATTTCATTACTTCCAGTTGATGAAGTGACTGTAATTGATGAAATTAACACTCTTTCATGAATATCGAAGACAACTGATTTTGTAACATTTGATTTAATTAATGTAGCGTTAATTTGGACTTTACCAGCTTGTGTAGCAGTAAATGTATATGTTTCTTCGTTATAAACACCATTACCACCTAAGCTAACTACTTCATAGCTAACTTCTTTTTCGTTAGCGTCAGTTGGTTTAAAGCTTGTCGCATATACACTAGCGGTTCCACCATTCACTAATGGATATTCACCATTTTCATTTGCAGTAATTGAACTTACTTTTAATGTGAAATCAGTTGCTAATATTTCTTTAATGAATGTCCATGAGCCTTGTAAAGAAGCTCCGTTTAATTTAGAAGCTCCAGAAGTTCCTAAATATAAACCTTCACTAGACATATTAATTGATAATTTATCATCACCGTTAACAAATACTAAATTGCGATTTTCAATTGATTTTAAAGTTAAAGTGACTTCGTATGAATCAGAAATATAATGGCATGTGCTATCAACATCGTTTAACACAATTGTGGCAATTCTTTCTTCACAATTATATGTTCCTGCATATTCGCTAGGTAATGTTGGAAGAGGTAAGACATTAATTACACAACTATCTGAATAACCACCATCAACTGTTGTTGCAGTGATTGTAGATGTTCCTTCTTTAATCGCAGTTATATTTCCATTATCAACACTAACAACTGTTTCATCAGAACTAGTCCAAATAACGTTTTTATTTGTAGCGTTTGTAGGTAATACATTAGCTAATAAAGTTGAAGTATCACCAATATATAAATCTAAGTTATTTTTAGATAATGAAATTGAAGTAACATTGACAGTTTGTATTTCTTCATGGTCATGGCATAATTCATTTTTTGAAAAGGCAAGATTAGAAATACCTAATGAACCATTTTTACCACAAATTAAGCCATTGACATTAATTTTTACTTTTGAAGCAGGTTCAAAATCAAAATTAAATAATTTTAAGAAATCATTTGATGCTTCATTTTCGATTGTTTCTTTAAAGTCAACTGGAGTCCAATTTTCACCATCATTAGAAGTAGAAATAATAAATGATTTTAAATTTCCTAAGAATTGACTTAATTGTCCGGCGTAAAATGGCGCATACATAAACGAAATATTTGATACTTGTTGATCAGAGAAATCAAAACTTAATGTTGAAAATGTAGATGGTCTTCCTTCTGAAGTTAATGAATGACCTGGTTGGAAAGTTAAAACATTGAGATTATCATCAAAGATATCACTATTTTTACCTTCTAAAACACGAATTCCACCTTGGTCAGAAGCTGTAATTTCATAAGGTAATGAATTTCCATAATCATTATTTGCAAATAAGGTATTTGGGTTTTCTTCGTCAGTAAAACCAATAAATGAAAATTTATATATCGCATTTTCTAAATTTTGTGTTGGAGCAGGATTAACAGTAACTTCAATTTCGTTTGAAGATAAAATGACATCATTTTCTCCAAATGCAGTTGCTCTAATTGTCGTTGTTCCTTCTTTTAATGAATGGAATTCTTTTGAATAATTATATGAAGAAACCATTTCTAAAATTGATTCATCATATTCATATGTAATTGTTTTATATTTTTCAGTTACTAAATCCCATTCTTCAAATTGAGTTGGATTAGTTATTAAATTAACACCGAATTTTTTATCAATATTCATTGTTACTTGATTTTCATTAACAATTACTTGTTCACTTGATGGAGAAGCAACTTCTAATGAAAGAGATTTATAATATGCTTCTTGATAATCATGTGGCCAACCTTTATATTCCCAATATCCGATTGTATTATCATCATTTGGTGCTTCATGAACATCAATAATGCTAGAAGCATCAACGTTACCAATATCTGCGAATTCAACGACCACTCCATCATCAGAATTAACATCACCTTCGTTAAAGAAAGCAAATATTTTCTTAATTGCGGATGTTTCTTGGTCAAGAATAATTGAAATGTCAACTGGGTAAGCAGCTCCCATTGTGTCGAATATTACCCAACCAAATACTTCATCAATGAAATCTTGACGCTTTTGAGCATCTTGAATGAAATATCCTCCTAATGGAGATAAAGTGAAATCTTCTGGTTGAAGAGTGTTTAAAGCATATGGAAGATAGAAATTAGCGTTCCAAATTGATAAATCAGCGTTTTTATATCCTTTTTGAAGCCAACCTGATTTTCCGTTTGTGTATGTTGAATCAAACCAAGTATATGATTGGCCTTCTTTAATATAAAATTCATCAAAAGCATATTCGTAGCCATTACTTGCAGCGATTTCAGGAGTGTATATTAATATTCTATTTCCATCATAAAATTCTTCATAATATGTTTCGCTTTCACCATTATTAAATAATGTATCAATACCTAAATGGCATTTTGAATAATCATAAGATAATGCTTTTTCAATTGACACTACTTTAGTTGGACCAGAAGTAGTTGGTGTTGTAATTGATCCACCAGTTGATGTACTTCCTGAAGAAGTAGAATTATCTCCAGTGGAAGTTGAAGATGATGAATTACATCCAGATAAAATTAGCATCATAGATGTAAAAATTGCTAATAAAGACTTTCTTTTCATAATTTTTTCTCCTTATAATTTATTCTCCTAACGCGACAGCGATGCACAATGATTTATATTGACTTGAATAAGCTAATTGCACAAATGGTTCGTTTTCGTTTATAGCCATATAATAGATTTTAGATGTATCAGTTGATGATGATTCATCAAATATGAATCCTTTTAATAATAATTGATTGCCATAAATAGATAAGGAAGTTTCATCCACTCCATCATAATAAACACAAGCATAAGTGACATTATCAATAGATAAGAATTTAGTTTCCCAAGATGTATATGTTCCACTATAACGTGGTAAATCAAATCCAAATACCGATACAAAATCAATATATGGCCATAATGAATACATTCTTATTTCGATGCAAGTTCCATCGCCATAATAATCATTAAAGGACACTACAACTTCACCATCACTAGAATAAGCTTGATAATATCCTTGTTGATTAGTTATTTCGTATCCATCTTTTGTTAACACATTAACATATTGATTAATTCTTTCTTTAGAAGATTCATTAAAGAAACAATCAATATTTAATGCAATAAAGTTTAGACCATTTAATCCAACAGAATAATAATATGCATCAGCGACTAACGAAGGAACATTATGC
>JAQYER010000146.1 GCA_028723545.1 Caryophanales bacterium
CCCAGCGTAATTAGAAATAAAAAATCCATCAACAATTCCATAAAGCGATGTGAAAATCATCATCAATATTGATGATATTGAGAATTTAAATATTTTTTTGTAAGTAAAATGATCGCTTAATGTAATAGCCATATGGGACTATGTTATTAGAAATTAAATATATAGTAAAGCAAATAATAAAAAAGAAGATGGTTCGCATCTTCTTTTTATGAATTTAGTTAATCAATTAAGCAACTTTAACTCTCTTCCACATTTCTTCAACTTTTGAAGTTTGTGAACCAAAGTCTTGCATAATACAACATTTTTTAATTTGTTCAAATGATGGATATTGAGCGTCGAATTGTCTTCCTCTTTCTTCAGTTGGAACGTTAATTTTTGCTTCACCATCAATTGTGTCACCAAAGAAATATGACAAGTCAACTTCGTCTGATTCGCCACCTTCAACAGCATACCACTCGTTTGCTAATTCCCAAATTGCTTCACCCGCAATTGAAGATGTATATCCAACGTGGTCCATACATAATGAAGCATTTTCAGGATTTGAAATAAAGTTGACAAATTCTAACGCTAAATCGACTTGTGCGCCTTTTGGCATACACCATCCATCAAACCAAATATTAGAGCCTTCTTTTGGAAGAGCATATGATAAATATTTGGCAGGATTACCTTCTTCAGCACTATCCATTGAATAAACGGAATCGCCTGACCAAGCCAGATTAGCGTGATATGTACCTTTGACAATTTCTTCTTTTCCGTCATCAACTTCAAAACCATAAACAGTAGATTTTTTAGCGGCAATTAATGCTTCTTCAACTTGAGCAATTGTTGCGTCATCACAACTATTGAATATAGCAGTTAATTGTTCATTATAATCTGATGCATTTTCATCTAATGCTGCGATTTGATCTTTCTTGACATGGAATATCGCCGCAACATAAGTATCTCTCATTGAGTCTTTTAATGAGAATTGTTTGCTGAATTTAGAATCTTTTGACCATAATGATTCCCATGTTGAAATTTCTTCTTCAGCAAAATATTCTGGATCATATGTAAATCCCATTGTTCCCCAGAAATATGGAACGGAATATGTAAGGAATGATTTTCCGTTTTGAACTTTCGCTTTTTCAAATCTTTCTTTGATATATGGTGAACCATAATTTGACCAATTTGATAATGATTCGTCGTATTGTTTTGTTTCTTCGTTATATGGGAATTGTTCTAACATATCTTCGTTAGCCATTTTTTGAATCATGTAATCTGATGGACAAATTAAATCAGGACTAATTGACCCTAATGAAATTTGTTGATACATTATTTCGTTTGTAGCGAATGTTTGGTAATCAACTTTAATCTTTTTACCAGTTTTTTCACTAATATATTTTTCAAATCTTTCAACAATTCCACCTTCTTCATCAATGATGTTTCCTAATTCATCAGTTCCAGTGTAAATATAATCTTCCCAGTTATAAACAACTAATTTAGCGTCATATTTATTATTACAACTTGATAATGTTGTAATACCTAATCCGAGCAGAGGGATTAAAAACAATGCTGAATGTTTTTTCATATTAATTTGTCTCCTTTTTTATTAGTTTTTTATTGTTTAATGAACTTTTAATGTTCATAACAATCATGACGATAAGAATAACGGCAAATAAGATGGCTGTAAATGATCTAAATTGATTTGGAAGTCCACCTTTTGCGAGCTTAGCATCAACATATGTTGATATCGTATTAAATTTAATATCGGAATAGCTAACATCATTAGGTCTTGTAAAGGCAGTAATGACAAAGTCATCTAAAGACAAGGTGACAGAAAGCATAAATCCAGATAAGATTCCAGGAATAATATCAGGAATAATAACTTTAAATAATGATTGGGTTTGGGTTGCGCCTAAATCCATCGCCGCTTCATATAAGCTTGGATCCATTTGCTCTAATTTTGGTTGTACCGACAATATTACATATGGAATAGTTAAGACAACATGCCCAATCACCAATGTAAAGAATGTTCTTTCAATATTGAATATTTTTGCGATAAAGACAAATAAAATACATAATGATACAGCAGTAACAATTTCAGCGTTTACAACTGGAATTTGTGTTACAAAATCAAGAGTGTTTTTAAGCCATTTTTTGCGTAAATAATAAATACCAATTGCCCCTAATGTCCCAATAATTGTTGAGAATAAACCCGCCGTAATAGCGACAAGGACAGTATTTAATGTCGCAGACCATATTTCTTTTGAATAAATATTATTCATGTTAAATAAAGAAATATAATTAGTTAATACAAATCCATCTTCGCCCCATAATCCAGTGATTTTGTGAGAACTAAATGAATACACTGTTACATAAATTAGAGGTGCATATAACATCAATAAGACAAAATAAATAAAACACATTGCGAATATTTTGCCTACTTTTGATTTGATTCTTTTTCTCTTTAAAGCCTTGTTTGTTTGCTCAGGAGTTAAGACAGTGTTTTTTACCATACGCCCTCCTTCCTTGAAGCATTCTTACCGGTTAATAATTTTTCAATTAAAAGAGTAACTCCAACAATTGTTAACATTACTAATGAAAGAACCGCTCCAACATGCATCGCAATTTTATCAGTGCTCTTTAAGAAATAATTTTGAATTAATGTACCAATAATCATTTTTGAATTTTCTGACATTTTATCAGCGATAACATATGAAGACATCGTTGGCATAAATGTCATCATACAAGCTGATATAATGCCAGGAATGGTCATTGGGATAATCGTTTTTATAAATACTTGGAATGGATTTGCTCCTAAATCAGAAGCGGCTTCAATTTGATTTTTATCCATTTTTAGCATTTGGTTATATAAAGGTAAAATTGCAAATGGTAAATAGTCATATACCATACCGATTACAATTGATATATATGGATGAGTCGATGTTAATTTAACATTAAATAATAAATCGGTAATTCCATTTAATAAATCTTTTAAAGCGTTAGTTCTAATAACAAAGTTAATCCACATTGGAAGCAAGAAAATATAAACTAAAACAGCGTTTTTATTAAATTTTTTATTTGAAAGAATATACGCGATTGGATAAGCAATTAATATACATATAATCGTTGTGGAAAAAGCAATTAAGAAAGTTGTGCCAATAACTTTCCAGTTTTCCACTGATTGGAAGACAACTTTCCAGTTATTTAAATCAAAATGTCCATTCGCATCAGTAAAAGCATAATAAATGATTAATACAAGAGGAAGAACAACAAATAACGCCATAAAAACACCATATGGCATGCATAAACTTCCTCTAAAATTAAAGCGTTTTCTTTTAAGAGCCGCTTCCATTTTATTTTTTGACTCCTTTACGAGAAATGCGAATCATAGATTGGTCAATAATAACTGAAACGATATCATTTTCATTCCATAAATCTGGAGTTTCTAAAATGAAATCTTGTTCATCTTCGGTGCGAACAATAATTTGATAACGGTCTCCTAAATAAATCATTGAAATAATATTTCCATGAATATCAGATGCTTCGGAATCATCGGAAATAGTAACGGCTTCAAATGGAACCTCAACATTAATTTCAAGATCTTCGACTTCAATTTCGTTGTTCTTTTCATCAACTAAAATACCGTCTTCATTGATTCTTGATTTAGGGAATAATGAAGTTATATCGACATTGAATGTGTTATTGGCAAATTCAATTTCATAATTTTTAGTAATATATCCATCATAGAAATTCGATGTATATGGCTTTTTCATAATTTGAATATTAACTGGATCAACTTTTAATCCAATTGATATTCCTTCTTCAAAGTCGTTTGTGGACTGAATAATAACTTCTGATTTTCCAACATTAATAATATATTCATAATGCATTCCTTTGAAAATCTTTGATGCAATCGTTCCACAAACAGTTCCTTCTTTTGGTGATGTGATAATGAAATCTTCTGGTCGAATAACGACATCGACTTTTTCATTGATTTGGAATTTACCAAAATCAACTGGATCAGCATCCCAAGATTTATTTAAGAAACGAACTTTGTTATCCATCCACATTGTTCCTGTATAGATGTTTGATTCACCGATGAAGTCAGCAACAAAAGCATTAGATGGTTCATCATATATTTCTTTTGGTTTACCAACTTGTTGGATTTCTCCATCGTTCATAACAACAATGGTGTCTGACATTGTTAACGCTTCTTCTTGGTCGTGAGTAACATAAATAAATGTGATGCCGATTTTTTTATGCATCGCCTTTAATTCAAGTTGCATTTCTTTACGCATCTTGAGGTCTAAAGCGCCTAATGGTTCATCTAATAATAATATTTCTGGTTCGTTAACAATCGCTCTTGCGATAGCGATTCTTTGTTGTTGGCCACCTGATAAAGTAGAAATATCTCTTTTTTCAAATCCTTCTAAATCAACAATTTTTAAAGCTCGTTTGACTTTTTCATCAATTTCTTGCTTTGTATAATGACGGTATTTAGTAATAACGTTTCCTTGTTTATCTAATAATTGATTGCCATTTTTATCAACAGGATTGTAAGGAATCTTCTTAAGTTTTAATCCAAACGCGACATTGTTATATATGTTTAAATGTGCGAATAAAGCATATCTTTGGAAAACAGTATTAATTGGTCTTTTATATGGAGGCAATAAAGAAATGTCTTGTCCATTTAATAAAATAGTTCCTTCTGTTGGTAATTCAAAACCAGCAATCATACGTAATGTTGTTGTTTTTCCACATCCAGATGGACCTAAGAAGGTGACAAATTCGCCTTTTTTGATTTTTAAATTAAAGTGTTCGACAGCGTATGTATCGCTATCAATAAATTTTTTGCTTACATCGCATAATTCGATGATGTAAGGTGAATCGTGTTTGTCATTGGCCATAAATACTCCTCTTGCCAAAATAAAAAGGCACAGAATTATAAGTCCGCACCTTAAGAAGTATTTTTGGATTCAAACGAATTCCAATTATTTTGGGAGTCTATATAGTAAATACTTACTTTTACTACTCTTATTATCCTTTCACAAGGTCGGCTTATAAAATAATAACAAGATATCACTATCTCTAATTCGGCGATTTGACCTAGCTGTCCGAGGCTGTTTGTCCTTCTAAAAATAGATTGGGTCAAGTTCAATGCATCTCACATTGATAGAATTAGGTATGATTGTAGTCCCAAATAATTTTTGACTACGTTTTCACGTGATTAATAATAATAACATCATCATTAAATTGCAAATAGTTTTTGTAATTTTTTTATGAGTATTTTTTTCAGCTAATTTCTTTTGGTTTTTATACGCTATTTTTCGGTGTCGTCTACTGGACTATAAATA
Organism: Caryophanales bacterium; assembly: GCA_028723545.1. Classification (GTDB taxonomy): domain Bacteria; phylum Bacillota_I; class Bacilli_A; order RFN20; family CAG-826; genus Fiminaster. The sequence goes on from JAQYER010000146.1 coordinate 5,337, forward strand.
ATAATTTCATCTCTAAATTCACGAACAGAACTGTCATAGAATTTTTTACCATAACAGAAGACAATCGTGCATTTTCCATCTTTTCTTCTAATTCGGTGTTCAATGACAGCGGAATTCGATTTATTCATTTGTCTTTTGACTTCTTGGAAATATTCAATTCGATCCTCAACTGGAATAAGATGAGTTTGAGTTAATCCTTTTCTTATATCTTCTTGTGTGTATCCAGTAATTTTTGTGAAATTGTCATCGATATAAACAATATCGTCTCCTCTTTCAAGTAAATATCTTGAATATAAAACTGGAACTGCACAGCTAGAAATATGGTGATTAGTTTCATCGTTATTTATTTCAGTTTCTGTTGTTTCGTCTTTAATTTCATAAACACTACTATCGCTTTTTAAGATCTTAATGAATTCGGCAGTAATATTTGGATCAAATTGTTTTCCACTACAAAACTCAAGTTCGAGAATAGCTTGTTTAGTTGACATGCCTTTTCGATATGAACGATCGGATATCATTGCGTCATAGCTATCTACAATAGAAACGACTCGACTTAAAATTGGAATGTCTTCACCTTTTAATTTGCCTGGATATCCGTTTCCATCCCATCTTTCATGGTGATGTAAAATTTCTTTTGCAATGCAATTTAATGCCGGAGATGACATAGCGATGTTATAACCTTTTTGTGAATGAGTTTTAATAACTTCAAATTCTTCTTTTGTTAATGGAGTAGGTTTATTTAATATTTCAAGTGGAATGCCAATTTTCCCAATATCATGAAGAACCGCTAAAAGGAGGAGATTCGATAATTCTTCTTGTGATAATTTGATTTGTTTGCCTAATTTTAAGGCCATATCTTGCGTTCTTTTAACGTGTTCAGATGTTTCAGTGTCTAATTGTTGAAGAGCGTTGAATAATGAATTTAAAGTGCCGCTTCTAAATGATTTATTATTCAATACTTTTCTTGTATTTAAAATTCTTTCTCCTCTTTCATTAACATCTAATAAATTTTCTGAGTCTCTTGCGATTGTGACAGCAAATTCAATTGAATATTTGAATTCTTTGTTGATTATTTCACAAATTTCCATCACATCTTCAACACATAATCCGCCAGTAAAGACAGATAATGTCGCTTCTTTTCCGCGAAAGAAATATGAGCTTTTGGATGGAAAATGCATTCTCATAAGATTTGATAAAGATTGAATAGATGAGTCGCCTTCATTATGACCAAAATCAGAGTTGATTTTTGTTAGATTATTAATATCGATCAAACACAAAGTCATGTCGGTTGGAAAAAAGTTTCCTTCATCTTGAGCCATCTTTACAAAGGCAGCGTATGATTGGAATGAGGTTAATGGGTCGATTTCAAATTCAGTATTATTAATAACGAACAAAAAGCCTAAAGATTGATTTTTCTTATTGAATAAAGCAGTTGTTGTTACACGTAAAAATTTGTTTATTCCATTTTTCTTAATCGATATTTGAGAAACAATCGTTTTTTTCGAAACTTTTCGATTTGGATCTAACCCAAGTGAAATAACAAAATCACGTAATTCCATGTTTGGATAAATTTCAATTGGATTGAGCATTGTTTTTGCGATATTGTTTTGAAGCACTAATTTGTTTTCATAACTAAATAACAAATATCCTTGATTAATATTGTCAATGACAAACTCTTTATAGACCGATGCCATTCCATTTCTTTGATAATAATAATAAATAAAATATATTGTAAAAATTAAAATATAATATCCAATTAATGAAATATCGAAGCGGGCAATAATTGTGTCTGATGGAATAAATAAGAATGCAGCGTTAATAATAATTATTAAAATAAGCATTGAAAAAACAAATCCATATGGTCTTCGATATCCTGATGGAGTTTTAGCAATAACGCGAACTAATAATAGGAAAATGATTAAAATGATAATATATGAATACGCTAAATGGATATAAAAATAAACATTATTTTCGTAAATGAAATATGGAGCGGTTCCATAAGTTGAAGGAGCGATATCAACAATAAAAGGATAAAAGATATTAATAATAAACATTATTAATTCTAATAATGAATACGAATAAACAAAAATAATTAATGCTTTTCGATATTTTGTAATTTCAATTTTTGTAAATCGATAAATAATATTTAAGAATAATGCAAGAATTACACTAATAGAACCAAAATATATATTGACGCAAACTCTAACTATTGATTCTTCTTTAAGCAAAATAGAACATATATAAGAATAGGTGGTTAAGAAAACAAAAAAGCAACTTAATCCAAATATTGTTCCAAAAAATTCTTTCTTTAAAAAAGACTTAATCGCAATATAAAACGCAAAAACCGCTAATAATACTAAGATAACCGAATAAAAAATAGCAGATGACATTCGAATTCTATCTCCCCTATATACAAATATTATACTTATTATTATTTAGTAAATAAAATGGATTTTTTTATTCGGTATATTCGTTAATTAAAATTTAAAATTAATTTAAAGATATTTTTATAATTGGCTATCAATTTCTTCAACTACTTTTTGCTTAGAACATAGTAATAGAACTCCACCAATGTCACTTAAGAAAAAGATCGAAACGATTGCCCATGGAATTAATTCACTTTTTGTTTTAGCATTCTCTATTTTCTTTAAGGAAATACATCCAACAATAATGATTGCAATTAGAAAAAGTAATAATAAAACTCCAGTAGCAATAAATATATATGGCACAAATTCTGGTAATGGTTCTAACGATAATTCTAATTGCAATTTTTCCCAAATAGTTGGATAAATAAACATAGAAATGCAACAAATAGCAATAACCACAATATTAATTGGATAAAACACCTTGTTTACAATTAATCCTGCTTTATATAATCCGTTTTGTTTGTCTAATATTATTTTTTCCATGATTTTTTCCTCAAATAATTAAATATATTTTATTTCTCGATTTTTTTAAATTCTATTCTATTAAATTTTCTAGCAATTTCTTTTGCTTGAGCGAGCCTTTCTTTTCTTTCGAGAAGTAAAATTGCAAACGCTTCCCAGACAACAACCCAGTCACATATTTCAATTACTTCGTTTATTATCTCACCAATTAATCCTGGGCTATCCCATAATCCACTAATTAAGAATTTAATAGTTAATAACAATATTCCGATTCCAAAAAGGGAATATGCGAGCATTTTTTTACTTTTTGCTTTTCTTAATGTTTTTTTAATATCGAGAGCGATATTTTTTTCATATATCTCAAGCAATTGTTGTTCGTTATAATCTCCCATATCATCAAAATAAATAATAATATTTATTTTATATTTCTTTGGAGTGTATTCCATTGAAGATGCAATCCATTCAAAAAATTCATCAGAAAGTATCGGTGTTTTTGTAATCGCATTTAAATCAAATATTTCCTCAGGGTTATGGAATCTTAATTTAACTGTGTTTTCTTTTGTTTCATGATTTATTTCAAAAAATTCATCTTCTAACGATTCTAATTTTTTTACTTCATTTTTCAACTTCTTCATCGCAAATCTCCATCTTTTTCTCAAATAAGTATTCAATGATTTCTTTTCTTTTAATAATACCTATATATAATCCTCTATCATCAACTAAAGGAATAAAATTTTGGTCTAGTGATAAGGAAAAAATATTAATTAGCGAATCATTGATAGATAGCGGTTCATAAGAACGATATCTTTTTATTGAATCAATGCTAATTTTTTCCGCTAAAGCCATATTGAAATTTGGTAATTCAACTATATATCTTAGCAAGTCTCCTTCTGATAACGTGCCTTTATATTTACCTTCTTTATCAATAACTGGAACAACTGAAAATTTATGATATTTAAATCTTTCTAAGACATTTCTTAGTGAAACTCCTTCTTCAATATAATCTGTTGCTTGTTTTGGCATTAATAAACTAAATATTGTCTTCATTTTTATCACCCATCATTATTTTATCACTAATCAATAATATTTATGATTATTTATTAGATAATAAACAAATTGATAATAATATGTAAAAAAAATAAATTTTTAACAAATTTTAACAATTTACTCCTATTTATTATGCAAGGAGGAAAAAACCTATGATTCAAAATAACGGATTCCTAATGGAAGAAGAATTTGTTAATGCACTTAACAATAAAGATCCGAATAATTTACCAAACAATTTGAATTATTTTATCAAACAACTTTTTGGAGCGTTCATTGACAACGAAGTGATTAATTGCGAATTAGTTGAGGGATCACAAAAACCAGACATCAAAATTACATACAAAGGAATAGTTAAATATGTATCGCTTAAAACTGGCAAGGCTCAAAATGTTCATGAAGAATATATTGAAAAATTTATTCCATATTTGAGAGAAAAAGGAATTTCAAAGCAAACAATTATTACTATTTTATTATTTCATTTTGGTGATGGCACTATCGATGGAACAGGAGAAAAAAGACTTGGGTATCACGAAATTAGTTTATTATTAACAGAGCGAATTAAAAAGGCCAATTTAGAGCTGAATTCAAATAAAGAATTTGTTAAAGAGTTTATTGATCGATGCATTTTTGATGGAGCAATTGAAGGATTTATACCTGCCGACTGTATTTATGATGGAACTTTAGAATA
>JAQYER010000147.1 GCA_028723545.1 Caryophanales bacterium
AATTGATAACCATGTTCTTAAATTAATCTTAGTTTTAGTATTTGTTTTCATAATAATTTTCTCTTTAAAAAATTATAAACCAAATTTATTTAATAAGAATAAAAATAATAAATAAAAAAATCGCATTATATTTTGGAAAAATATTTTGCGATTATTTTAAATAAAAATTAATTAACGATGAATAGCGTGGAATGATAATCCAACTGCGTTAGGTCCACAATGAGCACCAGCGGTTGGGTTAGCTGGGAAAATATCGATATTTAAATCATCACCAAATTTTTCTTTTAACATGTTGACTAATAATTCAACTAGTTCAGGAGCGTCCGTATGGGCAATTGCAAATTTATGATTTTTAATATCATCACCTAATTCTTCGACATATGAAACAAGTTTTTCAACTGCGGTTTTTCTTCCTTTTGCTTTTGCGATTGATACCATTTTTCCTTCTTGGTTAATTGTAATAATTGGCTTAATTCCAATTAAACCACCAAAGAAAGCAGCAAGGCCACTTACACGACCACTTCTTTTAAAGAACTGTAAATCATCAGCAAAGAAATATGTCGCGAAATGATCTACTTCTGTTTCAGCCCATTTAAATATTTCTTCAATTGAAGCACCTTTTAAAACAAGTTCTCCAATTTCTGAACAAATAACATACGCTCCAACGGTAATAGCTTTTGTATCTAATAAATAAATATTGCGATCTGGATATTTTTCTTTTAATTCAGTAATGACTAAATTTAATCCATTAAATGTTCCAGACATAATTCTTGAGAAATGAACATATAAAATATCGTTTCCCTTTTTAAGTTCTGGTTCGAAATATTTTTTATATCTTTCGGTTGAAACAGCGGATGTTGTTGGAATAACACCAGTTCTTAATAAATCATAATATTCGTGAGATTTAAATTCTTTAAAGTCTTCATATGGGAATATAGTGTTTTCACCAATAGAATATGGCATTGAAATTAATTTATATCCATATTTTTTGGCTATTTCAGGGGTAATATCAGTATCTGTATCAGTGAATAAAGTAAACATTTTTTCTCTCCTTTTTTTAATTTTGAGATGCCCTATTATACATTATTTTACTAATTTGTCTATTTAGAATATAATAATTCAAAAAATATCGAGGTGCAAACATGATTAAAATTGTTATAGATTGCTATGGAGGAGATAATTCTCCAATCGTGAACATTGAAGGAGCAATAAAAGCAATAAATGAATTAAAAGATTTATCAATTGTTTTCGTTGGTAAAGAAGATGAAATCAATAATTCATTAAAGAATTTAGAATATGACAAAAGTCGAGTTGAAATAATAAACGCTGATGAAATAATTTCTCTTAATGAACCACCAGTACAAGCCATTAGAACTAAAAATAATTCATCAATGGTCAAAGCTTTTGATTTATTACATAAAGACGATTCAGTTAATGCGATGGTATCAATTGGCTCTACTGGAGCTTTATTAGCGGGTTCTATTTTTAAAATCGGAAGAATTCCTGGTGTTAAAAGACCAGCTTTTTGTCCAATATTACCAACGATGAATAAATCAATTGTCGCAATATGTGATTCTGGAGCGAACGTTGATTGTGATTCATTAAATCTTCATCAATTCGCTATTATGGGGTCACTATATTTATCTTGTTCTTTTGGTAAAAAGAATCCTAAAGTAGCGTTATTAAATATCGGTGTTGAAGAAGAAAAAGGAGATATGTTAAGAAAAGAAACATATCCAATATTAAAAGAAGATAAATCGATTAATTTTGTCGGCAATATGGAATCAAGAGAATTATTAAGTGGAGATTTTGATTTAGTTGTATGCGATGGATTTAATGGCAATGTCTTAATTAAATCAACTGAAGGCGCGTGTTTAGAAATGCTTAAATTATTAAAGAAGACATTTTATAAATCTACTAAAAATAAAATCGGTGCGTTATTTCTAAAAAAAGATATATATGAATTAAAAGATTTTATGGATTATCGTAATTATGGTGGCGCGCCGATGCTTGGAATAAAAAAGACCGTTATTAAAGGACATGGTAGCTCTACTTCAACAACAGTCTATAATTGCATAATCCAAGCTTATAATATGGAAAAAAATCATTTAATTGAACAAATATCTACCGCGATTAATAATTCGCTTAATAAATAATTATTTCGATTTAGCGAATACTTTTAATATTTTATCAAATAATTGATGATTGATTTCTGAATATTTTACTCTATCAACATTATTAAAAAAGGAAATAATATCATTTTCATTAAACGCTTTTCCTTTTTCTTTTTTTAATGCTTTTAATTGGCTTTTAATTTCTTTTTGATAAGAGACTGCTTCATGGGAATATAAAATATTTGTGTGTTCCATGTTATTACCAGTCGCTAAATAAAATTTAACATTTTTATTAGTGAATTCTTTAAAATGAGAATACGCTGATTGGAAAACAAAATCGACAACAAAATCAATTGGAGAATGGGCGATTAATATCGGACAACTAGTGCGATTAATTCCTCGAACCGCGTTATCTTTTAAATAATCTTCAAAATACATATTTTGTTTTTCTTCAATAAAATTTTGACCAATGTTCGCTAATTCACCAGCAAATTGATTGCCTTTTTCCATGATTAATTTCCCACCATCATTTGGAGCAGAAACTGTCGCTACTGCTTTAATGTTGTGGTGGCGATATAAATTAGCTAAACACGCATATCCACCCATTGAATGACCAAATAAATATATTTTTTTATTTTTAAATTGTTTATTTGATTTAATGAATTTTAAACAATAATCTAAATCGACATCAAAGATAACTAATCCATACATCGATTTAGAACTAGATAACCCACTTCCAGTCGCATCATAAGAAAAAACAGAATAACCATTTTGATAAAATTCATATATATAAGGTAAAAAATCATCGCTAATAGAATGAAATCCATGAGCGATCACCACTAATTTATCTGATGTTTTATTTTCATAATAATAACCTTGTAAGCTAGAAAATTTTGATTTAAACGTTATAAGCGTTCTCGGCATTTTATTTTGATAGAAAAAATAATCATTTAAAAAACCATCTAAATGATAATCTTTCTTTTCATACCGAGAAAACGCTTTATTATAAGCAATATTAGCGGCGATTTTATTCGCTATATCAATTGCATTCATATCAAAATAAAAAAAAGCGCTATAAAGCGCTTTATTAATTAAGCCATCCAAAGGCCATGTAAATTACAATAGGCGTAAACGTGAACGACTTCTTCACCTTCAACAAGGGCGAATCTAACGTGAGGTTTTTCACCTGGTTTAAGCATTTTTACTGAATTACCTTGATTTGTTTCTAAGACAACGTATTCAATATAATGTTCTTCGCTCATTGGGTGATCAATTGAACCAACATTAACATCAACGATTCCATCTTTTACTTCAAATACTGGAATATGTTTTTCTCTTGCTCCTTCAACAGCGAATGCTTTTAATTCTTTCATTGGGAATTCATCTTTTGTTCCCTCTTTAATAGTTAATAATGTGCGTCCACATTCTTTGCAGTGATAGATTTTAACAGACATAATTATTTCTCCTTATAAATTTATTATAACACAACTTGTTATTAACAATAAAAAATATGCTTTATAAATTAACCTAAGGCAATATCTAATACCATCATTAAGGCAAATCCAATAGCGAATCCAATTGTTGATAAATTAGTGTGTTCCCCTTCTTTAGCTTCTGGAATAAGTTCTTCAACAACGACATAAATCATCGCTCCAGCGGCAAAAGATAATATATATGGAAGAATCGGTGTAATAAATGAAGTGATAAATAAGGCAATAACTGCACTTATTAATTCCGCAGCAGCAGAAACCATTCCATATAAAAATGATTTGAATTTAGAATTACCTTCAGCTTTTAAAGGAAG
>JAQYER010000148.1 GCA_028723545.1 Caryophanales bacterium
TAAATAAAGAAAATGCGTCATTTATTAAAGATTTATTAAATAATGATAACGATTATTATTGTTTCATGGCCCAAGCATGGCTTATTTCCCAATTCGCTATAAAAGGGCTAAAAGAAGATATGATTTCGATTTTGGAAAATAAAGATTTATCTAATAAATTAATAAATAAAGGTATCGCAAAAGCATGTGAATCATATCGAGTTAGCAATGAAGATAAATTAATATATAAATCATATCGTCGTTAATCTATTCTCATATTTATTATTTTTGATTTATTTTCAACGATTAATTATTTATAATTATATTTATTAGATATGTATTATTATTTTAAAGGCCAAATTTCATTAATTAAAAAAGACTATGTTGTTATTGAAGTTAATAACATCGGTTATCAAGTCTATGTTTCAAATGTAGATAATTTTATTTTAGGAGAATATCGCACAATATATTTATATAACGTTGTTCGTGAAGATGAACAATATCTTGCGGGATTTTCTTCATTAGAAGAAAAAGAGGCATTTGAATCACTTATATCTGTTAAAGGAATCGGACCTAGAACAGCTTTAGGAATATTAAGTGGCACAACAGTAAATGATTTATATAACGCTATCGCTTCAAATAACGTTACATATTTAAAGAAATTACCTGGCATAGGATCAAAAGCAGCGGCACAAATAATTTTGGATTTAAAAGGTCAATTAGCTCTTGCAGGTGTTGAAAATACCAAAGCTAATATAAATCAATATCAAGAAGTTAGAGATGCATTAAAATCATTAGGTTTTAAAGTTAAAGAAATTGATGAAACTTTATCAACTATTTCTATACCTAATGGCACAAATGAAGAAATTTTAAGAGCGGCTTTACGCAAAATGAATAAAAAATAATTATGGCAAGAATCGTTGATGCAAATAAAAATAAAGAAGATGTATTAGAAACATCTTTAAGACCTCTTTCTTTGAAAGAATATGTCGGTCAAAAAGTTTTAAAAGATAATTTAACTATTTTTATTGGTGCTGCAAAACACCGAAATGAAACTTTAGATCACGTTTTACTATATGGCCCTCCAGGACTAGGAAAAACAACTTTAGCCCATGTTATCGCTAATGAAATGGGTGGACAAATTAAAGTTGTAAATGGTCCGGCCATTGAAAGAACTGGAGATTTAGCAGCAATTTTATCTACTATTGAAGCTGGAGATATTTTATTTATTGATGAAATTCATCGTTTACCTAGAGTAGTCGAAGAAGTTTTATATGGTGCAATGGAAGATTTTAAATTATCAATTGTCGTTCCTCGTAATGGTGGAGCAACTAATTTAAATTTAGATTTACCTCCATTTACTTTAGTCGGTGCGACAACTAGACCTGGAGACTTAACTTCTCCTTTAAGAGCGAGATTTGGTATTTCTGAAAAATTAAATTATTATACGAATGAAGAAATTAAAGATATTATTTTAAGAACTTCGAGAGTTTTAAAAACTTCTATTACTGATGAAGCGGCTAATTTGATTTCTTCAAGAAGTAGAGGAACACCTCGTATTGCCAATCGCTTATTCAGAAGAGTTCGTGATTTTGCCAATTTTGAAGGAAAAGATTTCATTGAAGAAAGTGATGCAATTAAAGCTTTATCAGCCTTAAAAGTTGATGAATTAGGCCTTGATGATGTAGATATAAAATATCTACAAGCAATAATTGAACGCTTTAATGGTGGCCCAGTTGGACTTGAAACTTTAGCGTCTTCAATCGGTGAAGAAGTTACAAATTTAGAAGATGTTTATGAACCATACCTTCTCCAAATTGGTATGATTAACCGCACTCCAAGAGGTAGAATTGTTACCGATAAAGCATACCAACATTTAGACAAAAATCATAAACGTGGGTTATTTGCTTTTGATTTTGATAAATAATTAGTTTTTACTATTTTTTTGAACTATTATCAATATATTGATATTGTTTTTATTTTTATGTTGAATTGTCTTTTATAAAGTTGTATATTTTTTAAGCAAGCGTAAATTTTTAATTTACCTTTTGGTTTTTATTATAGAAGGAGTACGTTATGAGAAGATTAACCGCATATGTCACTATGTCTTTATCTCTTCTAGTTGCTGTTGGAGTTTCTTTTGTCCCTGCAACAAAAAGAATGAATGCTGACCTAGATTACGGAGCAGCTCATGAAGTTGTTTATAATCTCACTAACAAAGAAGATGGTAGTTTTGTTGATACCAATCAATATATCGACGATGTTGCTTCAACAATGAGAGAACGTTTAGATAATTACGATATTGATTCATATTCTGTTGTTGTCGAAGGAAATGATACTGTTCGTGTCAAATTCGCTGCTGAAAATGATACTGAATACGCAAATGTTCGTGATTATTTAGCATTTAGTGGTGGAGATTTTTCAATGGCTACCCAAGAAGAAGAATCTCGTCGTGACCACGACACATTATTTAAAGATGTTACAGCTCGAATTGAATATGTTAATTCTATTCCATATGTTGTAATCCCAGTTAGCGATGTTTCAGCAATGAAATCATTAATTGAAACAGCTCAATCTTCTAGTGAAGAAGAAGGTGGGGAAGCACATGCTTTACGTCACCAAGTAAAAAGAGCTGATGGAGAAGAAGCAGCCGAACAAAGTCCTGATCTTTATTTATGGGCAAACTGGAAAGAAGGGGATGACTTTGAAAAAGCTAATGCTGACCAAGCAGTTACTGGTAAAAAGATTATCGCTTCATTCTATTCATCTAATATTTGGTTTAAAGAAAATTTAAAAGATGACGAAGAGCCAACAGAAATTCAATATTTATGTGGTTACGCTGATGCAGAAGGTAATTATGATGTTAATAAATTAGAAGAAGCAAATAACCTCGCTGTTAAATTAACAAATTTATTTAATGCTTCTAAATATGAAAACATCGAAATTAAAATTACATATGAAAGAAATATTGACGCTGTTGTTGATGAATTAGTTTCACCAGGAACATTAAATGCATCTATTACATTAGTTGCTACTGGCCTTGCTTTAATCATCATGGCTTTATTGTTAATTGTCTTCTACCGTTTAGGAGCGTTATCAATGATTTCTAACAACGTTGTTGTTTCATTCTTAACTTTATTCTTCTTCTTACTTTTAGGCGCAACAATGAATATTTCAAGCCTTATCGGTATTGGATTAGTTTCATTAGCGAATTTAGCTTCATTAATCTTCTATATGACTAAATTAAAAGATTTAGTTTATAAAGGATATTCATTAAAGAAAGCAAATCAAGAAGCATTTAAGAAATTCACATTATTTACAGTTGATACATCTGTAATCTTCTTATTCTCTGGTTTAATTATCTTCCTTATTGGTGGAAACTTATTAAAATCAATGGGAGTTACATTATTCTTTGGTGGAGTTATTTCATTAATTGTTAATGAAACATTATTCCGTGCTTCATCTTATTTATTAACAAATAACCAACGCGTAGCTGATCGCCTTGATTTAATTAATTTCGATAAGAATTTAATCAATTCACCAATGGAAAATGATGAAGTTGAACAAAAAGAACCTTATAAAGGACCATATGCAAAAACAGATTTTACTAAGAAAAATAAATTAGTAGCTATTCTTGGTGGTGTATTTATTATCGCTGGAATTGCAATGTCTACAATTTTCGGTATCAAAAATAAAACAATTATTAATACATCAGCTTTAACTAAAGATACTACTCAAGTATATTTAGTTGTTAAATATGATGATTCCGCCATTGTAACAATTAAAAATGAAGAAATTTTTGAAACAAATATTCTTAAGAATATTAAAGTAAATGGTGAAGCATTAAAATATTCTAATGTTGAACATGGAAGTCGTTCAGAAACCGATTATGAAACAACTGTTACAACAAATTATGATTATTATGTAACTTCTATCGATGCTGTTTACACAAATAATGATACATTTGCTTATGTTTATGAAGGTAGTGAAACTACAGTATATTCAATTGAAGAAGCAATTTATGGTTTAGCCGAAAAATATGAACCATATGTTGATACAACTAATTACATTGATTATGCAACAAAAGTTGCTCACGAAACTGTTATTAATGAACCAAATTTTGGATGGGTTTCATTAGCGTGTTCTATTTCAATTATCGGTTGTGGAATTTATCTTGCTTTAAGATATAAATTACATCGTGCATTATCTACTGTAGTATTAACAATTTTAACTTCATTTGGATCAATTGCATTATTCGCTATTACAAGATTACCTGCAACACCAGTAGTATATGTTGTTATACCTGCAACAATGATTATTTCTTTATTAATTTCACTCTTCTATATTAATAAAGACAAAGAATTAACTAATGAAATTAGAAGCGTTGATTTAACTGAAGAAAAACGTTCAGAAATTATTAAATTAGCAACAAGTAACGCAACTGCACCAGTATTAATCTTCGTTATTATTGCTTTATATTATGGAATTAACTATTTTGGATTCGGCCCTGTTGCGTACGCTAAATTATTTGGTGGAATTATCGTTTCTACATTATTAGTAGCGTTATTCACGATTAAATTATTATTACCATTTGCTAATTTAATTCGTTCATCTTTCAATAAATTATTATCTAAACGTGTAAAACGTGAAAAACCTAAAAAACAACAAAGAATTAAATTACAACAAAAACCAAAAACTAGTGAACCAGAAGAAACAATATTCATTGGAATTAACGACTAATCAATAGGCCTATTTATTATAGGCCTTTTATCTTTATGGACAAATTTTTACAAAAACTATTAGATTATTATCATTTAACTTATGACGAATATTTAAAACTTAATAAAGATATTAACGATATTCGTCTTTTAGATGTTAATACCATTATTGACATTGATACTATAAGAAATAGAATACAAAGCGCAATTGTAAATAAAGAACAAATTCTTATTTATGGAGATTATGATTGCGATGGTATTTGTTCTACTTCAATTGTTAAAAGAACATTCGATATTTTAAATTATCCAGTTAAATATTATATTCCATCTCGATATTTAGATGGTTATGGACTAAATGT
>JAQYER010000149.1 GCA_028723545.1 Caryophanales bacterium
CGGTAAGGCAACAGACTTTGACTCTGTCATCTCGCTGGTTCGATCCCAGCCACCCCAACCATTATAAAAATAGTGTCGATAAAATCGGCACTTTTTATTTTTTTGACTTATTCTTTTTTTCGGTTTTTTGAAAATCTCGTAAATTGAACTTTCACTGGCATTTCCTTCGGGTAATCTTCTAACTCCATTCCATATTGAATAGACAATTTTTCGATTATCTCGGTCAAGTTATCTTGCGTTTGCTTTGCTTTCTTTGATTTTGCCATAAGCTTTACCTTCTATATCCTTATCAAAAATCTTGTGTATCTTCTTTTATTTTCTTATATTATAATATTAGAGTTGAGCTTGCCATTAAATCAACAAGTGATTGCGGGACTTTGCTTGACTCTTTTATTTTATTAATAAAATGATAATAATTTTATTGATAAATCTTTGTTTGAAATAGCTAAAAAATCAAGCATTACAAGAAACAAGTAAAATATAAATCATTTTTAAATAAAAAAAGTTAAAAAAAGTATGGAAAAAAATGTAAGTATATGCAATAATCTAAAAGCACTTTGTTAGAAAGTGTAAAAAATAGTTGAAATTAGCACTCCAAAATAGCTAAAATTCAACTGTATTAATGCCATCTCCCGTTAGCTCAGTTGGCTAGAGCACTTGACTTTTAATCAAGGGGTCGAACGTTCAAATCGTTTACGGGAGACCATTTATGCCCGGGTGGCGAAATAGGTAGACGCAAGGGACTTAAAATCCCTCGGCTGATGAGGCCGTACCGGTTCAAGTCCGGTCCCGGGCACCATTGTATGGTTTAAATACTAAATACCATTGGTTACATTGGGGTGTAGCCAAGCGGGAAGGCGGTGGGCTCTGAACTCATGATCACTGGTTCGATCCCAGTCACCCCAACCAAAATGCTTCAGAAAAGGAGGAATCCAATAACGATGAGACAATTTGTTATGAAATATGGCAAATGGGTCGGTATTGCTGTTGCGGTTATCACTTTCGGTCTTCTAGCTATCCCACATTTCTTACGTTTAGGAAATGCATATTATAGCGGTTACGAAATGATCTTCCGTGCCAAATTAATGATCGATCATAATGGCGATATCTTCAACTATTTAGCTAACAACGGAAATTATTCTGTTTGTGTAATTGGAATCATTGCTCTCGTGTTCACACTTTTGTCAGGCCTCTCATTCTTGTTTGACAAAAATAGCTCAGCTCTTGATATCATTGGTGGAATTATGTTATTAATTTCTTCAGTCATATTCTTAGCTATGCAAGGATGGGCAGTTATATGCTACAAAGATCCTGAATTCGCGACTAATGGAATTCTCGAAATTGCGTATATAATTGGAGCGTTGCAGCTTGTTGCAGGCGCTTTAATGACATACAAAGGATTCGCCCTTCTCAAAGAAGAAAAGAATAATCCAAAAACTGTTGGATATTCCTACCTCAAGAAAAATAGCAAATAATTATTTGCTCTTAATATAAACAATATTAGGTCTGCTAACGCGGACCTTTTTATTTAATTTAATTTGATGCTTAGATAAATAATTATCCAAAAATGATTGACCAAAATCAGTTATTTTTAAATACATATCATCACTATTATCGTCATAAATATATGTTAAATATTTATGTCTAATTAAATTAGTGATCATTGAGCATAATTTTCTTCCTTTAACACTCACTAAAGTCATATATGTATCTAGGTAATCGTATTTATCATTATTTCCATTTAATATTTCTTCTACCCCTCGAACATTTGGATAAAGTTGTTCTTTATTTAATAAAGAAATAGTCATCATAATTTTGATGTGTGTAATATTAACTGGATATAAATTATTATTTTGCATTTTCATAAAAATATCTTATCACATTTATTGATTTTTAAAATTGAATATATATAATTAATTTCGCTATGGAAAATGAAAGTCAAATTGAATTAATTAAAACAACATTAGATAAAATTCGTCCATTCATCCAAAGGGATGGAGGGGATTGTGATTTTGTCGCTTTTAAAGATGGGATCGTTTATATCAAAATGATGGGAGCGTGCGCTGGATGTTCATTAATTGATTCCACCATTTCAGATGGAATTCAAATTATTTTAATGGAAGAAGTTCCTGGTGTGCTCGGTGTTAAAGCTGTCGATAGCGAAAACGAAGTTCCAAATTAATAAAAAGTTTCTATTGCTAGAAACTTTTTTATTTTAAATTAAGAAATTATCAATGTTATTAATTAATATATATCCTTCGCGATTATAAACATCTTCGCGATTATATCTAAGTGGTTTTTTATCAAATGTTAATAAATATCCACCAGCTTCTTCTAATATCCCTTGCATCGCTGCAGTATCCCATTCTTTCGTGTTTGGTGATTTGCGATAAGATATTTCGGCTTTTCCCATTGCAATATAGCATCCTTTAATAGAAGAACCAATTGTTTCAATTTTTGTGATGCGGTCTTGATGTTTATTAATTAATTGGATTTCATCTTCATTAACATGAAATCTTGATGTTAAAGCAATTAAATTGTCTTTTTTGTCATTGACATGAATTTGTTTTTCAACGCCATTATGAATATAGAAGCTTCCTTTTCCTTTTCCCATATAAAATGTTTCATCATATACTGGAATATCAATTACTCCAACAACAATATCATGCTTATATGACAAAGCGATATTTATAGTAAATTGGTCATTGTGAGCAACGAATTCTTTTGTGCCATCAATCGGATCGACAATCCAAACAAAATCGTTATTTAAGCGCGATTTATCATCGATTGATTCTTCAGTTAATATCGCATAATTTGGAAAATTCTCTTTTAGGATATTACGAATAATTTCATCAGACATTTTGTCAGCTTTAGTTACTGGAGAATTATCTTCTTTAATTTCGACACCAAAATCAGATGAATGATAAATTTCTAATACTTTTTCGCGTGCTTTTTTAATTGCATATAACGCAACTTCAATTTCTTTTTCCCACATTAATGAAAATCTCCTGACACTACTTTATCTAAATCTTCAACAATTTGCATTGGTAAATCCCATTCACAATTAACTAATTTAGCGCCGGAAGCACATTTGTGTCCACCACCACCATATTTAGTTGCAACTTGATGAATATCTAGTCCAGCACTTCTAAATTCACAACGAATATTTTTGTTTGGGTCGCGAGTAAATAATACCCAAATAGGACATCCTTTAATATTGCCTAAAACATTAACGTTTTTAGAAACTTCATCAAAAGTTAAACCAAATTGTTCATAATCTTCTTTATCAGCAAAACAATAAATAACATTGTTTTTTGTTTTTTGGAATTTTGAGATTAAACGAGCTTGATATTTAACCATTCTTTCATCGGACTGATATAAAATATCAAAGATTGTTTTTGGCTCAATATTATATTTATATAATTTAGCAACTATTAGATGTGTTTTCGCGTTCGTTGGATGATATCTAAATCGGCCTGAATCAGTGCAAATACCTAAATATAATAATTCAGCCGTTAATTTAGAAAATTTTAAATGATAAGCAAAACCAAATTCAGCAATCATTTGGCATGTGGCAATAGATGAAACATCAACCCATTTTGGATAATCAAAAGGTGTTGATTCAATATGGTGATCAATTTTGCATATTTGTTTTGCATTTGAAACACGACTATCACTAACTCGAGATAATTCACTGCAATCTAAAACGATCGCTAAAGAGTTTTTAATAACATCATCACTGACGATATCGTGTTTCGCTAAACGATTATATAAGTCGTCTTGACCATAACCTAAAGCATATACTTGTTTATTCTTAAAATTATCTTTAATTAATTCACGGAGGCCGAGTGTTGAGCCATAGCTATCACAATCGGGATTAATGTGACCATAAATAGTAATCACATCATATCTTTTGATTAATTTATAGATATCTTTTGCTGACTTATCCATAAATCAATTATTCCTTATTGATTAATAAGAAAAGTCATCTGAAGTTTTCTTATGATCGTAGTCGAGTTCTGGTTCAGAATCATCTTCATCATCATTAGATTCTTCGTCAAATTCTTCGTCTTCATTTCCTTCAAGAGCAGTTTCTTCTTTGCTTTCTTCTTCATCTTCATCGCTTGAAGACATTTCACGGCTTTCAATAACTATTTTTTCTGGATAACGATAACGGAGATCCCATTGATTTGAATTCAAATTGAAGAATTTTCCATCAATAGTTAATGATGTGTAAAAACGAGTCATATAAGTTTTGAGTTCATCATCTGTTAATTCAGTTAATCCAGCTCTTTCAAGAACTTTTTTGAATAATTCAGAAAATGAAATTGGGGCTACTTCTTCTTGTAATACTTCGTAGGCGTATTCTGTTAATGATTTTTCTAACATAATAATTTTCCTTTCTAATTACATTTTTGTTGGAGCGCTTACTCCAATAATGTTAAGAGCGTTTCTCATAACAATCGCGCTTGCTTTAGCTAAAGCTAAGCGACTTTGTGTGACTTTTATATCGTCACGATTTATAACACGACATTCAGTGTAGAAAGAGTGAATTAATGACGCTAATCTCTGAATGTACGTTGCTATCGCATGTGGAGCGCGCATTTTCGCGCTTGTTTTAACAACATTAGGGAAATCAATTAAACATTTTAATAAATCAATTTCTTGTTGTTTATTTAAATTTTTACCCGAAATATCTAATTCAATGTCTTCTGCTAAAGAAAGGACTTTACTTAATCTAGCATAAGCATATTGAGCATAGAAAACTGGATTTGAAGAAGATTGTTCAGTAGCGAGATTCAAATCAAAATCTAAATGAGATGATCCAGCGCGTGAAACAAAGAAATATCGAACAGCATCAACGCCAACTTCTTCACATAATTCTCTTAAAGAAATGCCAGTTCCTGTTCTTTTTGACATTCTAACTTCTTCACCATCTTTTATTAATCGCACGACTTGGACTAATTCAACTTCAAGAACATCTTTTGAATATCCTTGCATCATTAAGGCTGATTTCATACGGTTAATATAACCATGGTGATCAGCTCCTAAGACATCAATTAATAAATCGTAATGACGTGACAATTTATTTAAATGATATGCAATATCAGGCATTAAATAAGTATATGAACCATCAGATTTCACAACAGCGCGGTCTTTATCATCGATAAAGTCACTTGTTTTTAAGAAAGTCGCTCCATCTTCAACATATGTGTATTTAGAATATAAATTTTCTAATACTTCTTGAACATGATTGTTTTTGCGAATATCTCTTTCTGATGTATATACATCAAAATCTACTCTAAAGAAGTGAAGATCTTTTTTAATTTTATCTAACTCTTCCTTCATTCCGATGTTTGTTAATGCTTCGAAATTTTCGTTGTTGTCTACTAAATAAATATCTCCATATTCATCTTTAATTTTATTAGCGATATCAATGATATCGTGAGCACAATAACCGTCTTCAGGCATTGGATAATCTTCATTAAAAGCTTGATGGTATCTAGCTCTTAATGATTTACCTAAATTATTAATTTGATTGCCGGCGTCATTTATATAATATTCTCTAGTAACATCATAGCCAGCGAATTCGTATAAACGACAAATTGAATCACCAAATGCCGCAATACGAGCATGCCCTAAATGCAAATCTCCAGTCGGATTAGCTGAAACAAATTCAACATTAACGCGTTTGTTTTGATTTTCGCCACGACCATAATTTTCATCTTCATTAATTATTTTAGAAATAATTTGATTAAGAGCGTTTTTTTCTAAAAAGAAATTAATAAAACCTGGTCCAGCAATTTCAATTTTTTCAATTCCGTCTTTATTAATAACATCGATAATTTTATTAGCTAAATCACGTGGATTTGTTTGCTTAATTTTGCAATATTTCATTGCGACATTAGAAGCATAGTCGCCGAAAAGAGGGTTTTTTGTAGTTTCAATTGTAATGTCAGGAATTTCGACATCGACTCCTAATTGATTAAGAGCGTTTTTAATTTTTGTTTTTAATTCTAATTCAATATCCATTATTTATTTAAGTCTCTTAAGAGTCTTCTCCTTTCCTAATATTGTAATGATGTTATACATTTCAAGCCCGTGTTCAATACCAGTTAATTTTAAACGAATTGGCATGTATAAGTCTTTACCTTTAACATTTAATTCAGCTTGGGTTGATTTAAAGCATGATTTAATCGTATCTTGATTGATTTCATCCACTAGAGATAAATATTTAGCGAATGTTTCAATAACTTTTTTAGCGGTATCATTTTCAATTATTGGTAATAATTGTTCGTTAATTTCATTTGGATTAATAATTGGAGACAATAAATCTCTAATTTGTTTTCCGAAACTAATTTCGCCTTTAAACATGTTGGTTATTTTTAAGATATCTTCATCAGAATATCCTTCTAATAAATCAGCCACAAATGGTTTGATAAATGATAAATATTGTTCATCAGTTAATTGTTTAATGTAATGTTGGTTCATCCAAATTAATTTTTTGTTATCAAACATTGATGGTGAAGTAGATAGTCTTTTTGGATCAAAACATTCAAATGCTTCATCCATAGTGAAGAATTCTTTATTTTCTTCTGGTGTCCATCCTAATAACAATAAGAAGTTAAATATTGCTTGAGGGAGATATCCATTTTCGCGATATTGAGACATAAATTGAAGAATATCATGGTCTCTTTTTGATAATTTCTTGCCATTTTCATTAATAATAATTGTCATATGGCCAAATTTTGGAGCTTCCCAGTTAAAATAATTATAAACTTGGATTTGCTTTGGAGTGTTTGATAAATGTTCTTCTCCACGTAAAACATGACTAATTTCCATTAAATGGTCATCCACTACAACAGCGAAATTGTATGTAGGAATTCCATTAGATTTCATAATGACCCAGTCACCAATATCATCAGTATTAAATTTAATATGTCCGCGAACTAAATCATCAAATTCAATATCTTGATGATCTGGCATTTTAATACGGATAGTTGGTTTGATTCCTTTTTTTCTTAAATTATCTTTTTCTTCTTCAGTTAAATTTAAACAACGGCGATCATATTTAGGTGACGCGATACCGCTCGCTAATTGGTCTTCGCGAGATTGTTCTAATTCTTCTTCAGTGCAAAAACATTCATATGCATATCCTTTATCGATGAGCATTTGAGCGTATTTGTGATAAATATCCAATTTTTCCATTTGACGATATGGAGCGTATTTTGGATTTGGTTTTTCAGTCGATTCATCTGGAATTATTCCAAGCCAAATTAAGTCATGTAATTGACTTGCTTCTGCACCAGGAATATTTCTTTCAACGTCAGTATCCTCGATACGAAAAACAAAATCGCCATTAAATTTTTTGGCAAATAAATAATTGAATAAGGCACTTCTTGCTCCACCGATATGAAGATAACCAGTTGGAGAAGGAGCATATCTAACACGTACTTTTTCCATAATTTTATTTACTCCTGAGCATGACTATGCAATATGCTTCAGCGGCGTTATTATTTCCAATATCGCCTAATGAATTGTATGTCATTGCTTTAATTGATACATTTTCAATATTTGTTTTCAATAATGATGCAATGTTATTTCTCATTGCTTCTTTATAATCTTTTAATTTTGGTTTCGATAATCCAATTTGAACATCGATGTTATTAATTTCATAATGATTATTTTCCATCATCTTCACTACTTCTTTAAGAATAATTGTTGAATCGATGTTTTTATATTTATCATCGTTATCAGGGAAATGAGTTCCTAAATCACCAATCGCTAAAGCACCTAATATCGCTTCAGAAATCGCATGAATAACAACGTCAGCATCAGAATGTCCGTCTAATCCTAAATGGTATGGAATATGAATACCACCTAAGATTAATGGGCGATTTTCTTTTAATGGATGAATATCTTTACTAAAACCAATTCGATACATATTTTTATTCCTAGACATTAAATCTAAAGAAGACAATGTCTCCGTCTTTCATTACATATGTTTTACCTTCCATACGCAATTTACCAGCCTCTTTTAATGCTGTTTCAGATTTATATTCATAAATATCTTCATATGAATATGTTTCCGCTTTAATAAATCCTTTTTCAAAATCAGTATGGATAGTTCCGGCACATTGTGGAGCGAGCATTCCATTTCTAAATGTCCATGCTCGACATTCATCTGGACCAACAGTGAAGAATGTTGATAAATTTAATAATTTATATGCAGCTTTAATAACTTTATCAAGTCCAGATTCAGTTGCCCCTAAAGAATTTAAGAATTCAATTTTTTCTTCTTTAGGTAATGTTGATAATTCATATTCAATTTCACAAGACACTGGAATTACTTGAGCGTTTTCTTTTTTTGCAATTTCCTTAACGATGTTGAAATATTTACAGTTGTCAATATCCATATAATCATTATCAGACACATTAGCGACATAAATTATTGGTTTTAATGTTAATAAGTGATAATTTTTGCTCAACCATTCTTTGTCTTCCTCTGAAATATTAGCGATTCGTGCTGGATCACCATTTTGTAATACTTCTTGGATTGGTTTTAAAATTGATACTTCTTTAACCGAATCTTTGTCTTTTTGAATTCGCGCTTTATTTTCGATGGACGCTAAACGTTTTTCGACTGTCGCTAAATCCGCCATCGCAAGCTCGAGATTAATTGTTTCGATATCGCGTTTTGGATCAACTGATTCCATAACGTGAATAATTTCATTTGAATCGAAACATCTAACTACTTCCACAATCGCATCACATTCACGGATATGGGATAAAAATTGATTTCCTAACCCCTCTCCCCTAGATGCTCCTTTAACTAATCCAGCAATATCATAGAATTCGAATGTTGCAGGGATTGTTTTCTTTGGTTGAAATAAATTTGATAAAAAATCCAATCTTTCATCTGGAACATTAACGATTCCAGTATTTGGATTTATTGTTGCGAATGGATAATTTGCTGCTTCAACATGCGAATTAGTAATCGCGTTGAATAATGTTGATTTTCCAACATTTGGCAATCCGACAATACCTGCTTTTAATGACATAAATAATAACCCCTATTACAAAATAGCAGTGTTATTTTATAACACAAGGTCAATATAGTAAAGTTAAAACTCTTTTTAAAGAGTTGTATTATTGTTGTTAGAGATGTTTTTTCTCAAATTTATCTTTAATTAAAAGCGATGTTGACACAATTATTCCTGTAATTAAAGTTATTGAAATCATTAACACTAGTTCTAATATTGCTGCATAAAAATTAAATCGATATTCAATTGAACTTGAAATCATTTTTGATAATAAAACATTAATCAAATAATCAATTCCTATTAATTCTACAAACGACATTAAAAAAGAAATGAATCCTTGAAGTAAAGAATGACAAATAAAGGAAGAATATATATCAAAACTTGAAAAACCAAGAAGAGAAAATAATCTAATTTCTTCTTTTGATTCATTCGCATTAATTAATATTGTTAATGATAATAAAATAATTGAAATTACCATCGTTACTAAAGAAAAAACAAGTAAGATAGTTTCCATATATGACATTGTAGAATTAATAGAAGAAGTCGCCTCTTTTATGGGGTCAGAAAAATTATAATCAGAAAATAATTGAGTTAATATAGGGATTAATCGTTGAGAAATATTATTATCTTCAAATTCAAATACAACATTTGTTGGTGTTAAATTAAAAGCGCTTATTCCTAAATAATCTCGAAAGAAAGATACACTCCAATTAGGGTATTGGTATATTAGATTTGTATCCGATTCAATAATACCCACGATTTTTATTTCGGTTGAGCTATATTCTTTGTAAAAAATATCATCTTCATAATAGCAATTAGAAACTGCTCCGAAATGGAGACGAACATTAAGTGAATTATTATCCAATCCAAGCGATGATAAAAGACTAGTGGACACTACAACTTCATTATCGTTATTTGGTAAATTTCCCGAAAGAAGTTCTCTAAATTGAGTTGTGTATTGAAATCCGTTCGCGGAGCTTAATGCAAAATTTGATTGCAATATTCCTTCTTTTAAATCAAGCTTGGTTGCATTTTCTAAATGCATCGATGATTCGGCGTCCATGGCTTCAATTAATAAATCTTGATCTATAGATAAAAAAGCGTTCTGAGAAAAACCTTGCATCACACTAGCTCCATATGAAATATAGCCAAAATTAGTCGATAAATAATATGAACTTAATTCTGGAAAATATTTAACAATAGCTTTTACATCACTTAAATGAATTGATGCTTTGTCGACATAATACACTAATAAGCGATTTTCATTACATATCGTATTGATTTTGCATATTGTCGGATGATATTTATATGAAGTTTTTTCAAAACAAAAATCGTATAAATCATTGTCATACATCGCCATATTTAAAAAGATATCAGGACTTTGCTTTGTGACAAGATAATATAATTTATACATTATCCAAGGAAGATTTGAATATGTTCCATCTCCACTCGGAAACCTCATTTGCTCTTCAAACATATATTCATTCCACCTTCGGTTTGTATGATATATTACTGGAGTTTTTGTTTCGATTACTCCTTTTAAAGTAAATATTTGTTCATCAGAATATTGCCAATCATTATTTGCGACTGAAAAAGTAATTCTTGGAAGATTGTTTTTGATATATTGCCCTAAACTATAAAAGTTTCTTTGAATATGCAATTTATAGCAAAGATTCGCCATATCTTCATATTTAATTCCCAAAATAATTTCATCATTATTTAATGAAGAATAGCCAGGATATGCACTTAATAATTCTTCTTCATTAATCCATTTAAAATCATTTATTGTTCTTGCCGAATATGAAATAAGTGGAATTTTATACGATGTTGAAGAGATAAACATTTCATTATCATCTTTAAAGAAATCTTCAAAATTAACCAAATAAGTTGTCCCTATATCATCAATATATTCACTATATTTATTTTTTATTTCGTTTACTTGAGGGTATGACGCACTATAAATGCCATCAAATATATTTGGGTTAGATTGTTTTGGGGTCATTATTATTTGACTAGATGTAAATAAATTAGAAAAAGCATTTTGCAATTTCTCACTGATAGAATTTGATAAAATTAACGACATTCCAATTGAAGTTAAAGATAATGAAATCATCATATTTGTTATTAATGTTCGATATTTCTTTGCTTTCATTTTTTGATAAGCATGTCGAAATTTATATGTTAATGGAAGGGATGGATTGTTAGATAATTTTGTTATTCCTCTTACCAAAAATCTTTTTTCTTTTTTGAATAAAACGTGATTATTTTCTTTAATTAATGTTTTGTTTTTTAAATATAAAATCGTGTTAGCGTAGTCTTTTATTAATTGCTTATTATGGGTAGAAACGATGACTAAACTCGACTTTGATATTTTGTATAACAATTCCATTATTTGGATTGAAGTTTTTTCATCTAACGCCCCAGTTGGTTCGTCGCATAAAATAATTTTGGGATCATTAATTAACGCTCTCGCGATAGCGATTCTTTGCTTTTGACCACCAGATAAATTATTTACTCTTTCATTTTTCTTAATTTTTAAATCAACAATATCTAAAACATCATCAACTCTTTTATCTAATTTTTTATTTGAATTATTTGATATTGATTCTAATGGCAGTCGAATATTTTGATTAACTGTATCTAAATTAATCAATGAAAAATTTTGGAAAACAAATCCAATATTCTTTAATCGATATAATCCAACATCTTTCTTTTTAATTCTTTTCAAATTTTGATAATCAATTTCAATTGAACCTTCATAATCAAAATCGATGCCAGAAAGCATATTTAATAACGTTGTTTTCCCACTTCCTGAATCTCCTAATATCGCAACTAAACCAATGTTAGGAAGTTCGAGATTAAGATTTTCAAAAATAATTCGATCTTTAAAATGTTTATTTAAGTTTTTAATTTTAATCATCTATTCATCCTTCAATTCGCTTGATAGCGATATGTTTTTATAAATTAACAAAGGCACAATAATAAATATTATTGAAATGGAAATAATAATTATTGTTAATGCGATTGGTAATAAATATGGATAACCTAAATATGAATAAATAGGAATTGAAATCAAATTTTCTATTTGAGCGTACTTATAAACAATATTATTAATTAATTTTTCAACAAAAAATGACAAAACTAGAGAAGAACAAATCGACATTAATATGACAAATAATGACTCATCTAAAAATATTGATAAAATTTTCGAATTTGAACTACCTAATATCGTTAATATTGCTGATTCTTTTTTATATAAAATAAAGGAAGATAATGATGTGATTCCAATAATAAAACACACTCCGACAAACGAAATAATAATAAAAATTTGTAATGACGAAGCGAACGAAGTCATGAAATTGACATAAGTTTTTTGAATTAAATATGGATCACTTTCAATTCTAATGTCCGCTTTTTCATTGTCTAATTCATCTTTTAAAGAAAATAATCTATTAATATCTTGTTTATCTTTAACAAATAATAATGACGAATAAGAACTCATCATCGAATCATCGTTTGATGAAATAACATATGATAATCCATCCATTTCATATCCTAAATAATTTGAAATATTTTCAAGCTTAATATTTGATACAAATTCTAAAAACAATGGATAAGAATAATATATTTTTGGATTGTTTAAAAAAGAAAATTCATCCACTACTTCTTTAATAATTAATTGCTCTTTGATTTCGATATTATCTTTGATAAATGGGTTAACAATATCATCAGTTTTTATTGTCGGACTAACTTTATGAATCAAATATAAATAGTCATCAATAATTTCTTCTTTATCTAAATTTAATAATTCCAAAAATTTATTATTAACAACAATCTCATTATAAGAATTAATTAAATGGTGATTATATATTGGAATAAAACTAATAGTGTTTAATATTTCATCACGATAACTAAAAGTTGGGTTAGTTGGCACAAAATAAGATAAATTTGGTTCGATTACTAATGAAGGGATTATATTATATAAAAATTGTAATTCATCATTATGTGGTCTTGTCGATTTTTCATATTGAAGTGGAGAATTAGGTATATCAATATATTGTTTTTTCGACACTGTCGCGGTGGAAATCGCTAAATTGTTTTGGATTGCGTTCCGAGAAGTTTCTTCAATTCCGTTATTAAAACCGATAGAACACATAATTGCTAATAAGCCAAAAAGGGTGGAAAAATACGTTAAGAAATTTTTCACAAAATTTTGTTTTAAGTGCTTTCTTATGAAGATTTTAGTCCAATTGAATTTTCTTTTATTAATTTTTTGTTTTTTAAAATTAGATTCTTTTATTTCATTTCGATATTGATCAAGAATTGTTTTTCCATCATGAAGAGTAATAATTCGATCGGAAAATTGCTCCACTAAATCTAAATTATGAGAAACGACAATCACTAACCTATCATTCGATAACTCTTTTAAAATTTTCATAATTAGAACACTGTTAGTGTCATCTAACGCTCCAGTTGGTTCGTCACATAAAAGAATATCTGGATTGTTCATAATTGATCGAATAATCGCTACTCGTTGTTTTTCTCCACCAGATAAATTTTTAACAATTCTTTTTGATAAGTATTCTAAATTGAATTGTTTAATATAATCGTTTGCCCTTTTGATACAATCTTTTCGATTTTCACCTAATATTAATGAAGGTAGGATAATATTATCGATAACAGATAAGTCTTCAAACAAATTATAATGTTGAAAAATCGTTCCAATTACACAATTTCGGTAATTATTTAAATCCTTCTTTTTAAATTTGGAAATCTTCTTATTTTTATAAAAGATCTCACCTTTTGTCGGTTTTTCAATTTGTAATAATAAATTTAATAATGTTGATTTGCCACTTCCTGATTTGCCAACAAGACAATGAAGTCCTTTATTTGGAAAAGATAAATTAATATTTTTTAAAGCATAAAAATCACCATCACTAGTTTTAAACGCTTTATCAATATTTTCTAAAAATAAAATCGGCTTCTTTTCCATATTCACTTAATTAATAGGCGAAATATTTGAAAAGTGCCGATTTTTGTTAATTTTGTTTTAATTGAACGACTTTTTTAAATTTTTGATTAAATGAGTCACGACTCATCAAGATGAGATTTCCACATCCGAGACATTTAATTTTTACATCCGCTCCAAGCATAACAATTTGAAATAATTTGGTGCGGTTATTGCAAGGATGTTCTTTTTTCATTTCGACAATGTCGTTTAATTGATAATTCAAATCTTTCATTTATTCATCTTCCATTTTAACCGCGGCTGGAACTTTTGGAAGGCCAGGCATTGTTAAGATTGATCCAGATAATGGCACAACAAATCCCGCTCCCGAAGATAAATTTATTTCACGAATATGAATTGTTGAACCGATTGGTGCGCCAACGCGTTTTGGATCATCAGATAATGATTGAGGTGTTTTAGCCATGCATATAGGGGTATTTCCATATCCCATCTTTGTATATAATTCAATTTGTTCCAATGCTTTTGGTGAAAATTCAACATTAGAAGCACGATAAATTTCTTTACAAATAATATTAATTTTCTCTTCGATTGGTAAGTTGTAATCATATAATTTGTGATAATTTGATTTAGTAGTATTTAGCATTTCAACAACTTTTTTTGCTAAATCAATTGATCCATCTCCACCTTTTTTAAATCCATCGAGGAATGAAACTGGATAATTTCTTTGTTCACACCATGAAGTGAGAGCGTCAATTTCTTCTTGAGAATCTGTGTCAAAATGGTTAATTGCTACAACAATTGGAAGACCATATTTTTTCATATTTTCTAAATGAATTTCTAGATTAGCGCACCCTTTTATTAAAGCATCAACATTAGATATAGCTGAATCTTTTAAATCCGCTCCACCATGAACTTTTAATGCTCTAATTGTCGCCACCATTACGACACCATCTGGTTTTACTTTTGCGGCAGGACATAAAATATCTAAGAATTTTTCAGCTCCTAAATCCGCTCCAAATCCAGCTTCAGTAATAGTAATATCGCCTAATTTCATTGCCATTTTTAAAGCAAGCATTGAGTTACATCCATGTGCGATATTCGCGAATGGACCACCATGAACTAATACTGGGTTTCCTTCTAATGTTTGAACTAAATTTGGTTTGAAAGCTTCTTTCATTAATTTCATAATTGCATTAGAAATGCGTAATTGTTTTAAATAAATAGGATTGTCATCCATATCATAAGCCACAATTATTTTATTAATGCGATTTTTAAAATCATCAACAGATGAAGATAAACATAAAATCGCCATCAATTCAGACGCAACTGTTATGACAAATCCATCTTTTCTAGGCGTGCCGTTTTTATCTTCTAATGCGACATTAACAACTCTTAATGCGCGGTCATTCATATCTAACGCTCTTTTCCAAACAATTTTTTCAGGATTAATTCTTAATTCATTTCCTGAATAGATGTGGTTATCAATAATCGCTGATATCAAATTAATTGATGTCGTTAAGGCATGCATATCGCCGGTAAAATGAAGATTAATTTCATCTTTTGGTTCAATTGATGCTAATCCACCACCAGTCGCACCACCTTTAATTCCAAATACTGGTCCTAAAGAAGGTTCTCTTAAACAAAGCATAACATTTTGATTAATTTTCGCTAATCCTTCTGTTAATGCAATAGATGTAGTTGTTTTTCCTTCACCAGCTTTCGTTGGTGTAATTGCAGTAACTAATACTAATTTACCGTCTTTTTTATCTTTTAAATCTTCTAATAAATCTAAAGATATTTTTGCTTTCGTTTTGCCATAAGGTTCAACATATTTTTCATCAATGTTTGCTCTTTTAGCGATCACATTAATATTTTCCATTGAGTAAAACCTCCCATCTAGAAATGATTTTAATAATCATACCATATTAGACAATAGTTTTTAATTATATAAAAACAATTGTTACTAAATTAGATAAACATCTCAATTGTAAAAAATTATTTATTTATTTTATTAATGATTTGTTCAATATTTTGATATGGAATTGCGTTAAATTGATGCTTAATAAAAGTTAATTGTCTTTTTGCATAATTACGAGTGTTTTTCTTTAATAATTCAATCGATTCTTCTAATGAATATAAATTAGATAAATAACCAATAATTTCTTTATATCCAATCGCTTGTAAGCTTTGTAAATTAGAATCATAAATTGTTAATAATGATTTAACTTCATCAATCAAACCATCATTAATCATTTTATCTACTCTTTGATTAATTCTTTCATATAAAACATCTCGAGATATATCTTTAAATAAAAACCTAACATCATAAATGGCTTTATGCTCTTGTTTAGCGTTTATGCTCGATTTAGCTTCGCCATTTATTAAATATATTTCAATTGCTCTAAGCACTCTTTTACGATTATTTTTATGAATAATAGTTGCCTCTTTTGGATCAATTTCTTGCAATATTTTAAATAATTCATCATTATCCATTTTTTCATATTTTGACATATCAATTTTGTTTTCTTGTTTATTAAATTGATAATCATATAATGCACTTCGAATATAAAGACCAGAACCACCAACAATAACGATATTTTTTCCTCGATTTGATATTTCTTCAATTTTCTTTCGACAATCGATTTGATATTCCATAATGGAATATGGTTTATCGACATCGACAAAAGAAAATAAATGATGAGGAATATCTAATAATTCTTTCTCTGGTTTAGCAACACCGATATTTAATTGTTTATAAATTTGAAAAGCATCACCATTAATAATTTCTCCATTAATGGCTTTCGCTAATTCATGTGCATCAAAGCTTTTTCCAGAAGCAGTTGGACCTAAAATAACATAAATCATTGTAATATTTGCTCGATTTGTTGAAGTAAAGACGCTACTTCGTCTTTTGTATTATTAAAATTAATTATTAAAGGATGATTATTATATTGATTCAATTTTGATTCGTATATTTCTTTTTCTTTGAAATATATTTCATCATTATTCATATTAGTTGACATTAATTTTTGATGAAATTTAATTTCTTTATCTAAAGTAGATAATTGTTCGTCATTTTCAATTAATGATAAAAGGCGAAAATATTCTTTCACAATTGGTTCATTAATTAATTGTTCTTTCAATTCAAATAATGCTTCATTAACGTTCATCAACTAATTCTCCAATTAATGAATATGTGTGTGATTCATTAATCTTGACTTTAACAATTTCTCCAATTAAAGATGGATCACCTTTGAAATGCACTAATTTGTTAGTTTCTGTATATCCAGACATCATCGTTTTATCTTTTTCAGAAACTGTCTCAACTAAGACATCATAAACATTTCCAACCATCTTTTCTGATGATGGAGAAATAGTTTTTTCTAAAGCTTTAACTAATTCTTGGAATCTTTGTGATTTTTCTTTATTAGTGACATTATCAACCATTTTTGCAGCAGGAGTGCCGTTTCTTGGACTATAAATAAAAGTAAATGCTGATTCATATTTAACATATTCAACCATTTTTACTGTATCTAAAAATTGTTCATATGTTTCATTTGGAAAACCGACAATAATATCGGTTGATATAGCAACACCAGGAATTTTGTTTCGAATAAGATCAACTAATTCTTTATATTGTTTTGAAGTATATCTTCGCCCCATTAAATGAAGTATTTCATCACTTCCAGATTGGACAGGTAAATGAATATATTTCATGATATTGTCGTGTTTGGCAATAACATCAATGATATCGCTAGTAAAATCCCATGGATGAGAAGTTAAAAAGCGAACACGAGGAATATTAATTTTTGCAACTTCATCTAATAATTTAGCGAAAGTTGTTCCGTCTTTTAAATCTTTGCCATATGAATTAACATTTTCACCTAAAAGAGTTACTTCTTTATATCCAAAATTCTTTAATTCTCTAACTTCTTTTAAAATGTCTTCCATTTTACGAGAGCGTTCTTTTCCTCTAGTATATGGAACAATACAATATGTGCAAAATTTATCACAACCATAAGCAATATTAACAAAGGCTTTGAAATTTGAACTTCTTACTGAAGGCAAATTCTCGTGAATTGCGTCAGGAAGTGATTTAACATCCACTACTTTTGTTTTTTTAATTGCCACTTCTTCTAATAAATTTAAAAATTGATGAATGTTATGTGTACCAAAAATTAAATCGACATGACGATATGTTTTTAAAACATGTTCAATAATATGTTTTTGTTGAACCATGCATCCACATAAACCAATAATGACATTTTTATTTTTCGTTTTGAAAGCTTTTAATTCACCAATCATTCCATAAACTTTTTGTTCAGCGTTTTCTCTAACCGCACATGTGTTTAATAAAATAAAATCAGCATTTGAGATATCATCAGCTTTTTTATAGCCAGTTTTTTCTAATAAACCAGCAATAATTTCTTCATCGCGATAATTAGCTTGGCAACCGTAAGTACGAATAAAATATGTTTTCCCTAATGCATATTTTTTTAAATCATCACTAGGAATGACATTTTCATATTCAAAATCAAATTTAGTTGTTCGATTACGTGCTTCTTCCATATTTGGAAGAGAATGAATATCACATTTTGCCATTTATTTATTCTCCAATAACATATTTATTTTAATTATTTCATGGCATTTTAAAGATATTTCATCAATATCTAAGACAACAGCGTTAACAATATAGTCATCTTTTTCATCTAATGTAAATCTTTCATTGTTTCCAAAAATTGTTTTTTGGATAACTGAATTTTTTTCAAATCCTAAAACACCATTTCTCGCTCCACACATACCGACATCAGAAATAAATGCTGTTCCATTTGATAATATTTTATTATCGTTTGTTTGAACGTGAGTATGTGTTCCTAAAACCGCACTGACAAGGCCATCAAAACAATATCCAATGCACATTTTTTCACCTGTTGCCTCTGCATGGAAATCAACAATATGAATACTATTTTCACCAATTGTGTCATCTAATAATTGTTTTAATGATTGATAAGGACTAACTACTTCTTCTTTCATAAAAGCTGTTCCTAATAAATTAGTAACACGAATTTTTATTCCATTAACATCAAATAATTGGCTTCCAACTCCCCCAAATGAATTAATTAAGTTTAAAGGGCGAATTAAACAAGATGCTTCATCGATATAATCATTAATATTGTTTTTAGATAAATAATGATTTCCTAATGTTATGCAATCAACACCAGCATCAATTAATTCATTGTAATGTTTTTCGATTAATCCTTTTCCGTGTGTCGCATTTTCTCCATTGGCGATAACAAAATCAATTTGATATTTCTTTATCAAATTATCAATACTTTGTTTAATTGCTTGTCTTCCGCTTCGTCCGACAATATCGCCAAAGAATAAAATTTTCATAAATTATTTTGCTGTTTCTATCGCTCGATATTCGCGAATAACTTGGACTTTAATTTGTCCTGGATAAGTCATTTCTGATTCAATTCTTTCTCTAATATCTCTCGCTAATTTGAAAGCGGCTAAGTCATCGATTTTTTCAGGGATGACCATAACGCGAACTTCACGTCCACTTTGCATAGCAAAGCTTTGGTAAACGCCATCATAGCTCTTACAAATCTCTTCGAGTTGTTCGATTCTTTTAACATAATTTTCAAGAGTTTCTTTTCTCGCTCCTGGACGTGCAGCAGATAATGTATCTGCAGCTTGAACTAAATTAGCAATGACTGATTTAGCAGGTACATCACCATGGTGTGATTCAATTGAATTAATAACAACTTCTGGTTCACCATATTTTTTCGCTAAGCGAGATCCTAATTCAACGTGAGAACCATCTTGTTCAAAGTCAACTGATTTACCAATATCATGTAATAAACCAGCGCGTTTTGCTAAATTTTGATCTAATCCTAATTCAGCAGCCATAATACCTGCTAAATAAGCAACTTCCATTGAGTGGTCATAAGCATTTTGGCCATATGATGTACGATATTTTAAACGACCAACATAATTTAATAATTCTTTATTAATTTTTGGTAATCCAAGTTTAAAGGCGGCTTCTTCACCAGCTTTTTGAATTGTTTCATCCATTTCAGCTTTAACTTTGTTAGATACATCTTCAATTCTTCCAGGTTGAATACGTCCATCGCGGACAAGAATATCTAATGTACGACGAGCGATTTCTCTTCTAACTGGATTAAAGCAAGAAACAGTAATTACTTCTGGTGTATCATCAATGATTAAATCAACACCTAAGCTTTGTTCTAATGAGCGAATATTACGACCTTCACGGCCAATAATACGACCTTTCATTTCATCTGATGGAATTGAAACGGTTGATACTGTTCTTTCAGTAACTGCATCTTGTGAAAATTTAGATATAGTTAATCCTAATAAATCTAATGCTTTCGCGTTTACTTGAGATTTAGCTTCATCTTCTTTATTTTTAATAAAAGCGGTAATTTCTTTAGACATTTTAGATTCAACACGCGCAAAAATTTCATCACGTGCTTCTTGAACGCTTAATTGAGCAACTTTTTCAAGTTCAGCAATAATTGAGTCAATTTTTGTTTGAAGTGTTTGTTCTTTTTTATCGCATTCTCTTAAACGACGATTAAGAATTTCATTTTTTTCATCAAGAGCGTTTTCTTTATTGGTTAAATTAGCGTCACGGCGATCAATATTTTGTTCGCGTTGATTTAATTTGTTTTCTAAATTAGCGTATTCTTGTTTTCTTTCTTTAATTTCTTTTTCAGCTTCTTGTTTTAATTCGTTAACTGTTTGTTTAGCATCGATTTGTGCATTTTTACGAATTTGATCGGCTTTAATTTCTGCATCGTGAATAATCTTTTCGGATTTTTTTGAAGCTTCTTTGGCTTTGAAGATAGGAATGAGTTTAAAAGCTAAAAATCCACCTAAAACCCCAAAAACAAAGGCAACAGCGATGAGAATGCCCCATACTGCATCGGTCATGTTTTAATTCTCCTTTTAAAATATTGTGTGATTTAATTTAAATCCAAAAAAAGATTTAATTAAATCGATTATTACAGTTATTACCTTAAAATTTATCATTTTAATAAGTGTGTATATGTATTTAAATAATTAAATTAATATTATGGTAATAAGCATCACTAACTGATACGTGTTTATTATAACAAAATATTTATAAAGATAAATCTTTATCTTGTAAAAAATTTAGCGAAATAAAAAAACTCCGCAAGAAGTTCATTCTTTTGGAGTTAATTTTTTTAATTATAATTCGCCAGTTTTGATCTTTTGTTCAAGTTCATTCATCAAATCAAGATGATTATTTAAATATTCTTTAGCGGCTTCTTTTCCGTTTGCGAAGCGATTACCATTATATTCAAACCACGAACCGGATTTCTTCAATAAGCCTAATTGAACACCCATTTCAAGAATTTCGCTTGTTTTTGAAATTCCTTTTCCGTAAATAATATCGATTTGACAATTTTTGAATGGAGCAGAGACTTTATTTTTAACAATTTTGACATTGACTGTGTTACCAACAATTTCTGAACCGACTTTAATAGCTTCACTTCTTCTAATATCGATTCTAATTGATGCGAAGAATTTTAATGCACGACCACCAGTTGTCGTTTCTGGATTTCCATAAATAACACCGACTTTTTCTCTGATTTGGTTAATGAATATAACTGTACAATCATTATTGTTAAGAACAGACGCTAATTTACGCATCGCTTTAGACATAAGTCTAGCTTGTAAGCCAACATTATTATCTCCCATTGTTCCATCAAGTTCAGCTTGTGGCACTAAAGCGGCAACTGAGTCAACAATAATAATATCGATTGCCCCACTGTCTGCAAGCATTTGAACGATTTCAAGAGCTTGTTCACCACTATCTGGTTGAGAAAGAATTAATTCATCAATATCAACACCTAAATTACGAGCATATAAAGGATCAATTGAATGTTCAGCATCAACAAACGCTGCTCTTCCACCTTTCTTTTGGGCTTCCGCAATCGCATGTAATGCTAAAGTAGTTTTACCACTTGATTCAGGACCATATATTTCGATAATTCTACCGCGAGGATAGCCACCAACACCAAGAGCAA
>JAQYER010000150.1 GCA_028723545.1 Caryophanales bacterium
AGGAACAGCAGTTTAATACGACCGGTCAAGGCACGCTTCGCTCAAGGCCTTGACTCGCTCGTTTTCAGGGGTTGTATTAACCCCTGAATAATAAGTTTGCAACGCAAACTTTAGGTAAGATAAAGCCGCGCTATTTTAGCGGTTTTATCTTACGCCTCCTTTTTGCATGAGGCAGGTCATGCTTGTTGTTTTCTATTCCAAGTTTACGACCGAACCCTCGATTCTGCAAACCTGGTGGCACTACATATTGTCTAACTCATTGTTATGCCCACGCCCCACTGGGGCGGTAAATTTAGGAAAGAAGGAAAATATGTCTGTTTTAACTTTACATTGTAGTAACAATCTAGAAAATTATAATTTATGTTTAGACAATGCAGTTGCCGGTTTTGGTCATCGCGGACCACTTCCGAATGATAAAGTTTATCTATTGATAAAGAATGGTAAAAAAACTTTGTGCGGTGCTAGATTTGAGCTGGATGATGTAACAGATGATAAACCATGGGAAGATTCAGATAAGTATGTTTTGTGCTACTCTGTAAAAAATATTGAGTTTTGTGATTTCTTTGATATAAGTTTTCTTTCCGAGATTGGTGGTAAATATTGGGCATTGAAGTATTTGCAAGGCTCCAAAAAGTTCGACGATGAAGCAGCGAAGAAATTAAACGAAGAATTCAATAAACATCTTTGTACAGAAAGAAAATATTTGACAATTAAATCAAATGATATTATTGATGATACGGACGAAGAAGATATCGAGGATAAAGATGTTGAACAAATATTAAAAGAAGTTCCTGAAGCTGAAATAAAAATAATGGGAACATTTCAAACAATTAATTTCCAAAATGAGACAGATAAATTTAAAGGTCTCGAAACACTTGTAAATAAAAACTTCTTTTCATTGTTTACAAGCTACAAAGAAGAAAGAACTATATTGATAGCAAAAAACAGACTTTTCAGAACTCATCAAATAAATGAAAACATTTCAGGAATTTCTGCAATACCAGACGCATTATTGATTTCATTTGATAAAAAAAACAAATTACAAATTAGTCTCGTTGAATATGAATGTTATGGAGATGGAAAGACTCGTTCAACTGAAAAATCAAAATATTTGAATTCACATATAATTCCACAGTTAATGCAATTTGCTTCTTCATTTAGTATTATCACAGACAAATCTATCAGAGATACAACGATAAAAGATTGGATTGCAAAAATAATAGACTACACTTCAGAAAACAATGAATTATCAGATAAAATTGATTCATGGGTAAAGGAAATGAATCCAAATATTTCGACACGAGCAATTATAAGTTTTTTTGAAAAGAAATTACTTGAATCTTTTGAGTCAAATGTTCATGTATTTTTAATTATTGATGAATTAAGCTATGATCAAAAAGAAACAATAAAGAATATTATAACCTCGTTTAAAGTAGAATGTGGTAATCCAGTTGTATTTGATGCTTCTGTTGTAAAACTTGTTCAAAAAATAAGTTTTGTTAACCAAGAATTTGAGTATGCACTAACAGCTCAATAAAGAAATTCAAGCATAACAAAGGTTCGTAGCCGACAGTGGGTCAAGCCCACTGCGGTACAACCCATTGTTATACGGACACATTGTGCTTTTATATAAGGAAAAAACATGTTTATACAACCATTTAATATGATTTCAACTAAAAGTATTTTAGTTCATTTTAATTGTCCAAATTGCGGAACTGAAATAAATGAAACTTTATATGATATCCCAACTCCGAATTTTTCTGCAGAAAAAGATACTCATTCAGCAACTCAAAATATCAATTATGAAGACATAGAATGCCAAAATTGTCATAAAAGTGTTTCGTTTTGTATAAGTGCAAGTATTTGTGGAGGAGAAATTTCATGTGATGATATAGATGTCGAAAATGTTCACATAGAAACTGATGAATATTCAGACGATTATTTTGACGCAATAATCCGAAACACCAATTATTTTGACACATTTGAATCTCAAATGAATCAAATCGAAGAAATGTTGAAGATAGAATTACCTGATGAAAAACAGGAAAATACGCTAAACAAGTTATTATTTGCAAATGTTATTACTTGTTTAGAAACTTATTTGTCAGATGCTTTAATTAATTTAGTAATGAATAATAATGAATATTTAAGGAACTTTGTAAAATCATATAATAAATATGATTCTATAAGTATAAAATTTTCAAACATATATGAACAATTTGAAAAAATAAAATCTATTGTAAAAGATGATTTAGCTGAATTAATATATCATAATTTACCGAAACTAAAAAATATATATGCATTGACTCTTAATGTTAAGTTTCCTAATTTTTCCGAAATTTCAAAGAAAATCAGTATAAGACATGATATTGTTCATCGTAACGGAAAAGACAAAAATAATAAGGATCAAATAATAACGAAAGAAGAAGTAAAGACAACTTATTCCCTTATATATGACTTTGTGATGGCTATTGATGAGCAATTAGATCGAACTATTAAATAAATATATATTTAGGTAATAAAAAATGGATTCTATGAATTATTATGTTTATGAGTGGTATTTAAATGATGGTCGAGTTTTTTATGTCGGAAAAGGATGTGGAAATCGATATAGACACATATTGGATGAATTAAAAAATCAAAATAAACATGGATATTATTATAAAAAACTTCAGGATGATTTTGGAATAAATTATAGAATCGTAAGAGAATCATTAAGTGAAGTAGAAGCATTAAAGTATGAATCTGAGCTTATAAAAACAAGACGAGAAGAAGGAAATTTCTTAATTCAATTTATTATTGAACCAACAGAGGATGATTATAAAAAGTTAATATTTAATAATGAGCTTGGAATAAAATATACAAAAAGAGATTTTATTCCATGTGTTAGAATAGATGATTTTCATAAGTTTTATTATGGAATAAAGGATTTTTCAATAAACTTTGATGAAGTTACTTTTGATCGACTGAAGCATGTATATACTGATTTTAAACGCTCATTCATTAGTGACTTAACACTTATAGAAAAAGAAAAGTCTGAAATCGAGGAGTATATTATTCAAAAAAAATTTTCAAAGACTAAAAATGTAAAATCCGGAGACAGTGTAATTATTTATACAGATTTGGATTACATCGATTACTTAAAATATAAAGATAATAATATAAGTATTTTACATTCATTTGATGTAATTGATTTTATAAAAAAGAATCCAATACAAAGTAATCAAAATAAAGTGTGTTGCAATTTTATTAATGATTCTATTAATTATGAAAAATTGCAGGCTTGTAAACCAGCTTGGTTCCCAAATTTAAATAAGGAATATTCTGAAAATTCAAATAACGATAATTTTCATATATATAAAAAGGGAATGGATATAGAAAAAGAAAATCCTTTTCTTGCTATATGGTTTTATGAAGCAAGTCTTCTCACTGAAAAACCTTGGTATTATTATCCATGCTATAGATTAGTTGTTCTGTATACTAAATTTAAATTAAAAAAAGAGTTGTATAGGATTTTGAAATTATCTGTAAATAAAGTAGAAAGGGATAATTCATATTTCAATAGTAAGTTATTAAAAATGGAAAATATTTGAAAAAAATCGTATAACACGCATTTCAAAACCGACTTCGGGACAAGCCCTCGCGGTTTAAATGTCATGTTAGGCGGATGGGCCACTGGCCCACTTGTGTTACAAGAAAAAATCCTCCAACAAATTTTCTAGAAAAATGTTCAGTGTATATTGAACAAAAAATTAAAATCTTAGGAGATTTTATGAAAATCATGAGAATGGTATGTGGAATCATCTGCTGCTGTTTATTTCTGGTAATTGTATTCCAGTCTTGTGCTGCAGGTATTGGAAATGCATTGGCGGATTCTGGAGAAGTTTCAGGTTCAGCTGGATTTATTACAGCTGTTTTAATGCTTGTAGCCGGAATTATAAGTATAGCAGGACGAAAGAGTAAAGG
>JAQYER010000151.1 GCA_028723545.1 Caryophanales bacterium
TGGAATCATTGAAATTCATGTCCCTATTACAAAAGATTTATCATTAGGTCTTGGCCAAATTGGTTTATGTTTTGATAGAACACCTGGTGCAGGAAATGTCGAAATTTTTGTTAAACATCTTGAACTTGTTCCATCTGGTGAACCAGTTGAAAGTTCATATGTTCACACTGGATTATCAAATAATGGTGCGATTGTTCCTAATTCCTTATATAACCAAGGTCCAAACAAAGATTCATATAAAGCCGAATTAATTGAAGAAGGATATAAATTATCATTTACTGGAACAGCTTCTGGCGAATGGGATGGCTGGGATTCATTTGTTGCTAATTATGATCCAAGTCTTGAATACACTTCATTAACACTTAAATATAAGGTATTAACATCAGATAACCCAATTAATAAAATGATTATTGAATTAGGTGGAGATGGTTCATCTAAAATTCAACAATGGTTTACTACTTCTGAAGGATACAATAGTGAAACTTGTATTTATACTCTTCAATTAGCTTTACCTGGTTCAATGGCAGGTTTCTGGGGAACTATTTCTCTTCAATTTGATCACAACGCTAATCTTGGAGAAACAGAAGTCTTAGTCACTGAATTAAGCATGAAATAATTTATAAATAATTAAGGAGATATTGAGCCTAGGTCAAAACATCTAGGCTCAATTATTTATTCTATGGAAGTTAGAAATTACATAAGAAATAACTGGAAAAAATCGATTAGAATTCATAATAAAATGAATAATAGCATTGCTGTCCCTTTTCCATATAATTCCCCTTGTGCAGAAGGATTGTTCGATGAATTGTATTATTGGGATACTTATTTTCTTAATCGCGGATTATTAAAAGACCAATTATTTGAACAAGCTAAAAATAATATTTTAGATATTTCTTATTTGATTTCTAAATACGGCTTCATGCCTAATGCAAATCGATTAGATATGATTAATCGTAGCCAACCTCCATTTTTTATATCAATGGTTATCGATTATTATAACAACACTTTAGACAAATCTATTTTCCAAAGCGTTATAAAATCGATGAATTTAGAAATGGAATTTTGGATTAAAAATCGAACAGTCTATATTGATAATAGCCTTGCTTTCCAATATAGAAGCCACGCTTTAGATGAACATTATATTTATATGGCTAAAGAATATAGAGAGCGTGTTAAAAAAATAATTGATGAAAATGAAGATGATTTAATTATTGGTAAAAACGTTTTAGCGGAATGCGAAAGTGGTTGGGATTTTTCTACTAGATTTAATCAAAGAATATTAAATTATTTACCAATCGATTTAAATTCAATGATGTATTTTAATTTAACATCATTAGACCAAATTAATCGTCATTTTGATTATCAATCAAATTATGATTATAAAGACATCGCTTTTAATTTATTAAAGATATTAAATAATAAATGTTATAAAGACGGAATTTATTATGATTACGATTTTGTCAATAACAAAATCAGTCCTATTATTTCTATGGCGAGTTTTTATCCATTTAAATTTAATATATATAATGATAAAAAAGCCTTTAATTATTTGTATAATAAATTAATACATCAATATGGATTATCCACTACAGAAAAAGAAGATGAACATAATTATCAATGGGGATATCCTAATATGTGGCCATGTTTAATGTTAATTGCTTTTGATGGAGCGATTAATATTAAAGATGATAAAAAAGCGATAGATATCGCAAAATTATATATCAATACGGTTGATAAAGAATTTGCTCGTTCTAATAAATTATGGGAAAAATATGATGTTAATATTGGAACTAGATCTATATTAAATGAATATAGTGAAACTGAAATGCTTGGCTGGACAGCCGGTAGTTATGTAGCAATGTATGATTATTTAAAGGAGCTAAATCAATGAAAAAAATAATCGATCAAAAATTAGAAGAAAAATTAAAATTTCTAAGTGGTGTTAATACTTGGGACACTTATTCAAATGGCGATATTTCATTAATAAAAATGAGTGATGGCCCACACGGATTAAGATATGTTTATGAAGAAGTAAATTACGAACAACATTCATTAAATAATCGTGTTTATCCAACATTATCTACATTAGCGAATTCTTGGAATAAAGATATTTTATATTCAATTGGTAAATGTTTAGCATTAGACGCAATTGAACAAAATGTCGATATCGTTTTAGCGCCAGGAGTAAATTTAAAAAGACATCCATTTTGCGGCAGAAATTTTGAATATCTTTCTGAAGATTCCTTTTTAGCGGGTAGTCTTGCTTCAAGTTATATTAAAGGAATTCAAGATAAAGGTATTTCTGCTTGCATTAAACATTTCGCATGTAACAATCGTGAAAAAGATCGTTTCTATCAAACAAGTGAAGTAGATGTACGTGCGCTTAATGAAGAATATTTAAAAGCATTTAGAATCGCAATTAACGAAGCTAATCCATGGACAATTATGTGCTCATATAATCCAGTTAATGGAATTTATGCATCAGAAAATAAATATTTATTAAAAGATATTTTAAGAGATAAATATCATTACGATGGCGTTGTTATTTCCGATTGGGGAGCGTGTCGTAATCGCGCGATATCTTTAAAAAATGGCCTTGATTTAGCGATGCCTTATTCTGAATGGTTTAATGTTCACCTTCAAAAAGGAATTGAAAATGGTTATATAAATGAAGATGATGTTAATTCTTCAATTAATCGTTTAGATTTATTAAGGAGCCGTTTAGAAGAAAATAAGCATAAAAGAAATATTGATTTAACAAAAGAAGAACGACTTCAAAAATGTATTGAAGCTGATGAAGAATCAATTGTTTTATTAAAAAATATTGATGATATCCTTCCTTTAAAAAATAAAAAAGAAAACATCTTAGTAGTGGGAAATTTCGCAAAAAATCCACCGATTGGAGGAGAAGGAAGCAGCAAAGTTAATCCATTATATAATGATTTCGATTTAGTTAAAAAATTACAAAACAATTTACCAAATTCAAAAATTAATTATGTCGAAAGCTATAATCAAAGATATCATCTTATCCAACCATTTGGAATGAAACTAGCTGTTCTTGAAGCTCAAAAAAATGATGTAGTTATCGTTTGTATTGGCACAAATGAATTAGTGGAAAAAGAAGAAAGCGATAAAGATAATTATCGATTAAACGAAAATTTCTATGAATTAATCAAAGAAATCTCAAATGTTAATAAAAACATTATTGTTAATATTTATTCCGGAGGAAGCGTTGATT
Source organism: Caryophanales bacterium (assembly GCA_028723545.1). Classification (GTDB taxonomy): domain Bacteria; phylum Bacillota_I; class Bacilli_A; order RFN20; family CAG-826; genus Fiminaster. The sequence goes on from JAQYER010000151.1 coordinate 3,239, forward strand.
TATCTCCAATCAATGATTTGGTTAAAGCAATTTGTTATGTTGGTCTTGGTGGAGAAGGTGTTAATGATGCTTTAGCGAATATTTTATCTGGAAAAATATCTCCAAGTGGAAAATTATCTGAATCGTTTATTGCTAGTGAAGAACAATCGTATGCAAAATCAAATAATTTCTTCTATGAAACATATAAAGAAGGAGTGCTTGTTGGATATAAATATTATTTAACTAACAATGTTCCAGTTTTATATGAATTTGGACATGGATTAAGCTATGCAAAATTTGTTTATTCAAATTTAAAAATTAACAAATTATCAAATTATGATTATGAATTAAATTTTGATATTACAAATGATAGTGATATTCCTGCAAAAGAAATAACTCAGATTTATATTTCTAATCCATTAAGAATGGTGGAAACTCCTCTTAAATCTTTAGTGTCGTTTACCAAAACACATTTAGAACCACATCAAACAAAAAATATATCAATTAAATTAAATAAAGAATCATTTTCTTATTATTCAACAGTTCTTAATGATTTATATGTTGAAGATGGAATATACCATATTTATGTTTCATCAAGTTTAACTGATGTTAGATTGGAAGACATAATCGAAATTAATGATAATGATTTCTTTAAATTCTCGAGGTATTAATTTATGAAATATGAATTTAATTTAGAAAAAGATGAATATGTTTTTGGATTAACCGCGAACGACGGATTATTTTCTCCATATAAAGAAGGATTTAAAAGAGATTTAAATATTTATCATGCTGGTAATCAAGCTTCCGCGATGATTATTACTACATTTGGAAGATATATTTATTCAAACAAACCATTTGCGTTTGAAATGAAAAAAGATTCTTTTGTTATTGAATCGGATGATGACATTAAATTTATTAAAGCTGGCGAGACAATGCGTGATGCTTATTTAGATATTAAAAATAAATATTTCATCAACAAACAAAAAACACCAGATTTAGAAATGTTTAGAAAGCCTCAATATAATACTTGGATTGAAATGCCATATGATTGCACTCAAGAAAAAGTATTAAAATACGCGAACGAAATAATTGATAATGGCTTTCCTGCTGGAGTTTTAATGATTGATGATTGTTGGTGTAAAGATTATGGTGTTTGGGATTTTGATAAAGCTAAATTTGATAATCCAAAACAAATGATTGAACAACTACATCAATTAGGTTTTAAAGTGATGTTGTGGTGTTGTCCATTTGTGTCACCAGATTCAAGTGAATTTAGAAAATTAGAACAATTAGGATATTTAGTTAAAAATCAAGATGACTCAACTTTCCTTTCTCGTTGGTGGAACGGATATAGTGCAATTTACGATTTATCAAATAAAGATGCCTTTAATTATTTTAAAAACGTTTTAATTTCATTAATGGATAAATATGGGGTTGATGGATTCAAAATTGATGCTGGAGATCCTGAATATTATCGTTTAGATAACAAATTCAAAGAAGATAATATAGTAGCCAATCAAGCCAAATATTTATCAATTTTAGGAGAATATTTCTCATTAAGTGAATTACGTGTTGGCTTTAATAATGGAGTGTCTCCTGTCGCGAATCGATTACGCGATAAAAATCATTCCTGGGATAATGAAGGAATTAATACTTTAATTAATGATGGATTATCTTTATCTTTACTTGGATACCCATTTATTTGTCCAGATATGATTGGAGGAGGAATGCTTCTTTCTTTTGAAACTAGCGATTTTAAATTCGATCAAGAATTATTTGTCCGATATTCTTTTGTCGCATGTTTATTCCCAATGATGCAATTTTCAATTAGCCCATGGAAAGTGCTAGATAAAAATCATCTTGAAATGGTTAAAAAATCAATCAAAATTCATGATGAATATGTCGATGATATTTTACAAATCGTTGAATCTTCTCGTCTTAGTGGTGAACCAATGATGAGATATTTATCATATAATGATCCAGATCCATTATTCGCGACTGTTGATGATGAATTTTTATTAGGTGAAAATATTTTAGTTGTTCCAATGATTAAAAAAGGCACGAAAAGAAAAATGGTTGTGCCTCAAGGCAATTGGGTTGATAGTAATGGAAATAATTATCAAAAAGGAATTTATGATGTTGAAATTCCATTAGATGAAATAATTGTTTTACGAAGAAAATAATGAAACAAAAATATTTATCAATCGCTCCTGCAAAAAAAGATCGTCGATTCTTTGCTTCATTAATCGATATATTAATGACTATTCTTTTAGGCATTGGTCTTTTTGAATTGTGTTTTTTCCCTTTGTTTAACAAAAGTGAGAAATATATTAATTTAGAAAATAAAGCCTATTCACTAAGATTAGAGATGACCGATATATATAAAGAGTCGCGTTTAAAATTATTCAATGAACTTAATGAGCCTTTAGATAATGTCAATTTATATGTCGAATTTATTGATGATATAAAAAATCAAAATGAATCTTGTTTAGAACATTTCTATTTAACTTATCTTAAAGAACACGATGAACAATATTATTCAAAAGATATTCGCTGGTTCAATAAGGAAATATTAAATCTTCCTCAAAAAGATGAAGATTTAAATTATTCATATTATTTTGATTATCAATTAGATGAATTTGGAAATCGAATGTATGATTCTATTGGGGTATTTAATAACTCTAATGGATTTTTAGATAATTTAAATTATTTCTTGGATGGCAAAATATTTGAAAGTAGCACAGAAGCATATTCTTCACTTAGAAACTGGTTTAATAATAAATTGTCAGAAGCAACTAATATTTTAACAAACGAGCCATATTATTCAGTTAAATATAATGAATATTTATCTTATCAGAAAGAAATGTCATTATATGTATCTTATGCTTCATTATTAAGCTTTGTTACTTCATCATTAATTTTTTATATTCTCATTCCGTGTTTCACAAAAAGAAGACAAACAATTGGTGAAATTATTTGTAAAATTAAATGTATTAAATTAAATGGTGAAGAAATGTCCATTATTCAAACTATTGGTAAAAATGTCATTAGGTTATTATCTATTTTTTCTTTATATTGTTTAATGCCAATATTTAAAATCAATGTTGTTTTATGTTTAACATTACCAATTTTTCAAATTGGTTCTTTATCAATAAATATGGTTATTCTCCATTTATTATGCGGAATATTCCTCATTGCTGATTTATTTGTTAGCATTTATCAATCATCAAATCGCTCTATCCCTCAATTAATAACTAAAACAAAACCTTTGTCATTAAAGAAAAAAGACTATCGAATCATCGATTAGCCTTTTGCGATTCTTAACTGTTCTAAGAAATAATTATTTGCTTGATTATATAGATAATCATTTTGTTGAAGCTTCGCTAATTCTTCTTCATAAAAATTAATATTATATTGAACATTATAAGGAACATTTTCTTTTAAATAATTAATCGGTTTATCATGGTCAATATTAACATTTTTAAATGTTTCAACCGCTAATTCGAAAATGGATAATGCTTCATCCATTTTAGCGTTTTGTAACGCTCTTCTAACTTTATCGACATGTTTATAATGATTTTCATCATAGAAAAACATATACATTGAAATGTTTAAAGAATCTGATAAAAACAAAGTCATGTAATAAATGTCTTGAACAAAAATCGGTAAGTCATCAAGACTATCGTTGTAATTTAAATATATAGTCGCATATATAAATGCTTCGTTCGCGTTTTTACAATATTTTTGATAATGTTTCGCACTATATTTTGCTTTATAGATTCTATCGATTAAATTCATATAAGCAAATTATAAACGCAATAACGTTTCTTTAGAGAAGAAATGTAATTTTTCTTTATCGAAAGTTACAAAACATTTATCGTGAATATTTAATTTTTGGTTTACTTCAGTATTAGATACTAAATCAATTCCACCAAATAATGTATGGACATAATATTCGCGTCCTAATAATTCAGCGACTTGAATTTCAACTGGATATGATTCTTTATTTGCTACAAAAGTAGTTTTAATATTTTCAGGTCTAATACCTAAAATTAATTCATCTGGTAAATCATATTCTTCTAAATAATGTTTTGGAAGAGTGAGGGTATTTCCATCTTCGAATGTAATAACACCATTATGATGTTTAACATTTAATAAATTCATCGCTGGCGCGCCGATAAATGACGCAACAAAAGTATTGGCTGGTTTATTGTAAACTTCAATAGGTGTACCAATTTGTTGAATATAACCTTTATTCATAACAACGATACGGCTCGCCATAGTCATGGCTTCGGTTTGGTCGTGAGTAACATAAATAGTAGTGGCTTTTAATTCATCATGAAGTTTAATAATTTCTGCTCTCATTTGGACACGGAGTTTAGCGTCTAAGTTGGATAATGGTTCATCCATTAAGAATACTTTTGCGTTTCTAACAATTGCTCTTCCTAAAGCAACACGTTGACGTTGTCCACCTGATAAAGCGCGTGGTTTACGATCTAATAAATCTTCAAGTTCAAGGATTTTAGCGGTATTTAAAACTCTTTCAGCAATTTCGTCTTTTGGAACATGAGTCATTTTTAAACCGAACGCTAAATTGTCGTAAACTGTCATGTGTGGATATAAAGCATAGCTTTGGAATACCATCGCGATATTACGATTTTTTGGAGCGAGGTCATTTGATAAAAGATGGTCGATATATAATTCACCACCAGAAATTTCTTCAAGACCTGCAATCATTCTTAATGTTGTGGATTTTCCGCATCCTGAAGGACCAACAAGAACGATAAATTCATGTTTAGCAATATCAAGGTTAAAATCAAATACTGCTTGAACTTTGTTGTCGTAAATTTTATCAATATGTCTTAATGAAACATAAGCTTCATCGTCGAATTGAATATTTTTTTGGAAATCATTTTTAATGACCGCATCTTCTCTTAATGCTTTTTCTTCAGCTTCTTTTTTAGCTTTTTCAATGATGTCTTTTTTTGAATCGCGTTTAAAGATTTTTTTAAAAAGGGAAGTCTTTTCTTTTTTAGTTTCTTCTACTTGTTCAATTTTTTCTTTTTCCATGACTAGCTCCTAAAATTTCTAGATTAACTTTCCTTAACTTTATAAAATAAAAAATTCATTTTCAATTTCGGATTTTAGACATGTAAAATAAACATTAATATGTAAAAAAATCACAATTTTAAGCATATTTTTCTTTTTGTTTTTCGTGCTTTTATTGTGATTTTTTATTTGTCGTTATTTTATAAAATGTGATTTTTTAATTAATTTTTTTAGTCAATTAACAACATTTTTCAATTTTTAGATAAGAACGAATGAAATATTACCGTTTTCATCAATTTCTTTTTTATATGCCGCAACAATTTTTGTGTCTTCATCTTTGTATGAAACTTTATAGATTGTTTCGTCATCTTTTGTTTCTTTGACTACTTTAAATTTTGAATCATCGACTTTTAATTTAATTGATTGTTCGTTGTCTTCTTCTTCTATTTCAACTGAATAGTTGAGTGTGGTGACACCATTTTCTACAACTAAATATTTTAAAGTTTGTTCTTTTTCATTTCCTTCAACTTCATATTCTTCTTTAATTTTGATGTATGAATTTTCGTCAACATTGATTAAGAACATCCTTTCTTCTTCGGTTTCATCTTCTTCTATTTCTTTTTCAATTTTCGAAACAAATGAATAATAAATATCATCTGAAAGGAACGCTAAACCGGAAGTTTTTGAAGTGACTTCAACTTCATTTTCGTCTTCATCATTATCTTCTTCATCAATAACATAATTATTGTAATAAAGAACATAACTATCAAATTCTAAAGAAGAATTAAGGTATTTGATTGTTTCTTTGAATTCATAATTGACACCATCAATTTCTTGATTAACTGTTTCAATAGTAGATTCGAATGTTTGATTGTTGTTTAATAACATATCTACTGTTGGTAAACATTCTTTAATTTTTTGTTGTTGCTCTTCACTTATTGGCTTATTTGCGCTTCTTCTTATTGCTTTTCTAACATTAGAAGTTGGATTAATCATATTTAATCCAGTCGCGGCTTCCATCAAAAACACTTCTTTTGTGTTTATTTTAGTAGATGTGTTATTGACGCAGCCTGATAAAAAAGTAGCTGCCAATCCAAATAAACCAGTTAATAATATTGTTTTTTTCATTAGAATTATCCTCCTTCTTATTAACTACAATATAAAGACGAAGATAAGTTTATTTTTATTGGAATAATTTATTTTTTTGTAATTTGATATTCAGAATAAGTATATGTTCTAGATGAATCATCGTTATATGTTAATGTAATAGTGATATCCGAAATAGAAACATCATCCATTTCAAAATCATCTACATCAAATTGGTAAACATTATTTGATTTCTTAATAATATTTTCAAATTCGATTTCATTGTTACCTTTTTCAATATTGACACTCAATTTGGTATCTTTATTTTCATACTCAACAGAAGAAATGAAATTATCATCATCGCTTACATAATGCTCATATGATTCATACGATTTTAATGAATAAGAATTTTCACTTTTTATTCCTTTATATTCTTGTTCTTTTTCAATTAAATAACATTTTTGGTCAATACTATTATCAACATTTGTTAATAAAGTAGTGACTTCTTCTTCAGTTTATTTTTATCCGTGTGGTTTTTAACAAAGATTTCAGCGTTATAATAATTATTTGAATAATAATACAAAGCTTTCATTGAATATTTATTGTCATTTTCATTATTGATGTCATTGAAATATAATCTTGAAATTATTTCATTATCTTCATTTAATAAACGCGATTCAAACGAATAACGATTGCCTAAATATTCAAAATCATTGTCAACAGTAACTGATTTATATTTATTTATTTCAAATAATTGTTTTACACCTTGATGCACTAATTCGTATTCGTTCACAATTTTATTAAATCCATCTAAGGTGATATTTGATCTACGATACATCAAAGATGAATTATTTCCATTTTTAAAAGCATTAAAAGTTAATAATTGATTTTCTAAATATTTATTTTTAGTTGGATTAAAGATATCTTGATTATCAATTATATTATTTGAATTATTAATAGTGATCACCACTGGGATTACAATTGCAGAAATTAATCCTAAAGAAGCAAAAGAAATAAATAATGGAGCAAGAAATGGCTTCTTTTTATTTTCATTAACTGATGCATTAAAACTATTTAATATTTGTTTGGAAGATGTTTTGATTTCATATTTATCAATGTTTTCAAACATCTCTTTAATGTCTTTGTCATTACTGTTCATCTTTTATCTCCTTTCTAATTTTCTTTATTGAGTTCATATATGTCCAAGTTATAGTTCCAATTGGTTTATGGACAATCTTTCTAATTTCTTCAAATGTTAATTCCGATAACGCATGAAGGATAAATATTCTAAATTCATTATCATTTAATATATTTCTAATCTTTTTTATTAATATTTCTTCATCAACTTTATTCGCGTCTTCTTCACCAATTAAATAATCATTTTCTAGTTCTACAATCCGATTATGCTTTTTAAAATAGTCGTAAGATAGATTTCTTGATGTCGTCATCAAATAACCAATTGCTTTGTTTTCATCTTTAATCTTGTTGATGTTTTTTAAAAATTGAATATATGTTTCTTGCAAAATATCTTCAGATAAATCGTAATTTTTCACAATTGACACGATATTGTAAAAAACTTGTTTTTTCGTCAATTGATAAAAAGCGTCAAAGTAGCTTTGATCGTTATTTTGTAATTTAATAAAGATGCTTTTTAATTCCATGGACATAATAAAGACGAATCAACAAATCATTTTATTGGATTTATTGATTATTTTTATTTTATCTTTCCAAAATAAAAATGTTAATTATCAGATGTTATCAAGTGTTGTGAGATAGACAATAATCAAAATTATTATCTTTAGTGTTAATTTATCTTCAATTCCCAGTCGAAAAAAATCAAATGTTATAAAAAAATTCGATTTTATATTAAGGAAAAATATAATCGTGATATAATGTAATCGAAAAAAATCAAAGAATAGGAGTGTTTTCGAATATGTATTTTGATAGAAAAGTATATTTAGATCAATTAATTAGAAAAAAACATAATTCATTAGTAAAAGTAATTACGGGTGCGAGAAGAAGTGGAAAATCATATTTGATGAACAATATTTTTTATAAATCGTTATTAAATGAAGGCATTAAAGAAAAAAATATTATCCGTTTCTCTTTTGACAATGATGAACATATTGATTTATTAGATGACTTTTTTCCTGAAGAAAAAACAAAAATCATTGTTGGAAAAGATAACTATATTATTAATTCGAAAAAATTTAGAGCGTATATAAAAAGCGTGACAAACGATAATGAATATTTTTATTTATTATTAGATGAAATACAAATGTTGGATTCATTCGTTGGGACTCTTAATGGATTCTTGTCACATTCGAATTTCGATATATATGTTACTGGAAGCAATTCTCAATTATTATCTTCTGAAATCGAAACCAAATTTAGGGGGAGAAAATCTTCTATTCATTTACTTCCTTTGTCATTTTCGGAATTCGTTACTGGGGCAAACCTTTCTCCAGAAAGCGCTTGGAGAAAATATATCGTAACAGGAGGAATACCTATTATTTATCAACAAGATGAAGAAGATAGAGAAAAATATTTGCTAGATTTGTGTTACGAAACATATTTAAAAGATATTATTGGAAGAAAAAACATTAAAGATGCTGATAATTTATCAGATTTGCTTGGCGTTTTAGCGTCTTGCATTGGTTCTGGTGTTAGCCCTTCGAATTTAGAGAAAACATTTAAGTTGAATAAAAATATCATTATGTGCGATGATACAATTTCTAATTACATTAATCATTTCCAGGATGCCTTTGTTATTTCTATTGCCAAAAAATACAACATAAAAGGAAAGGCGTATATAAACACTCCTTATAAAGTATATTTTGAAGATATTGGGGTTAGAAATGCAAAAACTAATTTTTCCCAAATAGAAGAAAGCCATATAATGGAAAACATTATTTATAACGAATTAAGATATCGCGGATTTAATGTCTCTGTTGGCGAAATTGATGTCAATGAAATGACTGATAGAATAGATGTTAATGGTAAACACATATATAAGAAAAAGTCGCTAGAGGTAGATTTTATTGCCACAAAAGATAGCCAAAAAATATATGTTCAATCATGTTTAAATATCAATGATGAGAACACTTTGAATAGAGAAAAACGAAGTCTTTATTATATTGATGATTCTTTTAAAAAAATAATCGTTACCAAAAATGGACTTGACCCATATTATGATAGCAATGGATTTCTAATTGTTGACATATTTGATTTTTTGTTAAATCCAAAATTCCTTTTATAAGTCAAAACGCACAATTAACTATTTGTTGCAATAAATGTATCAAGTAACAATACCAAAATAAAAGGAAACGATGGAAAATATCATCACGCAAATGTTACAGTTGTTATTCAACAAGATAATGGTAAAACAATATGGCGCTTAATTGCTATAACGCCTGGTAAAAAAGATAAATAACGGAGAGAAAATATGGAATTATTCGACTGTGTAAAATTAATTAAACCCTTTAAAGATTTGAAAATAGGCACAAAGGGAGCAATTGTAGAAAAATACAATGATGACGATTTCGAAGTCGAGTTTTTTGATGAAAATGGAGATACAATTGATGTCTTTACAATCAGCAAGGAATATTTAGAAGTTTATTGGGTTGCTAAAGACCATAAAGACAATCCTAACTAGTTGCTAATTTATTTTTGACTAAATTCAACTACTTATTATTTGTTATAAATATAAGAGAAGCACATAATTAATAATCAATAACATTATTTATCTTTATACACTTAATATAAGTTATTTAAAGTGTGATAAAAGAAGAAAAGAAATAATGGCAACCAAAAAAACAATATAAAACTATGAATAGAAATATATTTGTTGCAATAAATGTGTCAAGTAACATATGTGTTTTTAAAAATAATATATTTTTATATATTAATTTTTTGTTGTAAAATATTTTTATGGGATTTATTTATGTCATTAATCACAATTAAACACACCCAAGCGGCATATAGCAAAATTAAAAAGGAATTATCTACTCTTAAAACGGTAATTAATTACATCGTTCAAGCTTTGTTTTTGGCATATTATGTTTATTTATTGGTTACCAAGATAGGTTCTATTGTTCATATTGTTTTATATTCAGTTTTATTAGCGGTCTTAGTTATTTCATTCATTTTAGAACTATGTATGAAAGATAAACAAGAAGACACAATTAAAGAGAAAAAAATCCGTAAACAAAATAAGAAAATAATTAAATTCGTCATTAAAATCGTTAAGTATTTGGCTAAAATCGGGACAATTGTTGTGGCGATAATCGATATTTGGCTAAATGGTGGCACTGATTTAGGTCTTATTCTTGTTGCTATTTCGATTATTATGGTTTTAATGAACATTTTAATTGATGGAATTGTGTATTTAGTTGAGAAATATTTCTCAATGCTTTATTTAGCGGTTCAATTAGATATCGATAACAGTGAAGCAATCCAAGTTGTTAATAACATTATTAAAGAAGTTAAAGGTGAAGAAGAAAAAGAACAATATTTCACTAATAAAGAAATTAAAACAATGGACTATTTAAAAAATAGTGTGTCAACAACTGAAGAAGAAACCAAAAAGAAGCCTACTTTAGGGCAAAGACTTATTAAATCTATTGCTAAAAAAGCCATTAAAAAGGCTTTAAAAAACAATGAAAACAATTGAAGAAATTGAAATATATGCGAAAGAAAACTTTATTCCAATTGCTCGGAAAGAAGTCGTGTCTTTTCTTATTTCTATCATTAAGCAAAACAATTATAAAAGCATATTAGAAGTTGGTTCCGCGATTGGATATACAACTCTTCAATTAGCTTCGCTTCCAGATGTTTATGTATCTACTTATGAATATTGGCCTCCACGAATTGAAATATGCAAACAAAATATCATCGATTTCCATTTAGAAAACAAAATCGATTTCCATGATTACGATGTAACTTTGTTTCCAATAAATCAAAAATTTGATCTTATTTTTATCGATGGAGCGAAAGCTAAAACAATTAAATTATTTGAGTTTTTAAAAGATAACATTAATGAAAACGGAATAATTGTTATCGATAATATTAATCTAGAAATAGTTAATCAAATTGAATTAAAAAACAAGAAAAAGAAATACCAACAAATCGTTATACAAACGAAGCAATATTTTGAAAATCTATCCTCGATGAACGTTAAATATTTTGATATCGGAGATGGATTATATGTTATTAATAAATAACATTTATTTAAAAAACCAATATTAAAACTCTTCTTTTTCGTTGCTTTAAATATTTTCGTAATTGTTGTATCAATTATCTAAATTGAGATATAATTAAATCGCTATAAAAAGGAGAAAAATAATGGCAAATCGTTTCATGTTAAACGAAACCTCATATCATGGTCATGGCGCAATCGCGAACGTTGTTCCAGAAATCAAATCAAGAGGTTTTAAAAATGTTCTTGTTTGCACCGACGCAAGTCTAATTAAGTTCGGTGTCTCTTCTAAAGTAACTTCATTATTAGATGAAGCCAATATCGCATACACTGTTTATAGCGATATTAAACCAAACCCAACAATTGAAAATGTTCTTGGTGGTGTTGAAGCAGCAAAAGCATGCCATGCTGATTGTATTGTCGCTATTGGTGGTGGATCATCAATGGATACAGCCAAAGCTATTGGCATTATTATTACTAACCCAGAATTTGCTGATGTTAGATCACTTGAAGGAGTTGCTCCAACAACAAAACCTTGTTTACCTATAATCGCTGTTGCAACTACAGCCGGAACCGCAGCTGAAGTTACAATTAACTATGTTATTACTGATGTTGAAAAGAAAAGAAAATTTGTTTGTGTTGACCCACACGATATGCCAGTAGTAGCAATTGTTGACCCAGATATGATGGCATCAATGCCTAAAGGATTAACAGCTTCAACTGGTATGGACGCACTTACACATGCAATTGAAGGATACATTACTCGTGGAGCGTGGGAAATGTCTGATATGTTCCACATTAAAGCAATTGAAATCATTAGCAAAAATTTACGCGCGGCAGTCGCAAATGATCCAGATGGACGTGAAGGAATGGCTTTAGGCCAATACATTGCTGGTATGGGATTCTCAAATGTTGGATTAGGTATCGACCACGCGATGGCGCATACTTTATCTGCATATTATGATGTTCCTCACGGAGTTGCTTGTGCAATGCTTCTTCCAATCGCTATGGAATTTAATGCTGAAGTTTCTGGTGAAAAATATCGCGATATCGCTCGTGTTATGGGTGTTAAAGATGTTGATTCAATGTCTCAAGAACAATATCGCAAAGCAGCAATTGATGCAGTTAAACAATTAAGTGTTGACGTTGGAATTCCAACTAAATGCGAAGCTATCAAAGAAGAAGATTTAGATTCACTTGCTTCTGATGCATTAAAAGATGCTTGCTATCCAGGAAACCCAAGAGAAGCAACAAAAGAACAAGTTCTTGAAATGTTTAGACGTTTAATGTAATTGCCGAATCAAACATTAAATATATGAACACAAGATTAAATTAACGTTACAAATCTTAAAACTAAACAATATTAAATATGCATATTGCGTACTAAATTAGTATTGCGGTGTGCATATTTTTTTATTTAATATACAAATGAAATTTGTTGGTAAAAACAAAGAAAAAGACATATTGTTTTTATGCAAGTAATATATGCTTTAGACTAGTCATATAATCATTTATCTTATAGATAAAATTTAATTATATATTTAATTTTTGTGTTGATTTATTTTGATTTTTTGTTAATTATTATTTCATGGAAAAAAAGAAAATAGATAGAAGCAATAGAAAATCTTGGTTTCGCATCTTATGCGCATTCTTAAAAATATTTGTTCATAAAAGACAATATATTTTTTTAGGTGATGTTCCAAGCGATAAAGAAACATTTATTCTTTTTTCAAATCACGTTGGTGCTTCTGGTCCAGTTGCTCATGAATTATATGCACCATTCAAATTTAGGTTTTGGGGCACATATGAGATGACTGAAAAATTAAGTGTTTGTTATAAATATTTCACTGAAATATATCTTCATGACAAAAAAGGAATGAATTTAGGGTTAGCAAAATTTCTTGGGGCGTTGGCCATTCCTTTTGTTCGCCTTTTTTATCGTGGGATGAAGCTTATTCCAACATATCGAAATATTAATTTAGTGAAAACAATATCTCTTTCAATGGCATCTTTATCAAGCGGAGAAAATTTAATTATCTTCCCTGAAGATTCGCATGACGGATATCACGATCACTTAACTAAATTTTTTGGTGGTGGATTTTTTGCAGCAGAAAAATATTGTAAAAAATTTAATAAAGACATTGTTTTATATAATTCGTATTATTTAAAAAAACAAAAACTTATAGTTGTTGATAAAGGAATTCCTTTTTCTCAATTAAAAACAAAATATAATAATAATTATCAAGCGATGGCTGATGAATTTTGTAAACGCGCGAATGAAATTGGTGATTTATATCGCAATAAAAAACAATAATAATTTTCATCAAAACATAAATTAAAAAACGTTATTAAAAATATTTTTTACGTGTTGTATAATTTTTTCATGGAAACTTATCAAATTATTCTTATTGTTATCGGAAGCGTTGTCTTCCTTTTATTGTTTTTTTATTTTCTCATCTCAATGTTTTTGGTTAGATATTTATCATATCCAAAAAAACATGATATCGAATGGACACACAATTTCGATGTCGAAAAAGGACTTATCCCAGAAGATATGTCGTTTTTAAAAAGAGAACCAGTTCAAATTGTTGCTCGCGACGGAACAATTATTGAAGGTGATTTTTCACCTCATGAAAATCCAAGAGGAATAATCGTTTTAGCGCACGGATATACTTGGACAAGAGAAGGATGCTTAAAATACGCGCAATTCTTCTATAAAAATGGCTTTTCAATATTCGTATTTGATGAAAGATTTCATGGTAAATCTAAATATAAATATACAACAATGGGACATTTAGAAAGTCGAGATATATGTGACATTGTTAAATATTTACGTGATAAATATGGCAAAGATATTGTTATTGGTTTACATGGAGAAAGCATGGGCGCTGCATCAACCATGATGGCGTTAGGACAAGATATTGATGTCCAATTCGCGATTGAAGATTGTGGATATGCTTCATTAAAAGAATTGATTGCTTATCAATTAAAATGCATGCATCTTCCAAAAATATTCCTTTTTGGGTCTAATTTGTTTTTAAAATTAAATCATAAATATCGTTTAGAAGATGTTGAGCCTTCAAAGAATGCCGCTAAATCAAATATTCCTTTATTAATTGTTCATGGTCACGCAGATGATTTTGTGCCTTTTTATAATAGTGATTTGGTTTATGAAGACAATAAGAATCATGCTGAGAAATATATAGTTGAGGGGGCAAAACACGCTGAATCATACGAAACAAACCCTCAAGAATATGAAAGAGTAGTAATGGATTTCATAAATAGACATATTAAATAGTTTTATATTGGAAGATTAGATAATTATGAATAGTATAGTTAAAGAAGAAAAAGTAAAAACGTCGTCTGCGGTATGGCTTGGCGCAGCTAACTCTGGAACAGGTTTATTAGTCGCCTTTGCCGAAGGGGCAGCTTTTCAATATTTATTTGTTAACAAGTTAGGATTAGATGTCAGATTAAATATGATCGTTTGGATTATATTTGGTATTTGGAACGCTATTAATGACCCAATATACGGTTTTATTGCGGATAGAACTAAATCAAAATTAGGAAGAAGAATCCCTTGGATTCGTTATGGCGCACCATTAATGGCGATTGTTTATGCTTTGATGTGGCTTCCATCTTTACAAGGTAGTGGAGTATCTCAAGGATTATTATTTTTCCAAGAATTAATAGGTTTATTCTTATATGATATTTTATATACCGCGATTGCCTCTGCCATCTATGTTATGCCATATGAAATGGCGGTTACTAATAAAGCGAGAAACAAAATATTTTTATTCAATATCTTATTCTCATTGATTAATTTCGGCGCACCAATGATATTAAATTCTCAATTAGATAAATTAATTGAGCATCATGCGGATGTTTTCCCTCTTGTTATGGCGGGAATGGGAATTGTTTGTGGAGCAATTGTTTTTGTTTCAACATTTTTCTACAAAGAAAACAAATACACTAAACAAGAAGTTCAACCAAAGTTTTTTGAAGGTCTTAAATTGTGTTTAAAAAATAAACCATTCCTTTTGTTTGAAGTTATCGCTTGGACGATGTTATTTGCCCAAAATGCTTTAATGGTTGGTTTAACATATGTTTCAGGAATGTGGGCTGACGGTTCTGCTATTTCAATCGCGAATGGTTGGATTGGTGGCAATTCAATCATTGTTTTATATGCTGGATTAGCAATTGGGGTTATTTCTGGCATTGTTTTCTTCAATTTCACTAGAGAAAAATTCGGTTTAAGAACTGAAATGTTAATAATGACTGCAGTTATGGCAATTGGATGTTTATTAGGTTCATTTTTAGGTCAATATTTCTATGTTTGCTTAATAACATTTATTTGTTGTGGTGTTGGTTTAGCGGGTGGTCTTTATTTAGTGCCAATGATGAATGGTGATGTTATGGATAAAGATGAACTTGAGTCTGGTGTTAGAAGAGAAGGCGTATATGCTGGTATTAATTCATTGATAACAAAACCAGCAGGAAGTATCGCAAACGCTTTATTCCCATTAATGATTACTGGATTATACGGATTTAATGAAAATTTAAAAGTATCATCAATTGATTCAATAACCAATAAAGAAGTCATGGTAATTGATTATTCTAACCAAACTATTCAAGCTAAAAATGGCTTGTTCTTATGTTGGTTTTTAATTACTGGAATATTATTAATTCTTTGTTTTGTTGCAATGTGGTTTTACCCTTTATATGGAAAATCTTGGAACGAAAAGAAAGAATATTTAGCGAAGAAGCACGTTGAAAAAGAGAAAGCTTACGAACAAGAATTATTAAATCAAACAAATAACAGTGAACAATCTAGTGTTTAATATTTGGCTCGATAATATCGTCAATGAATTGTTTTGGCCAAATTAATTTCCATGTTAATTTTTCCGAATTAGGAATAATACCTTCATGATTAATATGATTAGCAATTTTAATTAATTGCTCTTCATATTTTTTATTATTTTTCGCATCTTTTAAGCATTCATGCAATTCAAAATATAATTGTTTTGCGTTAACATCAAACAAATCATAAAAAGATTCGTTTCGTGGGCCATCGTTGTTTGGCATATACCAATCAGAATGAAGTTCATTTAATAAATCAACGTCTTTAAATTTGTTTAAATTTCTAGGTGCGCTTAATCCATATGGGAATGATCTTTTACCGAAAATCACACCAAGAAACCATTTCTTTATTCCAAGTGGAGAATATGTTAATGATAAAGCGGTTTGATAATCTTTAACTGATTTATAAAATGAATCGTCTTCAATGTTGCTAATTTTTTGATAGTTTTTATTTACTTCACTCCACATTTTAGAAATGATTTTCAATTGTGAATTTTTAATTTTAATTTTCTTTTTTCCTGGGCCATAAGTATTTTCTTTTTTACCGATAATCAAATCAGTAAATACTTCATAAATCAAATGACTAAAATTGTAATATTCATGAATTTCTTTGGAATCTTCTTTTCGGTCAGTAAATCCAGTTTGATAAAAGATGAAAGGGTGGCAACAACGATCTAAACTATAATGAGTTAATAAACCATCGATATATGAAAATAACAATTCCTTGTCTTCACTATTTTTTGCATATTCAATAAAGCCGATATAATTAGGAGTTAATTCATTTATTTGAGTAATATTTCCTAAAGAATTGACTTCTTCTTTGTTTGGTCTTTTTCGAAAAGGAATCATTCCATAAGCAAAGAAATGGTCTGGTCCTTGCGCGCCTAAATAATATGCATCTAAATATTTATCATCGATGTCTTTTTTATATTTCTTTGCAAAAGAATAGTGAGTAATAACACTAGGCATTTTCTTTACCTGCAACAGCTAAATCAGAACCTTTGGTTTCTTTAACTTTTAAAGTAAGAATGATAAGCGCAATAACCCAAACTGGAACCGCAACAGCGAAATATCCAAGCGCTAAATTTTGTTTACCAAAAATAGCTGGTAATGCTGAAGCAATACCCATTGAAGTAATCATTCCAAATCCAAAGAATAAGCTCCAAACAGACATAATTGATGCTCGTAAATTAGTTGTACAACTTTCGCCCGCCATCATTGCATATAAGTCTCCATTTGACCAGTCAGCGCCTAATACGATTCCTAAGAATAATCCAATAAGGAATGTTGGCCATCTAAAATATAACCCAACGAATTCTAAAACAAAGGCAATTGTGGCAGATGATAATAAGATAATTGATGTTGGTTTTCTTCCCCATTTATCAGAAATAAATCCATATATTAATGTGACAAGCGCACATGTGAATGGGAACCAGAATGTTACTTCAGTTGCTTGGGCTTGAGATAACGCTCCTTGTCCAAGGAAACCATTATTTAATACGTTTGCATAGTTATTACAGCATGAATATCCAATTTCCATTACCGCAGTAGCGATCATAATCCATAATAATTGTTTGTTGTGGAATGTATATTTAAGTGCAGCGATAAATCCACCTTGAGCTTTTGAAGTATCCTTTGCTTTTGCTTCTTCTTTTCTTTGCTCAGGAGTTTTTGATAAATGTTCAATACGAGAATCTAAGAAAACATCT
>JAQYER010000152.1 GCA_028723545.1 Caryophanales bacterium
CACACTCATTTCGACTTATCAGTTTTTAATTCACAGCATTAGTAACGATTTTGCTGTGAAATTTTACAAATTCACTATGTGGTGAATCTTTTTGACGTGAATTTAATTATTTTGCTTGACTCTTAATAGTTAAACTCCAATATTTATCTTTATTGTAATTGATGTATCTTATCTTTTAAATATTTTATTGTTCAATATTAATATTAAAAGGCCACAAAGTGGCCTAGATATTTATTTTGGATATTTTTTTCGAAATTGTTTATAAAATCTTTTTTTGTTTGTTTTTGAACAACACGCACAATCACCAGTAGGTAAATGATTTTTCTTTTTGTATATATATGAACCGATTAAATAAATAAAGAATAAAGCAATTAAAACAATAACAATTATCACTACTACCATATTTATTGTTCACTTTTGTTCAATTTATCTACTTTTTTATTGTGCAAGATAATTAATACAATTGCTAACGCAATTAATGCAATAAAGATAAATGATGTCCAATAATATGTTCCAATTAAATAAATAAAAAACCCATCAATGATGGGCATTTTATTCAAATGGTGGTCCAGGCCGGGGATGATCCGGCGACACATGGATTTTCAGTCCATTGCTCTACCAGCTGAGCTACCGGACCATTTGTCTTTTTTAGTGGCGGACCAGACGAGAATCGAACTCGCGATCTTCTCCGTGACAGGGAGACATGTTAACCGCTACACCACTGGTCCATTTTGTAGGAACGTTAAATATTATCTATGATACGCAAATAAAAATCAAGAACAATTTTAACGTTCCACTAAATAATCAAATTATTTAAATATTATTTTTTTAAAAAATTAATAATTTTTTGCTCTTAATTCGAAATATGATTGTGGATGGGCACAAACAGGACATACCTTAGGAGCTTCTTTACCTACAGCGATATGGCCACAGTTACGGCATTTCCAAACAGAAACTTCATCATTAATAAATACTTTGTTTGTATTTAAATTTTCAAGGAGTTTGCGGTATCTTTCTTCGTGTTCTTTTTCGATAGCAGCAACACCTTCCATTTGGATTGCGATAGCGATAAATCCTTCTTCACGGGCAACTTTAGCCATTTCAGCATACATGTCTGTCCATTCATAATTTTCGCCTTCAGCAGCGGCTAATAAGTTTGAAGCTGTATCTTTGATTTTTCCACCTTCAAGCCATTTGAACCATAATTTCGCGTGTTCTTTTTCATTTTCTGCTGTTTCTAAGAACAATGCAGCGATTTGTTCATATCCTTCTTTTTTTGCTTGGCTTGCCCAATATGTATATTTGTTACGAGCTTGTGATTCGCCAGCAAATGCGATTTCTAGATTCTTTTCAGTTCTACTTCCTTTTAAGTCCATTATTATTACCTCCGTTAGTAATTTGGTTATATTTTACACTATTTCAAAATAATTGAAAAGAAAATGCAATTTATTTTTTGTTAATGAAATAATGGTATTTTTTATTGTAAATAATTAGCAAAATAAACGATATTATCATTGATAATACATTAGCGAATGGACTAGATAGCCAAATTCCATCACCATCAAAGATTAATGGTAATATCATTATTAAAGAAACTTCTAACACTAACGTTCTTAATATCGAAATAATTGATGAAATTAAACCATTATTAAGCGCTGTAAAGAATGCTGATAAGAAAATAGAAAATCCACAAAATAAAAATCCAAATGAGAATATGTGAAATGCTTTCGTTGTAATTTTTAGTAGTTCAATGTCTTTTCCAACATATGCTTTCGCGAATTCTATTCCTAATGTTTCGGACAATATAAACATAATCAAAGAGCAAATAATAATGATTATTAACGATTTCTTTAATATGCTATTTAATTCATTTTTGTTATTTGCTCCATAGTTATATGAAATAATCGGTGCTATGGCGATTGAATAGCCAATGAACACGGCAAAAAATAAAAAAGAAACATACATAATTGTTCCATAAGCAGAGATACCATTTTGTCCAAAATATTTTAATAATTGAATGTTAATGACAAAACCAACAATGCAAGATGAAATATTATTAATAAATTCGCTAAGTCCGTTGTAGCAGCATTTTAAAATTGGTTTTAATTCAAAACGCGGTTTAACGAAATGAATATTTAAATTTTTATTAGAAATAAAATATATAAATGGCCCTATCGTACCAACAATATATCCCATAATTGTCGCGATAGATGCACCTAAAACATTTAACTGGAATACTTTAATTAATAGAAAATCTAAAAACATATTAGTTAGTCCAGCCGCGATAGTAAAAATAAATCCTAGTTTTGGTTTTTCAGCTACAACTAAAAAGTTTTGAAATACACATTGGCTCATGAAAAAGACTTGCCCTAGAGACAAAATTCTTCCGTATTCGATGGCTTTTTCAATCATTGTATTTGTAGATGTTGGGCTAATGGACGCCATTTTGATTGTAATCGGCTCGATTAGAAAGAATACCGAAACAGAAATAATAATTCCGATAATAAATGTGATTATGATGATATTTGTAAACAAATTATTGGCTTTGTCATTTTCTTTTTGTCCTAATAATTTACCAACTAAGGCAGAGCCTCCTGTTCCAAACATAAATCCGATTCCACCAATAATCATTATTACTGGCATTATCAAATTTACACCAGCATATTCATCTAACCCAGCGTAATTAGAAATAAAAAATCCATCGACAATTCCATAAAGCGATGTGAAAATCATCATCAATATTGATGATATTGAGAATTTAAATATTTTTTTGTAAGTAAAATGATCGCTTAATGTAATAGCCATATGGGTCTATGTTATTAGAAATTAAATATATAGTAAAGCAAATAATAAAAAGAAGATGGTTCGCATCTTCTTTTTATGAATTTAGTTAATCAATTAAGCAACTTTAACTCTCTTCCACATTTCTTCAACTTTTGAAGTTTGTGAACCAAAGTCTTGCATAATACA
>JAQYER010000153.1 GCA_028723545.1 Caryophanales bacterium
ATGAGTGTATGCGTGAAAGGCATATGAGTTAAGCCACTTCTCCAACGGGCCAATTCTAGTGGCGCCTACCGAGGGACTCGAACCCACGACCGATCGGTTAACAGCCGATTGCTCTACCGACTGAGCTAGGTAGGCGCTTAACGTTTTTGATAATCCAAAAGCGCAAGTAAAACTATATCAAAAGTTTAGCAATATAACAATAGAAATTTTTTATTTTTTTAATTTTTGTTCAATACTTGCTAATAAATCGCCAACAGTTTTGAAATTAGACATATCGATATCATCGAAATGGATATCATATTGTTCTTCGAGTTGAAGGAGTAATTCGACAACATCAAGTGAATCTAATCCAAGTTCACTAAGTTTCATTTCATCTGTAATTGCGTCAACTTTAGCAATAACTGCTAATTGTTTTTTGATTTCTTCTATTTTATTCATAAAAGACCCTCTTTTCAAAATTAGATTATACTAAAAACATTAATTTTTACAATAGATAAAATTATTCGATCGAAACTGTTTCTGTAATCGCGCTGTTAGCTTGGTCAGCAACACCTTCTGAAATTTTCTTAAATGCCACTGTCATAGTTGCTAAAACAGCTGAGAAAATTGAAATTGTCAAAATTATACCAAGTAATTGTCCTTTGATTTCTGACATGATTTGTCTCCTTTCTAATTGGATTATAGTAGCCAATTACTACGCTTCTTTGAATGCTGATATCCATCATTCCTTCTTGCATTATTAATGGGTCATATTGCTTGCTAATTTTAAAAGTAAATAATCCACCAAGCATCGGAGGATCATCATTCAATGATTCGATATTCGCGCCCGCTTCACTTTTAACTAATTCAACTACTTCAGTAGTGATTTTTCCATTTTGAGATATTAGATATCCAGCTGTAACACTAACCGCATCAAGATTGGTATATATCATTTGAATTGCCATTATGTCCCCCATTAAAACGAATAATTGGACGACAAAAATTAAAGATAAAATAAATCCAATTTTATAAGCCATTAATCATCTCTCCTATTACCGAAACAACTCCTAATGTAATTAAGACAATCAATATAGCCGCACCGATTAACGCTGAAGCACAACAATTGGATAATGAAGTTTCTTTTGTGTATAAGTTTTTCTGATGCATTTCATTCGAAAGCGACGACAAAATGGTTTCGAATTGATTAAAATATGGAGAATTAATTCCTTCATCAACCATTTGATAAATTGAAATCATCATTTGTTCAATAATTAATGTGTTGAATTTTTTAGCGAATTTAATAAATGGCTCAACACTTTTATCTTCATCGATATCAATAATTAATTGATCAAATCTTTCTTTTAATTTGACCGAAACAAATGAGCTTACTTCTTTTAATGATGTATAAACATTCATTCCGTTTTTTAAATAGATTTTGAAAAAAGACACAACTGAAATAAATTCATTTTCAATATCTCTTTTTTGTTTTTCTTCTAGTGATTTATATCGATTTATATAAATGAATTCAAAACCTATTGTTAATAAAATAATGACAATTAATAACAATAGTTGTTTTGTAAGAATATATGATCCTAATGAACATAAAATACCTACTGAAAAAACAATAATCATTATTGAAATTTCTTTTTTTAGATTTAATCCTAATGAAATGATTCTCTCTTTAATCTTCTTCATTTATGTTGTCCTCCTTAATAGCTAATTTGGTGAAATTAATTAAGAAAAGATGAAAAGAAAGAACAAAAAAGAGAAAAAATATTAATAAACACACAATAAACATATTGTTATTTAACATATTTAAATAAAATTCTTTCATTCCAAAACGCATGAACAATAAAACAAAAAAGGTTAATATCCACAAAATTAAAAATTCAGTTAATTTTTTAATGCCGATATTAGATGATTTATTAACGCTTTCTTCCACTAATGTTGATTCATGCATTAATGATTCTGACATTGACAATATGTTTCCACCTTGTTCTTGATAAATATTTAAAACATTCAAAAACATTTTATATATGGCTAAATTAAAATATCTTCTTAAATAAATGATGCGATCTTCCACAACCATATTTTCTAATTCAGATAATTCGTTTTTAAAATCTAATGAAGCATTAATTGTCCCGCTAGAAAATGATTCAGTTAACGATTCTTTAACACTCATTGTAATTAAAAAAGAATTAATAAATTTATAGCAATCATGGCATCTTTGTTTTCTAGATAAATATTTCTTAATCATCTTGTAAGCGATAACCATGAAATAACCTAAAAAGATAAATAAAAACACTAATGCAAAAATGTAATTATTTGTTGTTAAATAGACGATTATCGCCAAAAGAAAGGCACTAATTAAACCAATCACGGATACGATTTTCATTGTCTTTTTCTCCCTTTTTATAAATGAGTTTCAATTCGTTATTTATGACAGTGGATATTTCATCGACAAAGCGAGTTATGTTCCCTTTTTCATCGATTGTTTTGTTTAAAAAGATGTAATATTTGATGTGTTCAAAAATATCTCCAATTAATTCTTCATAGCTTTGTGATTTATCACCCATTTGAATCATCCTTACCATTCGATGTGGAATATTTAATGAGCTTTTTGCATGGATGGTTGTAATAATTGGATGCCCAGTCATCACAGAATTAAGAATATAAATCATTTCTCTTCCGCGACTTTCAGCGATAACTAGCCAATCAGGATTACTTCTTAATGCGTTCGCAATTAAATTTTCAAAATTTCCATTTTCATTTTTGCTAACTTGCCAAGATGTAATATCTAATTTCTCATTGTTACGAACATTTTCTAATTCTTGAATATTATCGATAATGATGATTCTTGAATAATCTGGCACTAAAGATAATAAATATTTTTGTAATTCAGTTTTTCCAGTACCTGTCGCTCCAGCGATGACAATAGATTCATGACGTCTCAATAAACGAATTAAGAATTGTTTAATATCTTCATTCATGAATTGTTGATCATCTTTAATTCTGGATTTAAATGACCCTATACGAATTGAAAAGGAAATAGATTTTTCATTGTTAACACGACATAAAGAAGAATGAATCGCATTAATTCGATATTTGGAAATGGAAATATCTAATATTGGTTCAGCGTAGCTAAATTGTTTTTCACTTAAATTAGCGATTTGCCTAATAAATGTATATGCATCTTCTTTTTTAATTTGAATATTTCCTTTTTTTCTTCCTTGTAAGTTGTGTTGATAAAAAATAAGTTCACCATTATATGAAATATCGGTTATATTTTCATCTTGTAAATACGGGGCTAAAAATGAATTTTCGATATATTCTAATAATTGATTATTCATGATTATTCTCCATTAACGATGTAATAGTGAAAGTCATCGATTTTTCAAAATTAAATAAATAATTGATATTTGCTTTAAGAGATACTTGCACTCTTTGGCATTTGCCATTAACGCATAATGAATTGTTATCGTTTAGAAAAATGATTCCGGTCGTATATTTATTCACAATCGGTTTGATGTTATTTTCGAAATAATTATCAATTCCTTCTTTAATTAATTGCTCATCGTAATATGGATAATTATTCTCATCAATGGTAATAACTGCATATTCAAAAACACTTCTTTGTAGAAGCATAAATGTGCGATTTATCGTTGAATATTTCATCGCGCCTAAACCAAACGAGGTCGAAATTGAAAGTAGCAATGTATAAAAAATAATATTTGTCATTAATGTTCCTCCACTATTCCATAATCAAAATTTGGATAAACCAAATCACCCTGGATACAATATTCACTGTCATAGCAATTGCCAAAATAGTTGCTTTTGATATCAAAAACAAAATTCTGAGATAAAGTTAATTCGTTATATCCGATTTGTTTAACAACTAAATTAATTCGGATGTTAGTAACATCATTAAAGCCATTTTTAGGTAAAAATAACTTGTTTGTTAAAACATAATTATCTTGGTAAGTCGATGACATTTTATTCGTTGTTGGATCAATATATAATGCATTGGATAACACAAAATGATATTCGCCATTAACAAAATTAAGTTTCAAAGGGATTTTTCGAAATTGTCCAAATGATGTTCCAACTTCACTAAACCAATTGTTTACATTTTGTAAATAGATATAACATTCTTTATATGGCAAATATGATTTTGGAGTAAAAGAATAAGTTAGATAAAAATTATTAATATCTAAATAATTGTAATAAGATTGGGTTTGTTCTTTTTCGAA
>JAQYER010000154.1 GCA_028723545.1 Caryophanales bacterium
AATCATTTTATACATTATATTTTTATTATTTGGTTTATTCGCTTCTAAATGGTTTATGTCAATCCAAACAAACGATGAAGAAATAATCAAGATGGGTAGTGAATATTTAACAATCGTCACAACATTATCTTTTGGGGCAATTGGATTTAATGTTTTTGAAAGATTTTTACAAGCCACGGGAAAAACACTTCATTCAACTATTTCTCAAATTATTGGTGCATTAGTTAATATTATTTTAGATTATGTATTTATCTATCCGCTTAATATGGGTGTAGCGGGTGCGGCTTATGCAACTGTTATTGGGCAAATTGTTTCTTTAATTACATCAATGTTATTCCATTATTTATTAAATAAAGAAGCTAAACATTCTTTAAAAGATATTATTCCTAATTTTAAAATTATTGGTGGAATTTATAAAGTCGGTTGGGCTGCAATGTTAATGCAAGCTTTATTATCTATTAATATGTTTGTCATGATTAGAGTGTTTTCGATTAATTCGAACGCTGATTTAATTAATGGAACATATGGTATTTATTATAAAATTCAACAAATCGCGTTGTTCTCTTGCTTTGGGTTAAGCAATACAATAATTTCTTTATTAAGTTTCAATGTTGGATTAAACGATATAAGTCGAATTAAACAATGTATTAAATGGGGGATAATTGATACAGTGATTGTCGCCGCTATAATAACTATTTTATTTGAATGTTTAGCTGGACCTATCGCTCAATTATTTGGATTAACCGCAACCGGAGAAAATAAAGATACAATTATTGATTTATGTAAAACGTCAATAAGAATAGCGTCAATCGGTTATGTCTTTATGGGAATCTCCTTAGCGATTCAAGGAATATTACAAGCATATCGTAAATCAGTAACTCCATTAATAATCTCATTGCTTAGATTAATTGTTCTTTTAGTGCCATTCGCATTGATATTTGTTTATAACGATAATGCTTTAAAAACAGTTTGGTTTTCATTCCCAATCGCCGAATTTTTAACTGCAATTATTTCGATATTAATCTTAATAATTCATTATAAGAAAAATGTCACTGTCAATAATTAATAATTAAAACATAAAAATAATCCACTCCAATATTGTAATTAATCGTTATATATTGGAGTTTTTTAATTTATTATTGTGATTACTTATTTAGAAATTATGCAAAAATTGCATTTATACTTGTTAAATAATCAGGATATATTTACAATATAAAGGCGAGGTATAATTATGACTCTTAAAGAAATACGCAAAAACTGCAAATTAACTCAAAAACAAGCATCTGATATAGTAGGTATGCCATTAAGAACTTATGTTGGCTATGAAAATAATGAATTAGAATCTGATCAATTAAAACTTGAAAGAGTTAAAGAAAAATTATTAGATTTTGCTAGTAAAGATACATCAATATTAAATAACAAAGTATTATTAATTACTGGTGGCACTGGTAGTTTTGGCCACGCAGTCGTTGACCGATTTTTAAATACCGATATTAAAGAAATCCGCATTTTATCAAGAGATGAAAAGAAACAAGATGATATGCGTAAAGCTTATAATAATGATAAATTAAAATTTTATATAGGTGATGTTCGTAATCTCGATTCAATAATCGATGCTTTTAAAGGTGTTGATTATGTATTTTCTGCAGCAGCGTTAAAACAAGTTCCTTCTTGTGAATTTTATCCAATGGAAGCGGTAAGAACCAATGTTATTGGAAGTGATAATGTTATTACTGCTTGTGTAAGAAATAACGTTAAGAAAGCCATCTTTTTATCAACTGATAAAGCAGCGTATCCAATTAACGCGATGGGAATTTCAAAAGCTTTAATGGAAAAAAATGTTATTGCTAGAAGCCGTCAACTTCTTGAAGGAGACACTGTTTTATGTTTGACAAGATATGGTAACGTTATGGCGTCTCGTGGAAGTGTTATTCCATTATTTTTAAATCAAATTCATGAAGGAAAACCAATTACTATTACTAATCCAAATATGACTCGCTTTATGATGACTTTAGATGACGCGGTCGATCTTGTTTTATACGCTTTTGAAAATGGAAAACAAGGCGATTTATTTGTTCAAAAAGCTCCAGCCGCAACAATAGAAGTTTTAGCGAAAGCCGTTATTGAATTAACTAATAGTGAAACAGGCATTAATTATATTGGTACTCGTCATGGGGAAAAATTATTTGAAACTTTAGTGACTCAAGAAGAAATGCTTAAGTGTGTTGATATGGGCAATTTCTTTTGTATTAAAGCGGATAATCGTGATTTAAATTATGATAA
>JAQYER010000155.1 GCA_028723545.1 Caryophanales bacterium
AATTAACATATATTTATATATGTGTTAAGATAATAACGACTTAAATAATATTTTTAGAAAGGAGAAGATCAACAATGAAAGAAAAACTCGTTGCTATGGTCTTAGCTGGTGGAAAAGGCACACGTCTTGAAGCTTTAACAAAAAAAGCTGCAAAACCAGCTGTTAGTTATGGCGCTAAATATCGAATTATCGATTTCCCATTATCTAACTGTGCAAATACTGGAATTCGAACAGTTGGAATTTTAACTCAATATGAATCAACCGCTCTTGATTTGTATATCGCTAACGGTGAAAAGTGGGGATTAAATGGTATTCGTTCATTAACAACAACATTATCACCTCGCCAAACTGAAAAAGGATTAAATTGGTATAAAGGTACAGCCGATGCTATTTATGAAAATCTCGATTTCTTAGACCGCGTTGATCCTGAATATGTTCTCATTCTTTCTGGCGATCATATTTATTCAACAACTTATACTGAAATGTTAAATCAACATATTGAAAATAATGCTGATTGTACAATTGCTGTTTATCAAGTACCAATGTCTGAAGCCAGTCGTTTCGGTATATTGGTTACTGATAAAAATAATAACATTGTTAAATTCGTTGAAAAACCAAAAAACCCAACTTCAGATTTAGCAAGTATGGGCGTATATATCTTCACTTATAAAGTGCTTCGTAAAGCATTAATTAAAGATGCTCAAAATGAACAATCTTCACACGACTTTGGTAAAGATATCATTCCAACTATGTTAGCTGAAGAAAAGAAATTAATGGCGTATCAATATAAAGGATATTGGAAAGATGTTGGAACAATTGCTTCTTTACATGAAGCCAATATGGATTTATTAGGTGAAAACGGTAAAAACCTTAATGATATCTTAGCGGGAAATATTATTTATTCTGAAGATACAAACTCTCATCCACAATTTGTTGGAAAAGATGCGGTTATTAAAGATGCATTGATTAATCAAGGCGCGACAATTTATGGAACAGTCAAACATTCTGTTCTATCAAATGAAGTTGTTATCAATGAAGGCGCAGAAATTATTAATTCGGTCCTTATGCCTGGAGTTAAAGTTGGAAAAGATGCAAAAGTTTATAATGCGATGGTCGGACCTAATTCGGCAATTGAAGATGGTCAAGTTGTTGGCGATTTAAATGACAAAGTTATTTTGTTCGCTAACGGAAAGGAAAATTAATTTATGAAAGTCGTTGGATTATTAAATTTATTTGACTCACCATCATTAGGCAATTTAACTAAAACTCGTACACTTGCCTCAACTTCCTTTTTAGGAAGATTTACACCAATGGATTTCTCATTATCCAATTTCGCTAATTCAGGAATTGATGAAATTAATATTTTAATTAGAGATAACTTCCGTTCAGTTGCAAAACATGTCGGCTCAATTAAATCTTGGGTTAATAACACAAAAATTGGTCGTCAAAATCTCTTATTAAATGAAAAAGGATTATTTGATGAAGATTATAATACTGACATCAATTGTTTATTAGAAAATGACTGGGTATTATTCCAAGCTAAAGCAGAATTAATTGTTATTCAACCTGCTCATATTATTACAACAATGGATTTACGTCCAATCATTGAAGAACATTATAAAGAAAAACGCGACATTACAATTGTGTATAAATCAATTGATAACGCGAATGAATCATTTGCCGGTAGTGATGTCTTGACTGTTGAAAATGGTTTAGCGACATCTGCTCAACCAAATAATAAAAGAAATAAAAAAGCAAATGTTTCTTTAGAAACATATGTCATATCAATGGATTTTATTAAAAAGAATTATAAACAATTCGTTGATCAACCAACTGTTAATTCATTCAAGAAAGTTATTCGTTATCTTATTAACCATAAAATATGTGATGTCCACGCTCACGAATATGTATATTATGCTCGTTGTTTAGATTCATTAAAGCACTTCATGGATTATTCATTTGAATTATTCGATGTTAATCTTGCTAACGAAGTATTTAGACCAGATTGGCCAATTTATACATTAACTCACGATACGCCTCCAGCTACATATGGAGATAATGCTAAAGTTATAAACTCATTTATTTCCAATGGCACAATCATTGATGGCCATGTTGAGAATTCAGTCTTATCACGTCGTGTCGTTGTTAAAAAAGGCGCGGTTGTTAAAAACTCAATTATCTTAACAAGAACAGTTATTGAAGAAGGCGCTCATATTGAAAATGTCTTAATTGATAAATATTCACATGTTTGTAAAAACGCTGTCGTAAAAGGCACAACTGAAAAACCAAAATTTATTGCACAAGGAAAAAATATATTATGAAAATAGCTATGTTAACTAGTGAATGTAATCCACTTTATAAAGTCGGTGGTCTTGCCGATGTGGTATATTCACTTTCAAAAAAATTAATTGAACTAGGTGACAATGTTGTCATTGTTGTACCTTATTATAAAAATGGTTCTACCCATTTTGATTATGAACCTAAAAAGATTTGTGAATACAATATTTTCATGTCTTGGAGAAAGCAATATGTTGGTTTATATGAATATAAAACAAATGGTGTTACTTTCTATTTAATCGACAATGAATTTTATTTTAAACGTGACACATATTATGGTTGGGGAGATGATGCAGAAAGATATGCTTTCTTCTCTATGGCGGCTGTTGAAGCATTAATGGCTGTTAAATTTAGACCTGATGTTTTACATATTCACGACTGGCAAGTTGGTATGGTTCCTTGTTATATTAAAGAACGCATTGATTCTCGTACTGATTTCTATCACAAAACAAAAACAGTATTAACTATTCATAACCCAGCTTTCAAAGGTATGATGGATAAATATTGCTTAAATAATTATTATGGTCTAAATGATCGTTTATTTGATAATGGTATTGTTCGTTTTGATGGTCAAGTTTCAACTTTAAAATCCGCGATTGCTTACTCAAATATAATTACAACTGTTTCACCTACATATCGTGATGAATTATTAAATTATTCAACTAGCCAAGGATTCAAATATTGTCTTGAACTAAGAAAAGACGACTTCTATGGCATAGTTAACGGATTAGATATTGAAGAATTTGATCCTAAAACCGATCCATTTATTCATCGTCAATTCAATCCACGTTCATACATATTAGGTAAAAAACAATGTAAAGCTGATGTTTTAGCATCATTAGGTTTATCACCAAAAGAAAAAGATAAAAACAATCCATTAGTGTCAATGGTTACACGTTTATATGAACAAAAAGGAATGGATTTAGTTGTTCAAATTATTCCTGAATTAGTTCAAAGAAATTGCTTTATTGCCATTTTAGGAAGCGGTGACCCATACATCCAACAAAGATTAGAAAAATTAAGAGATAAATATCCAAATAACATTGCTTTATATCTTGGATTTAATAACCAATTAGCGCATAAATTATACGCTGGTAGTGATTTATTCTTAATGCCTTCATTATTTGAACCATGTGGAATTGGACAAATGATCGCTCAAAGATATGGAACACTTCCAATCGTTAGAGAAACTGGTGGTTTAAAAGACACAGTTGTTGGATATAATCCAATTTCTAACAATGTAAAAAAGGCAAATGGATTCAGCTTTATTGATTACGATTTAAACGGATTAAGATATGCATGCAATGTTGCTTTAGATACATATTTTAATAATGTTGAAGCATTTAGAACTATCATTCACAATGCGATTAATCTTGATCGCGGCTGGGAGAATAGCGCTAAAAAATATCAAGAAATATATAGAAAGGCTCTTTTAAAATGAGTTATAACCACATCGAAATAGAAGAAAAATGGTTGAAGATTTATGAAGAAAAGCATCCTTTTT
>JAQYER010000156.1 GCA_028723545.1 Caryophanales bacterium
ATATTCCTGAAGTATCATTAATTGCGATATTAGACGCGGATAAAGAAGGATTTTTACGTTCTTCAAGATCGCTTATTCAAATTATCGGTAGAGCGGCGAGAAACAAAAACGGCCAAGTTATAATGTATGCAGATAAAATTACTGATTCAATGAAGGAAGCAATTGATGAAACAAATCGTCGTCGATTAATTCAAGAGCAATATAACGAAGAATATGGAATAATTCCTGAAACAATTATTAAAGAAATTCATGAACCAATTAAGAATACTGATTCATCATCAGGAATTAAAAAGAAAATTGATAAAAATTCATCAAGAAGTGAACTAGAAAGAGAAATTAAGCGATTAGAATCAGAAATGAAAAGTGCGGCAAAACAATTTGATTTTGAGCGCGCGGCAGAAATCCGAGATATTATTTTTGAAATAAAATCTCAATTTAATAAATAAAGACTTTGCTTTATTTCCAAGATTGTGAGAATATATATAAGCAAACTTTTTCAAAGGAGGTAAATAATTATGAAATGGTATGATATTATATTTGTCTGTATCGGCATTATCTTAATTGTTTTAGCTTTACTCCAAGGTGGTAAATCAGAAGGTGCTTCTGGTGCGATTACTGGTGGTGGAATGAACATCTTCGTTAAAACCAAAGAACGTGGTTCAGAAAAAGTTATTACCATTATTACATTTATTGTCGCAGCAATATTCATGCTTCTCGCTGTTGTCATCAGCGCACTTCAATAAAATAAAATTATTTATCAAATTAATACCAGGCCACTTGTCTGGTATTTTATTTTTTTAAGCAAACTTCCTTATTTTGAACAAACGAAATAATAAGAAAATAAATTTTATTAAAGTATAATTAATAATAAATAATTGATATATTATATTAAATATTAAAAGGAATAATATTATGACTGTTAAAGAATATGTGTCTTCGAGAAAAGAATTTATTAAAAATTTAGTTTCTCAATTAGATTTTGAACCATGCTTAGCTATTGTCCAAGTTAACGATGATCCAGCTAGTGATGCTTATGTAAGAGGAAAATTAAAAGATAGTGCCGAAGTAGGCATTAAAGCTCTTCACATTAAATTAGATCCTTCAATTACTGAACAACAATTATTAGAGAAAATTGATCAATTAAATAATGATGACTCAGTTCATGGATTAATTGTTCAAATGCCACTTCCAAAACAAATATCAGAAGATAAAATCAAATTAGCGGTAAGCCCAAAGAAAGATGTTGATGGATTCCATCCATTATCTTCTTTTATTGCATGCACTCCTAAAGGAATATTAAATTATTTAAAATCTGAAAAAGTTGAATTTGTCAGTAAAAACGCTGTTGTTGTTGGACGTAGTAATATCGTTGGCCGACCAATGGCGAAATTATTATTAGATGAAAGTGCGAACGTCACTGTTATTCATTCAAAAACAAGTCAAGAAGATAAAATTAAATATTTATCAAACGCCGACATTGTTGTTGTTGCAGTTGGAAGAAAATGGTTCTTAGACCATACATATAATTTGAAAAAAGATGCAGTGTTAGTGGATGTAGGAATTAATCGTGTTGATGGCAAATTATATGGGGATATTGAACCAAATATGGATGTTAAATTACAAACTCCTGTTCCTGGAGGAGTAGGTCTTTTAACTCGTTTAGCGTTATTAGAAAACTTAATTGAAGCCGCAACTAAAAAATAAAATTATGAAGAAAAAGAAGATAAATTCCGTATATATTATTTCGTTAACCGAAATATTCTTATGTGTTATTGCGATTATTGTATCTTCTTTTTTGTTTGCTTCATCAAACCAAAATTTAAAAGAAAATGAAATTTCTTCAATAAACAATTACAAAGAAGATTATGTTAATCGTCTAGATAATTTCTTTATCAAGATGCAACAAGTATCTTATAAAATTGCTTCCCAAAACGATACGCAGTTATTAATGAATTATTATTATGATAAAACTGGCGATAATTATGGGAAAATTGAAGCATTAAATACCACGAATGATTATTTAGACAACTATGTAATGATTAGTCCTTTAGTGTCTTTTGTTGGTGCTAAATTTAAAGAAGAAGGCGAATATTCTTATCCAATCCTTCACTCATCTTCTACAACTAGTGGTTCCAATGTTACGATGGATGAATTATTGAATAGTGAATCTTTTTATAGTGATAATTTTTCATTAAAAATAAGAAATAATTCACTATTTTATGTTTTTGGTAGTGATAGTGAAGATACATTAAAGATTGCTGTTCAATTAAACGCTGGTGAATTTAGTGAATTCTTTGATACTAAATCAGATAGAAACACATCGTTCTCCAATTATTATTTTAATAATAATCAATTATTATTGTCTTTTTCAAATTACGAAGTCGATGAAAATACAATATTAAATGAAAATCAAAAAGATTATAAAAATGCTAAATATTACACCACATATGTTAAATACAATAATGTGTTGTGCATGAGGCTTTCATTAAATTTAACTAATTTAAATAACAATGGTCTTGTTTCGGTTTTATATTTCTTATTAAGCGTTTTAGCGATTGTTATCGTCACTATCTTGACTTTGGTTGTCACTGGCAACTATATGAAAAAGCCAATATATGAATTACAAAAAGCATTAAACGAAATATCAAAAGGAAATTTTAAATATCAAATCACATATAAAACAAAGACCGATATGCAAGAATTGTTTGATGGATTTAATAATATGTCATCTTTATTAAATGATTATATTGATAAAACATATATTAATGAAATTAGAGTAAAGGACGCGAATTTTAAAGTATTACAATCCCAAATACATCCACATTTTTTATACAATTGCTTCGCTACAATTCAAAGCTTAATAACGATTGAAGATTATTCAAAAGCGTCAGAATTAACTAAACAATTATCTTTATATTATAGTTATGTAACTAAAAATAAATCGATTATTGTCTCTTTAAAAGAAGAATGGGATCACATGTATCGATATTTAAAAATCCAAAAGATTAGATTTGCTGATAATGTTGAATATGAGATCGATGAATTAGATGAGTCATTGTTTAATTACCAAGTTCCTAAATTGATTTTCCAACCAATTGTGGAAAATAGTTTTAAATATGCATTTAAAAACATTGATAATGGAATTTTAAAAATAAAAATTACTTCCGATAATGACCATTTTTATGTTAGTTTTGAAGATAATGGACAAATATCCATGGAAGAAATTGATTCATTAAATAAAAAAATATATGAACAAGATGTGGAGACGAGTGGACTTATTAATGTTTGCCAAAGAATTATCTCTTATTCACAAAATCATAGTCATGTATTAATTTCTCAAAGTGAAACATTAAAAGGATTAAAAATCACATTTGTATTTAAAAAATAATTATGAACATTGTTGTTATTGATGACGAAAGAATTATTGCAAATGCTTTCTATAAAATGATTAGCCATCGTTTTCCTTCTTGTTTGGTTAAAGTATTTTATAAATCAAATGAACTTTTAAAATATTCTGAAACAAACAAGATTGATGTTTTGGTGTGCGATATTGATATGCCTTTAATAAATGGGATTGATCTCGCTAAAACATTAAAAGAAAGGATTCCTGATTTACAAATATTATTTTTAACAGGAATGGATACATTTGATTACATTTATAAAGCAACAAAAATTCGAGATAGTAAATATATTTTAAAAATCGAAGAAGAGTCAACGATTATTAATACAATTCAAGAATTAATAAATGTTCATGCGCAAATTGATAAACAACACACTGAACAAAAACAATTAGTGGAAACAAATGATAATTTATTAAATGAAAAATATCATGCGATATTATATTCATCATTATTTGACAATGATTTAATAAACGAAATTGATGTTAGTCCATATCATTTTCATTTAATTATTTCAAATAAACAGCTAAACGAAGATTTATTTAATAAAATCAAAACGATTATAATCAATCGAAATATTAGTGAAGATAAACTTATATTCCAAATCGATGATTTTGTTTTTGGGCTATTATCTTCCAATATAATTGCTAAATCATTGTTTGATGAAATATCTCAAATAGCAAAAAAACAATATGATGTTATTTTAAACATTGTTATTAACGAAGAAAAAAATCAAATAAATAAATATAAACAAATATATAATCAAATGTGTGAAATCACTAGTGTTACTAGTTCCACGAAAGGATATTATTATTTGTATTCCAACAATGATAACAAAGTTGATGAAGGTATTAAGTTAATTGAAACAATTCGTAATTATGTTTATGAACATACAAGCGAAGATATTTCATTAAGAAAAATCAGCGAAGTAATTCATTATAATGAATCTTATTTGTCGCGATTATTCAAACAATTAACTGGTAAAAATTATAAAGATTTAGTAACTGAAATTAAAATTAATAAATCAATCAATTTATTAACAAAAACTGATATGATGGCGAAAGATATTGCTAAGGCAGTTGGGTTTGAATCAACATCCCATTTCCAATACTTCTTTAAGAAAAATAAAGGCGTTACTCCTTTAGAATTCCGTCGAAATATTAACTCAAATAAATAAGTAAAAAAATCGCAATTAAGTAAATTATACTAAATTGAATGCTTATAGGCGTTTTCCTATTATAAAGTTGAATAACTTAGACAAAATAGGAGCGCTTTATGAAAAAAATCTTTAAAAAATTGTTAATAGCAGCTGTAGGTGCCATTTGTTTATCAATGACCGGATGTAATAATGCAACAGTGGATGACGAACCTGATTATTACGATCCAGAACATCGCCCATTTGGCAAATATGATGAACCAGTACGTGTTCGCGGAGTTATGGAATATCTAGCTCATAACGATAGTAGAGTTCCTTCAAACATTACTCCTCAAACAAATACATACATCAAAAAAATCAAAGAAGAAATGAATATTGAGTGGGAATATTTATGGCAAGTTCCTTCAACTCAATACGAACAAAAACTTACTGCTCAAATGCTTAGTAAGAATTATCCTGATATCGTTAAATTAAACGCAACTCAATACGAACAATTCTTAAAGAAAGGCCTTTTAAAAGATTTAACAGAAACATATAAATACGCCTCTCCAAAAACAAAAGAATTCTTATCTCGTAACGAAGCAGTTATTGAAAGCTTAAAAACAGAAGATGGAAAAATTTACGCAATTCCACAATATGATGATATTAACCGCGAAGTACCAGTAATGTATTATCGTCGTGACTGGTTAAGAGACCTTAAATTAGAAGTTCCAACTACACCAGAAGAACTCAAAAATGTTTTAGCGGCCTTTAGATCTCAAAAAGGTGCGACAAGCGGACTTGGTTTAACAAAATCAATTGTTGGTTCATATTTCTCATTAGATAGATATTTCCAAACATTTGGAGCAAATCCATTCTCATGGATTGAAAAAGATGGAAAATTAGTCGCATCTGAAACAACTGACGCAACTAAAGAAGCGTTAAGATTCTTTGCTGATTTATATTCAAATCAATTAATTTCTACTGATTTTGCTGCAACTGATGCTTCAATGGCTGAAATTGCTGTTAAAACTAGCAAAACTGGTATTTTATTTGGTCCTTGGTGGCAATTTGAATATCCTTTAGCAGATCTTTTACCTACTCAAGATTGGGCGTGCGCGCCAATCCCTCTTGCCGATGCTGCTTCTGTGATTATTCCTCGTCAACAAATTTCTTATTATTATGTTTGTACAAAAGGATTTAAGCATCCTGAAATCTTAATGAAGATGATTAATGCTTATGTTGAATGGGACGGAAAACCTGGATGCACTCCTGAAGAAGGATATGTTTGGAGCTGGGTTCCAACTCAATTCTATGATCCAAATGAAGTTGATACACAATATCACTTGTTCCAAGAACAAATTAAAATCGACCCAACTGCTAGCCAACCAGCGCCTAAAGAATGGACAAACCATTTAAAAAATCTTTGGTCTGTTTATCCTCAATATCTTGAATGGAAAGATGATCATGGGGCAACAAAATTCCAAGCCAACTGGTTTGCAAACATTTATGGTAGATTAACCGATGAAGGTGCTTGGAAAGCAATTTTAGATACCCGTGAAACAGGAAGAACTGTTTATGATGAGTTCTATGATGTTCCTACTGAATCACAAAAGAAATTTGGTGGTCAAATTGCCACCCACGTTTCTGAATATTTTGTCAAAGTAATTATGGGCCAATTAGATGTAGATGCTTCTTGGAATAGCTATGTCAATGAGTGGGGCACATTAGGCGGAACTAAATGCGCGAACGAAGTTAACGAATGGTTTAATGCGCATAAATAATTATTATGGAATTACAAGAAACTGTTACAGCTAATCCAAAACAATTAGAAACCCCAAAGAAGAAACGTCTTTCAAGTTTTGATAAGAAAAACGGACAATTAATTTGGTGGATTATGTTAATCCCTGGATTAATCTTCACTCTTATCTTTAAATATGGACCAATGTTTGGAATTATTATTTCATTCCAAGAATTTGGTTTAGGTTCTACATCGTTTTTTGGAAATGAATGGAATGGATTTGATAACTTTACTTATGCTTTCCAATTAAAAGCATTTGGTCAATCCATTAAAAATACATTAATTATCGCCGGTTCAAAAGTAGTGCTTGGAATCGTTGTTCCGCTTTTACTTGCATTACTTATTAACGAAGTTGGAAAGAAATGGTTTGCTAAAATTGTTCAAACAGCTTATTTCTTACCGTTCTTCTTATCTTGGGTTATCTTAGGTGGTATTTTCTCTCAAATGTTTTCATATAATGGCATTATTAACACCATGGTTGAATTCTTTGGGCATGAACGTATTTTATTCCTCCTTGATAACAACTGGTTTAGAACAATTGTTATTCTTTCTGATGTTTGGAAAGGAATGGGATATAACATGATTATTTTCCTTGCTGCAATTACTGGAGTAGATATGTCACTTCATGAAGCAGCAGAAATTGATGGTGCAAACCGTTTACAAAGAGTTTGGCACATCACTCTTCCAGGTATTCTTCCAACTGTTGCTTTAATTTCTACTTTATCTATTAGTGGAATTTTAAATGGTAACTTTGATCAAGTTTATATTTTATATAATCCAATGGTTTATGCTGGTGGCGATATTATTGATACATTTATTTATCGTCAAATCGCTGAAAACCTCGATACGGGTATGGGGGTATCTAGTGCAGTTGGATTAATGAAGAGCATTATTGGTGGTGTTTTAGTTGGTGGCACATACTATTTTGCTTATAAAAAATTCGGATACAGAATTTTCTAGGAGGCAACTATGGCAATTAAACAATCAAAATCTCGTAAGGCATTTGTCGTAATCAACTATTTCCTTTTAGGCCTTTTAGCTATTATTTGTATTTTCCCATTTATCCATTTATTAGCTGTTTCTTTATCTGGCGATGAATTTACTTCAGCTGGATTAGTTAGTATTTTTCCAAGAGGATTTACATTTGATGCATATAAAATATTAGCAACAAAGCCAGAATTCTTTAAAGCGTTTGGTATTTCTGTTGCTCGTACAATATTAGGCACCGCTTTAGCGTTATTAGTAATTATTTTAACTGCTTATCCTTTATCAAAATCTAATAAAATTCTTAAAGGAAGAACTGCGATTGCGTGGATATTCGTATTCACAATGTTCTTTGGTGGCGGTTTAGCATCTCAATACATCTTATATTTAAATTTAGGATTAATTGATAATTTCCTTGTTTATATTCTTCCAGGCGCTTGTGATGTTTGGTTTGTCTTAATGTTAATGAATTATTTTAGAGGCATTCCAAAAGAAATCGAAGAAGCCGCATTAATTGATGGATGTAATCATTTCCAAATCTTATTTAGAATATTTGTTCCAATTTCTGTTCCAGTTATTGTCACGATTGTATTATTTACAGCAGTTGGCCACTGGAATTCATGGTTTGATGGTATCTTCTTTATGTCAGATACAACACTTTATCCACTTCAATCTTATTTATACACAATGATTGAAAGTAGTGATCCATCCAAGTTAGCGAGCAATGGTACATTAACACCTGAACAAATTGAATCATTGAAAAATTTAGGCAGTAAGAATTTACAAGCAGCTCAAATTTTCTTAGGAATGCTTCCAATCACTTTAGTGTATCCATTCTTACAAAAATATTTCATTAAAGGAATTACTATCGGTTCAGTGAAAGGATAATTATGAAACACAAACAAATAATATTTTTACTTACCGCTTCATTATTATTAACTGGATGTGACAGTTCAAGAATATATGAGCAAAGCGATGTCCTTCTTGTCACTAGTGGGTATCAATATGAAGGAGAATATCATAACGATATCTATCGTGAATTAGTCGAAACTTATGAACACAATAAATATAATGTCAATTTAGAATTATATGATTTAGGTAACGATAGAACGTCATATGCTGAACGCTTTTTAGAACAAGTATCATCTAAAGAATATGACTACATTGTTGTTTTAGGTGATGATTTATCTCCATATGTTGAAAACACTATCAAAACATATCAAGGATATAAATTCATTTATTTTGATAATGAAAGTTCTGAAAAATATGTTAATACAATTAGTTTAAATTTTACTCCTGAAGATTTAGGCGGATTATTTGCTAAAAAAGCCTCTTCATTAAACAAAACTGATATTAGTTATTTTTATTCATATCAAAATAGTTTTGCAAATAGAAGATTATATGGAATGTTATCGACTTTAGATAAAGAAAACAAAAATTACAAAGTCGCTCCATACAACATTGAAGAAGATTACAACCAAGTCAAAGTTGAATCATATGTTAATAAAGCTAAAACAAATAATCATTCTTCATTATTTATTGAAGATGTTAAAGGTAATTTGCCTTATATGAAAAACGTATTAAATGATGATGAAATAATTGTTACATCTTATTTTGAATTAGTTAAACAAGAAAGCAATTATATTTATCGTGATTTTAATAAAATGTTTGAATATATGCTTAAAAACATCGCAGAAAATAGTTTTGATTTCTCTTCAAATATTGAATTAGGAATCAAAGAAGGTTATTTATCTGCAAATAAAATAGATATCAATATTGATGTTGAGAAATATGACTCAACAAAAGAACAACAATTTGAAACATTAAAAGATAAATATTTAATTGATGTGGCTTCTCAATATGATGTTTCAGAAACTGTATATGGTAAATATCACGAAGCTTTACCTAATTGTGGTGAATGGAATGACTGGAAACATAATCCTCGACCAGGAGGAGATTGTATGAAACCAGCTGATTGGAAATCTTTAGGTATTTGGTCAACTATATACGCTCAAGACGGAATGAGAAGATCAGCCAATACCGGTATTGAATTTAAAAATATGAAAATATATGGTTATTCAAGCCGCCGCGGATGGGTGTTTTTAGAACACGCAAATCCAATCGGATCATTCTATGATGAAAATTTTGTTAATGACTACAATAAATATTTTGAA
This sequence comes from Caryophanales bacterium, assembly GCA_028723545.1. Taxonomy (GTDB): domain Bacteria; phylum Bacillota_I; class Bacilli_A; order RFN20; family CAG-826; genus Fiminaster. The sequence continues at coordinate 9,493 of JAQYER010000156.1, forward strand.
GGAAGAATTTATAACGACCAAGATAATAAAACAACAAAAATTTTATTAGATAAAGAAACAACTGGATTCAATTATCACCCATTTGGATCGCAAATAGATTTATTAGGTTTAGACATGGTTGATATTGAATATGTTTATTCAACATTAGATATTCGATTAATTACTTGGGACGAAAGTAAAGATATCGATATTGAAGATGCAAAATATGTAGCGAATATCGGTGGCGACTGGTGGGTAGAACAAGGCGCGACATGGAAACCTGATTGGAGTGCTAACCGAGATGTCGCTGTCGGACAATTTAGAACAATTACTAAAGAATGGAAAACTTTAGAAATGTGTAGTTGTCCTGTTGAAAAAATGGCTCAAATTTTAGGCAATAAAGAATTTTTAAATTAGGAGGTAAACAATGAAAAAATTCAAGAAAATAGCAATTAGTTGCTTATTCGCCTTATCTCTGGCTGGATTAGCTGGATGTAATCCATCACAAAATTCATCTGACACGGGAATTTCTCAAGTCGTCAAAGTCGTTGGACTTGACTTGGCTGAAAGCGCCTCTGTTGATTGCGGTTTTACAACTCAATTAACCGCGACAGTCTTACCTGAAACAGCAACAAATAAAAATGTTACTTGGTCAAGTGAAGATAATAACATCGCAACAGTTGATCAAACTGGTTTAGTAACAGGTGTTAATAATGGTGAAACTAAGATTAAATGTGTTACTGAAGATGGCGCAATTACTAGAGAATGTGTTGTAACTGTAAATGGATTTAGACGCTCTTCATCTATCTTTACAAATTTTGGTAAAATTGAAACTAATGTTGCTTATAACACTAAAGTTGAAGATGGTAAAAATTATAAAGATTACATCGTTGACACATCTAACGATGAATATATGGAATTTAGATTCAATCGTGGTGAAACAAAAGAATGGGCATCTTTACTTGCTTGGTATGCTCAATTAGATACAATCACTTCTCTTGATGTTGAAGTTGAATTAGTGTCAGGTAATTTACCAGCCATTATGGTTGAATTTGCTGGTGAAGATAATTACAAACAATTTAAACGTATTAGCTTAACACAAGGACAAACATCAACACTTCATGTTAATGTAACTGATTATAATATGAAAACTGGCGAGAGTGGTGATGGCTCATATGGAATGATATTCTTAGAATTAAATAACCCAAATGATTCATCTGATATATATCGCACAAATGACAATAATGTCGTCCTTCGCTTAAGAAAATTATCAATGACCGAAGGAGAAAAAGAACTTCCTGGCAAAATTAATAATTTCCGTTATGAAAAATCATTAAAGAAATTAGTATTTGAAAAAGAAGTTGCTTCAACTGGTTATGACCTCGAAGTTTATTCAATTGAAGGTGAAACAGAAACTAAATTAGATTTAGATGTTCGCCCAACTCGTTTCTCTGTTGCTGGAGAAAAAATTCCAAATATGGAATGCATGTTTATTCCAAAGAATGGCGAAGATTTCTCAAAAGTACCTGGATCATACCGTGCGAGAATTAGAGC
>JAQYER010000157.1 GCA_028723545.1 Caryophanales bacterium
ATGAAATTCATTTAATTGTTGGCGCTGGTAAAACCGACGGAGCAATGGATGCATCAAATATGCTTAAGCCAATGCTAGCGCGTGGTGAAATTGATTGTATCGGTGCGACAACATTAAATGAATATCGCATGTATATTGAAAAAGATCGTGCTTTGGAAAGAAGATTTCAACCAGTATTAGTTGGTGAACCAACTGTTGAAGACACTATTTCTATTTTGCGTGGTCTAAAGGAAAAATTCGAATCTCATCACGGGGTAAAAATTACCGATAACGCGATTGTTGCAGCAGCAACATTATCTAATCGATATATCACATCAAGATTCTTACCAGATAAAGCAATTGATTTAATCGATGAAGCATGTGCCTCAATTCGTGTTGAAATCGAATCAACACCGACTGAACTCGATGAACTCAATCGTAAAATTAAAACATTAGAAATTGAAAAAGTCGCACTTGAAAAAGAAGCCGATGATTCTTCTAAAAAGCGTCTTGAAGTATTATTAAATCAATTAAATGATTTAAAAAATAAAGCCGATGTTTTAACTAAGAAATGGCAAGATGAGAAAAAAGATATCGAAGAAGCCAAACAATTAAAAGTTAAAATCGATAAGATGAAATTTGAACTTAATAATGCTTTTAATAATGGTGATTATCAAAAAGCTTCTACTCTTCAATATCGCGATATTCCAAATTTAGAAAAGAAGTTGCAACAAATTGAAAATAATGAAAAAGAAGGACAAATATTATCAGAAGTTGTCACTAAAGAAGAAATAGAGAAAATTGTTTCAAAGATGACGAATATTCCTGTTTCAAAAATATCTTCTGGTGAAAAAGAAAAAGTACTTCATTTAGCCGATTCTTTAAAAGAAAGAGTTATTGGACAAGATGATGCGATTAATTTAGTGTCTGATGCGATTATCCGTCAAAGAGCGGGTATTAAAGACCAAAATAAACCAATTGGATCATTTCTATTTTTAGGCCCTACTGGCGTTGGTAAAACCGAAGTCGCTCGCGCTTTAGCGGAAAACCTTTTCGACAGTGAAGAGCACATGGTTAGAATTGATATGAGTGAATATATGGAGAAATATTCAACTTCTCGTCTTATTGGAGCCCCACCAGGATATGTCGGTTATGAAGAAGGTGGACAATTAACTGAAAAAGTTCGTCGTAACCCTTATTCCATTGTCTTGTTCGATGAAATCGAAAAAGCTGATCCAGAAGTATTTAATTTACTACTTCAAATTCTTGATGATGGTCGATTAACTGATTCGCAAGGACGTGTTGTTGATTTTAAAAACACCATTATTATTATGACTTCAAATCTCGGCTCTGATCTATTACTTAATAATAAAAAAGATGAAGTTAATAAGTTATTAAGAAGTCGTTTCCGTCCAGAATTTTTAAATCGTATCGATGAAATTGTTTATTTCAATCCTTTAACCAAAGATGTTCAAATCAAAGTTGTTGATAAATTATTGAATATCTTAGATAAGAGATTAAAAGAAAATTATTATTCAGTTTCATTTACTGATAATTTGAAAAAATATATTCTTGATTCATCATATTCATACGAATTTGGAGCAAGACCAATTAAAAGATTCATTTCATCAAATATTGAAACCGTTATTGCTCGTGCGATTATTTCTGGATTAATTAACACCAAACAAAAATTTGTTGTTGATTATGTAAATGATAAAGTAATTATTCGACCAATGTAACTAGTTAAGGCTATCTAATCTTAATGATTAGGTAGTCTTTTTCTATTCTCATAATTTTGATAAATAATTGAATATAATTAATAGATAAATTATAATTTTAACTATGTTAACAAGACTTATTATTTCTAATTTAGCAATCATTGAAAATGTCGATATTCATTTCCAAGATGGATTTACAATTTTAACTGGCTCCACTGGCGCGGGTAAATCATTAATTATTGATTCTTTATCTTTGCTTTTAGGCGCTCGTGCTTCAGTAGAATTAATTCGCACTGGCGAAGATAAAGCCACTATTAAAGGGTATTTTAATATTAATAATAAAAGATTAAACGCTATATTAACTAATTTAGATATTCCTTTTATTGATAATGAACTAATTATCGAAAGAACAATATCGAAAAATAAATCCACTATTAAAATTAATGGAGTGAATATTTCTTTAACTGATTTAAATAAAATTACTCGCTTTTTAGCGGATATTCACAATCAATATGATTTTTATAAATTATTAAATGAAGACAATTATTTAGATATCGTTGATGGATTTAATTATGACGTTATTAATCGACTTAAAAATGAATATTCTAAATTATTAAATGAATATCGAAAAATTGAAAACGAATATAACCAATTAGTTGATAAGAAAAATAAAATCGACGCTCAAAAAGAATTTTATCAATATCAACTTCAAGAATTAAAAGGACTTAATTTAATAATTGGAGAAAAAGAAGATATTGAACAAAAAATATCATTACTAAAAAATTACGATAAAATTTATGAATTATCTCAAATGTCTAATGAATTAATTCATTCTGATTTTTTAGATAAATTATATGAATTAAATTCTAATTTAAAGCAATTATCTAAATATCAAAATAAATATGATGAAACGATTGAAAATATTGATAATCATTATTTTGAATTAGAAGATATATTTTCAGAGTTAGTAAAACAATTCAACGATTTAGAATATGATCCAAATGAATTGAATGATTTGCTTGAACGGGAACAAACTTTAAAAGAAATTGAAAGAAAATATAAAAAAGATATTCCTTCATTAATCGCATATATTGATGAATTAGATAATTTAGTTGGAGATCATTCCACTATTGAATTTGATATTCAAAACAAATTAAAACAAAAAGAAGAAATATATCAAAAATGTTTATCAGTCGGTAAAGATTTATCTCTAATAAGAAAAAATGTCGCATCAACAATTGAAAAAGAATTAATGGATAATTTAAAAGATTTATTGTTAGACGCGACATTCAAAATTGAATTTAAAGACGATATTGAATTAAAAGATAACGGCATTGATAATATTGATTTTTTAATCCAAACAAATGTTGGAGAAGGATTAAAACCATTATCAAAAATCGTTTCTGGAGGCGAAGCTTCCCGCATTATGCTTGCGTTTAAATCCATTTTTGTTAAAGCTAATAAAATATCAACGATTATTTTTGATGAAATTGATACTGGAATTTCAGGAGAAGTTTCTGAACGAGTCGCAAGAAAAATCAAACAAATTTCATTGATTTCTCAAGTAATAGCGATTTCTCATATGCCACAAGCAGCTTCTAAAAGTGATCACCATATATTGATTTCGAAAAAAATCGAAAATAACCGTACTTACACATATATTCAAGAACTTAATCTTGAACAAAAAATTAATGAAATTGCCCATTTAATATCAGGCGAAAAAGTTACTCCTAAGCAATTAGAATATGCCCGAGAAATGGTGTTAAATAACGAAAATAATAATTAATTATCAATAATATTAATTTAGTTAATGATTAATTTTAGATTTCATTTTTCTTCTTTCGTTAGCGATATCTAAAATTAATTGTTTTGTTTTTTCCCATCCTAAACATGGATCAGTAATTGATTTACCATAGATGCATTCATTAATATCTTGTTTTCCATCTACTAAATAAGATTCAATCATTAATCCTTTAACCAAACGATATATTTCTTGATTTTCATTCATAGAATGAAGAACATCTTTCGCGATGCGAATTTGTTCTAAATATTGTTTATTGGAATTACTGTGATTAAAATCGATAATACAACTTGGATTTTTTACATCAAAAGATTTATATAATTTGTTTAAATATAGTAAATCTTCATAATGATAATTGGACATTGATTCTCCCATTTTATTAACATAACCACGTAAAATCGCGTGAGAATATAGATTTCCTTTTGTTTCAACTTCCCATCCGCGATAAATAAACATATGTGGATTTTGACTAGCTTTAATAGAATTAAGCATAACTGATAAATCACCACTAGTTGGATTTTTCATTCCAACAGGAACATTGATTCCCGAAGCGGTTAATCGATGTTGTTGATCTTCAACACTTCTTGCCCCCACTGCGACATAGCATAAAATATCTGATAAATATCGATGGTTTTCTGGATAAAGCATTTCGTCAGCACATGTAAAACCATATTTTTCTAAAGCTTCCAAATGTAATTTTCGGATTGATATTAATCCTTCAAGCATATCTTCTTTACCATTTGGATTAGGTTGATGAAGCATGCCTTTATATCCTTCCCCACTAGTGCGAGGTTTATTTGTGTATATTCTTGGAATAATAAATAATTCATCATTTACCAGAGGTTCAATTTCTTTTAAATGAGAAATATATTCTAAAACCGATTGCTTATTATCAGCGGAACAAGGTCCAATAATTAAAATGAATTTATCTAATTCCCCTCTTAAAATTTTCTTTAATGTTATATCTCTTTCTTCTTTTATTTTTCTTAAATCATCGTTTAAAGGATATAAATTTTTAATTTCTTTAGGAATCGGTAATTTTCTTTTAAAATTCATATTCATAATTATCGCCTCCACTTCTATTCATCAAATTTCTTTCTTCTTTGAGTTGAAAGAATCATTATTTGTTTTAATTTTTCTTCATCATTATCGATTAATGTTTGTTTGATATTTACAATTTGGTTAATAAATAAATCAATTTCTGGAATTAATAATTGCCTATTTTCTAAAAATAACTTCGACCACATATTTTCATTAATCGTCGCAATCCGAGTTAAATCACGGAAAGAATCACCAGTATATTTAATAAAATGTGTCGAATCTTTTTCAGTCATCAATGATATGGCGATGACATGGGTTAATTGTGATAAATAAGTAATCATTTCATCATGAGTTTTAACATCGAGAACATTAACATTTTTAAATTTTAATATGTTTGCGAGATCATATAATGTATCGATATTTTCTTTCGTGTCAAATTCATCAGGTGTAATAATAAAATTCATTCCTTCAAATATTTTTTCATCTGAATTTTCAATTCCAGATAATTGAAGCCCCGCCATCGGGTGATGAGGGATATATATTAAATCTTTTCTTAATATTTTCTTAATTTCATATATATATGAACATTTAATGCCCGCGACATCGCTAATGAAAGTATTTTCTTTAAAATATTGTTGATTATCTTGAATATAATCGACGATTTTATCCGGATATAACCCGATGATAATCATATCGATATTTTCATATATTTCTGGTTTTGAAGACGTAAATCCTTTTTCGATAATTTGATTTTTTAAAGCGTATTCAATTGTCTTATCAGAAATATCTAATCCAAAAACATGATAACCATTTTTGGTTAATCCTTTCGCATAGCTTCCTCCAATAAGTCCTAATCCAACAATCAATATATTTTTTCTTTTATTCATAATATTTCTATTTTTGCATGTAATGATATCAAATCATTTAAATAATTTGGATAAGATTTTTTGATAACATTAAAATCATTAATAACCGCTCCAAATTTATTGGCAAGAATTGATAAAGCCATCGCAATGCGGTGATCGTTATATGTATCAAGTGCTTGTTGAGGTGAGATAATATTTGATGGATAAATAATGCATGAATTATCTAATATTTCCATTTTAATATTGAATTTATTTAATTCATTTTTCATGGCTTCTAAGCGATCTGATTCTTTGATTTTTAATCGATTAGTGTTAATAAATGTTCCTCCATTTAAAATAGATGCAACAACAAATAAAACCGGGCCTAAATCAATACAATTTTTCAAATCGATAACTTTGTTATTTTGTAAATCGATAAAACATTTTTGATAAATTTTATCACCTTGAATTGATTTTTTTGATAATCCTAATACATTGACTTTATTATTTTTATCGATATTAAAAGCGTCTAAAAAAGCGGCATTTGAATAATCCTTTTCAATTGTGGTGTTTGGACATTTATATAAGGATGGTTTAATAAAATATGTATTGTTTTTATTTTTAATATTGATGTTAGATTTTTTTAAAACATCAATCGTCATATCAATATAATTTTTCGACTCAATTTCACCTTTGATTTCGATACTTGATGGCTTATTTAACAAAGGAAGAGCGAATAATAATCCAGTAATAAATTGAGAAGAAACATTTCCTAATAAACTATATTGTCCTGGTGTTAATTTGCCATTAATAACAATGTCTTCATTAATAATTTGAATATCGATATTTTTATCTTTAAATAATTCGCTATAAATTGATATTCCTCTTTGAATTAGTCTTTTTGAACAATGAATAATTGTTTTATTAAAAAAGCACATGGCGATTGGAATAATAAATCGAAGTGTTGAACCAGATTCTAATACATTAAATTCAATTTGATCAGATTGTTTGATTTTTCCTTCTATTTCCAATAAAAAATTATGGTAATTTACTTTTTTTCCAAATGCTTTAATAATTTCAATCGTCTCTTTAACATCGTTACATAAATTATTTAAAACTAATTGTGTCTTTTCTTCACTTAAAAGCGCTGATAAAAGATATCGATGTGCATATGATTTGGATATTGGTGGATAAATATCACCATAAAGATGAGATGGATAAAATTTTATATTCATAAACGTCTTAAAATATCTAATGCTTTAATATATCCAACAATTCCTTCACCGATAATCGAAGTTAATGCATATGGCCTAATATAACTAATTTGTCGGAAATCTTCTCTTTTAGTTACATCTGATATATGAACTTCGATAAAAGGGATTTTAACCGCTAATAAAGCATCTAAAATCGCGATGCTTGTATGAGTATACGCTCCTGGATTAATAACAATTCCTTCAATATTATCAAAAAATGCTTGTTGAATTTTATCAACAATATCTCCTTCGTGATTTGATTGATAATTAGTTATTTCTAATCCATTTTCTTTAGCGAATTCGTCAACTAAATTTAATAAATCAACATAAGAATTATTGCCATAAATTTGTTTTTCTCTAATGCCTAATAAATTTATATTAGGTCCGTTAATTATTAATATTCTTTTCATAATCGTTAAATATTTTTATTATTTCCTTTATTGTATCTTCGATATCATTATTGTTTTTAACAATAAAATCAGCGTATTTAGTATATAAACCATAACGTTCTTCATAACGCTTTTTAAGTTTTTCGTAATCGTTTGTAAGTGGACGATTGTCAGTTGGTTTTAAATATTTTAAGTCTCGGTCAACAAAAATAATAATTCCGTTTTGTTTTAAATTATCAATATTTTGTTCATTGAGAATAATTCCACCACCGGTAGAAATAACTGTGTATTGTTTTTTTGATAAATCTTTGATGACATTTGATTCATATTTTCTAAATTCATCAATTCCTTTAAAATCAATGAATTCTTTAACAAATAATCCTGTTTGTTTCTCAATTAAATCATCGACATCAACATAATTACAATTATAATATTTCGCTAAAACGGGTCCGATAGTCGATTTTCCACTTCCTGGCATTCCAATTAAAACAATATTTTCTCTTGAAAAACGAATGTCAGTATATATTTCATCAACAATTGATAAATCTAATTGTTTATTTTGAAAATACATTGAAGCATATACTGCTTGTGAGATAAGCATATATAACCCACCACAATATTTAATATTTCTTTTCTTGGCATCCACTAATAATTTTGTGCGTAATGGATTATAAATAACATCGATAACTGTTTCCAAATTATCAAAATGAGATATATCAATTGGCGATTCAAAATTATGTGGATACATTCCAATTGGTGTAGTGTTAATAATTATTTGAACATCATTCAATTTATATGCTTCTTCATAGCTAATCGTTCCTTCAATTTTTTCTCTAGAAACAACATCAATCCTTTTCGCATGTAATTTATTAACTACATATTTACAAGTGTTAGAAGTTCCTCCATGGCCTAAAATTAAAACATTTTTATTTTTTATTTGAATGTTATTAACTTTAATCAAATCCAGGAAACCTAAATAATCGGTATTGTATCCATATAATTTTCCATTTTTATTTAAAACAGTATTAACTGCACCAATCTTTTTCGCGTGTTCATCAATATAATCTAAATATGGAATGATTTTTTGTTTATATGGAATAGTAATATTAACTCCAGAGAACGATTTGTGTTTAATGAAAACATCGAACTCTTTTTCATTTAATTCGATAATGTCATATTTTTTATTAAAAAGATGTTCATGAATGATTTTTGAATATGAATGAGGGAGGCTTTTGCCAATTATTCCGTATCTTTTTTCCATTTGTTGAATACCTCTTTTCCGAATTCAGAAATATATAAATCGAATATTGCAAGAGCAGTTACACTATTAATGACGATTGGAATGCGCCTTATAATTGCCGGATCATGTCGACCTTTAATATTAATTAAGACATTTTCTTTCGTTTTTAAATTGACACTTCTTTGTGTTTTATTAATTGATGGTGTTGGCTTAACAACACATTTAAAAACAATAGGCATGCCATTAGTTATACCACCATTAATTCCACCATTATGGTTAGTAATTGTTGAAATATTTCCATCTTTAATAATAAATTCATCATTCGCTGTTGAACCGACTTTATTAGCGAATTCAAAACCATCTCCAAATTCAATTCCTTTAATTCCTCCAATTCCAAATATACATTTAGAAATTAAACCTTCACAGGAAGAAAAATGTTTATCGCCAAGGCCTAATGGAACATTATAAATAACTGTTTCAGTTATTCCGCCAATTGAATCATGATCTTCTTTTATTTCATTAATTTGTTTTTCTAATTGTTGTTCTAAATTATCTTTTAACGCAATTCTTTTATTATTTATTGCTTTAATGTCTTCGAGTGAATCAATATGTGAATCAATAACATTTCCGCATTTTAAAATATGAGTTCCAATATAAATATTTTGTTTTTCTAATGCATCGATAATTACTGATGAAATAGCGACTATAAGTGAAGTTAATCTTCCAGAGAAAAATCCTCCTCCACGAAAATCATATTCATCTTTATATTTCATATAACCCACGTAATCAGCGTGTCCCGGACGAGGAATATATTCTAAATCATCATAATCATTTGACTTAATGTTGTTATTTTCAATTTCGATTGAAAAAGGATTTCCATCACTAAAGCCATCTTTAACACCAGAAACAATATTAAATTTGTCATCTTCAATTCGACTAGTATCAATGTTCAATATTGGACGTCTTTTCGCTAAAGCATTTTTGATAACTTCTTGATTAATTTCTATTCCTTTTGGCATACCAAAAAGAGTCGCTTTAATTATCTTTGAATGCGATTGGCCAATAATTTCAATTGATAAATTTTTTCCTAAAACATCTGGCATAAATCACCTTTTAATAAATGCTTTTCTAAATCTTTAATATTGATTTTCTTCATTATTACTTTTTCAATATCTTCAAGGTAGACCAAATTAACATCTCCACCATCGACTTTTTTATCTCGTTTAATATATTTAATTAATTGATGTTTGTTATATTCACATTTAGATGGTAAGCAATATTTCAATAAAAATTGATTAATTAAAGTTTTCATTTTATCGCTGCATAAATAAAGCATACCTAATCCAACGCATTCACCATGATATAAATTGCCTTTTTCAATTTCTTCAATCGCGTGTCCGAATGTATGACCAAAATTAAGAATTCTTCTTAATCCAGCTTCTTTTTCGTCTTTTTCAACAATAGATTGTTTAATTTTTAATGAACGATAAATGATATTATCAAGATCTTTATATAAATCAGTGGAATTCATAATGATATCCACTAAAGTTTTATCATTTGTTAATCCCATTTTAAAAGCTTCCACTAACCCTTCATGCATTAATCGATTATCTAGTGTAAATAAAAGTGTTTTATCAATTAATACCATTTTTGGTTCATAAAATGTTCCGACTATATTTTTGGTTCGATACATATTAATCGCATTTTTTCCACCAATAGAAGAGTCCACTTGGCTTAATAATGTTGTTGGAATATTGTAAAAATTTATTCCTCTCATATATGTTGAAGCGACAAAACCCGCTAAATCGCCGACAACTCCACCACCTAAAGCAACAACACAATCAGTTCTAGTGAAATTGTTATTAATTAAGCAATACAATAAATCTTCATAAAAATTTATTGATTTAGCTTGTTCACCATGTTTAACAATATAAACAACTGTTTCATGGCATTGTGAACGTAATGTTTCGACATATTTGTTTGGAACATTATCATCTGAAACTATCAAAACTTTTCGATTTAAATTTAAATATAAATAAGCTTCTTCCAAAATATGGTCTTTAATAAAAATTGTTGATCCACGCAACACCAATGTTTTAATCACATCATCATTAATTGCGTTTAATTTTTGTTGATAATCTTTTGAGATTTTGATTGTTTTATTAATAAAATCAAGATAATAAGGTCGATATTCTTCATCAACATATTGACTATTTTTTGATATTATTTTTGCTTCTCTTTCTTTATTAGCAATTGGAAGATTGTTTATTTTTTTATAATTAGCAATATTTTTTGATGCTTCCATTCGACGTGAAAATAATTCCGCCATTTGTTTATCAATTAAATCAATTTCTTGTCTTGCGTCATCTAATTTATTCATGATTATTGCCTCGATGAAACAATTGTGTTTCCTACAATTAAAAATTGTATCACACCTAATTAAGTTATAAAATAACAACAATGAATTTTAGATATCAATCTTGTCAATTAAATGTAAATGATATTTTTTAACGATAAAATAAGCGATTTCATCAGTGTTATAACTAATTTCATTTGGACAATGATAATCTCCTCCAATAATAACATCTACATTATATTTACTGACTAACTCAAAAAATTTTGGATTTGGATAAACATTATCAATATTTTCTCCAATTTTAAATGTAGGAGGATTATCACTAATTTTAAAACACTTTCTAATTCCTCCCATATTTATTTCAATTGGTAGATGATGCTTTTCAGCCTCAATAATTATTCTTTCATATTCATCTAAATATTTAGTTCCTGCTTCTGGAAAAAAGAAATCTGGATGACAAATTATTTTAAAAAATCCGGAATGAATTCCTTTTATGACTGAGTCAACATAATTTTTTACTTCTTTTCTTCTTAAATCTTCATCATTTTGTGATTGCTTAGAAAAGAAATATTTGAAATACCCATCTTGAAAATCAAAATGTTGTCCTAAAATCAAATATTCGATTCCTTTTTTAGTCAATAATGTTTCATACCAATCTTTATATTTTTCGTAATATTCTGCTTCCATTCCAACATATATTTTGATTTGGTCTTTATATTTGATTTTTAGTTCATTTATTGTCTTTACATAATCATCTAATTCATCACTATTTGGTCTTATGCCAACTTGATTTAAATTTGGAAAAATGCAATGTTCAGAAAAGCCTAAAACTTTGATTCCGTTTTTAATAGCTTCTTGAATCATTTCTTCTTCTTTGCCGTAAGCATGGCCACATCGATATGTATGAGTGTGGTAATTATTTGTAATTTTTTCCATAAATTCAAATTATAGTCCAATTAGTTAAAAAGAAAAGAGTCAATGACTCTTATTCTTTGTTTATGCACTCATTTAAGGCATCAGCGAGAATGTCTAATTTCTTAAATGGAGTAGAACATATTGCGATTCTTAAATATCGTTTTTTTAATGGCACAACATAAACATTTTTATCTTTTAATTTCTCGGTAATTTCTCTAGCGTTTTTATGAGTGTCAACTGTAACAAAAAATCCGGCTTTATAAGGAAGAGGATCTAACCCAATATTCTTTAATTTTTGATAAAAATATTGCCCTCTTTTATATAACATTTCATTATTATTTTTTACTTCTTGTTCTAATTGTTTGTCATTTAAAATATATGGAATTGATGCCGCCATCCCTTTATTCGCCATCGACCAAGAAGTGCGAATGACACTAGGAATCGATTTTTTAAAGTCTTCAATATCTTGTTTATCCCTTGTAATTGCAATTAACGCTCCAACGCGATATCCATATATACCTAATAATTTTGAAGCAGAAAAGCAAATGAGAACCATTATATTTTTATTGATTCTATCAATAAGTGAGAAAAATAATCGCGACTTTTCATCTTTTTCCATATCGATATAAGCAATATCTAAAATTAATATTACCGGTACTTCTTTGGCAAGGACATTAAAATAATTAATTAATTCCACCCATTCTTCACGAGAAAATGAATATCCAGTTGGATTTTCACAAGGATCATTAATTAATATTACAATTCTTCCTTCTTTTTTGTATTGTTCGCATTTATTTATAATTGATGGAACATGAATTGATTCACCATCTTTAAACATTTCATAATAATCGTATTTAGCGTTTCTTTGTTCAATCATCGCTTCATAATTTGACCATCCTAAAGAAGGAATTAAAACAGTTTGTCCAGTATCAACATAATTTCTAAATGATAAAAATAACGCTCCAGTGCCACCCATAGAATAAGCACCATAAGTTTCAAAATTATCTTTAACTAAATCGTAATATCCTTTGAATACCCACTTCATTACTGCTTCGCGATATTCTCTTGGGCCTTGGCAAGATGGGTATGTTTTATTTTCATCTAAAATTGATATTTCATTAATATATTTATTTGTTGTTGATGGAACAGATAAAACTCCATCTTCGTCATATAAAGATCCAATAGAAGAATTAATAACATCTATTCCGCATTCTTTTTTAGCTCTTGCTTGTTGATTGATTTGTAAAATTAAATCATCGCCTTCATTAACAAAAGCATCTTTTGATAAAAGCATAATTATTGACCTCCATATAAAACAAAATAAATTATGAATAATTGAAGAAAAAAATTCCACTATAAAATGAAATTTTTTCAAATTAGTTAACGAGGTTAATTATTATAAATCGTATTGGTATGAATAATCTTCCATGTAATATCCATCACCAATATCAATCGTATCTTCATAAATTCTTTTAAATCCGAGATGTTCAAAAAATTTGATTGATGGATAATTTGCTCTATTTACATTTAATAGAATGCATTGATAATTATGGATATAGGCAAGATATTTAATAAAATCAAAAACTTTTGTTCCATATCCATTTTTGCGATATTTATCTATGATATAAATTTTTGAAACAAATAAATGCGCAGGATGAAACATGATAGTAATAAAACCAATATTTTCTTCTTCGTTGTTAATGAAATAATATTCAGTCTTATTTTTAATATCATTTAAAATATATTTTTCATTAAAAAATAATTCATGAACATATCTAGTCATATCTTCACCAAGAATTAATGGATAATATTCTAAAAAGATATCATTAGATAATGTAATTAATGATTTAATATCATTTAAATTTTTTATCGGACTAATATGCATAAAAATTAATGTGGTTTATTTTCTTCAATTATTATATCAACTTCGATTTTATTTATTCTATGATTAAATAAGAAAAATAATGAAATTAATATTAATGTTGATGGAACACCAATATAAACTAAAAACATAAAATTTGATGAAACAAAAGAAATTATAACCGCTAAAAGAATTAATATAGAAAAAAGCAAAGATAAAAATCGGAGAGCATTTTTATTCCTTTTCAGTTTTGAATATAATGATTCTAGCTTTTCATTTCTTTGTTTTGATAACAACAATTCAATTTTTTCTTCGATATTATTATTTTCCATATTTTTAATTATCAGGATATGGTTCGAAGATGTCAATATCCGCTAATTCGCTAGCTGGGAGAGG
>JAQYER010000158.1 GCA_028723545.1 Caryophanales bacterium
ATGAATATTTATTAGTGAATTTACTTTTGCCTCTTAAAAATGGTAGAAAAACCGAAATCGACTGTGTTTTAGTATCAAGAAAAGGAATATTTTGTATTGAAACAAAAAGATGGGTTGGTCACATAATTGGAAATGACGAAGATGAGTGTTGGATTCAACGATATGACGATCCATATAAGGGTGATATAACACATAATAATCCAGTATTACAAAATGAATCTCACTGTGATGTTTTAGATCGAATACTCAATTATAAATATGAAATTGAGAACGCAGTCATTTTTTGTAGTTTAGAAGATGGCTCTGGGATAGATTCTAATTTTGTTTATACAATCAGTGATTTTAAAACATGGTATAGATCGTTAGATGAATTAGGTATTACCGACTTTGAAATAAAACAAATATCACAAATTTTGCAAAAATATGTCGCTACTAATGAGCAAATAAAACAATTTCGAAACGAACAAAAGAATAGAAACAAACACTAATAAAACGTATTATATTTTTATTCTAAAAATATCTGAATCACGTATTCATTCAATTTTGTCTTACAAAATTTCAACTTGAAATATATATTTATATATATATAATAGAATTTGAAAGAACAATAATTATTTATGGATATTATTTATTTTTATAAATAAAAATTTCTAATTCTATTCTTTAGCGAGTAAGTTCGCTATTTCAGTTATTGTTATTTTCGCCAAAAAAGTGAATATTTTTTCTAAGGAGGTGTCCATTATGACTCTTGGGCAAAAAATCAAAAAATTTAGAAATGAAAAACACTTAACTCAAAAAGATTTGGCAGATCAATTAAATGTTTCTTTTCAAACAGTAAGTAAATGGGAAAATGATGAAAATGAACCAGATATTTATACTTTAAAGGAATTATCAAAAACATTTAATTGTTCTTTAGATTGTTTGTTAAGTAATAAAGAAGAAGACAACGTGGTTTCTGAATCAAAAGAAGAATCAAAAGAAGTTCCAGTGATTAAAGAGACAATAGTTATTCATCAAAATGAAGCACATGTATGCGCGAAATGTGGAAAAGACATTCCTGAAGATGATCTGGTTTCAGAAGATATTACTAAAACTGAAAGAACAGGTAGAACTACTCGTACTGTTTCAGTTGGTCAAACATATTATCACAAAGATTGTTTAGAACAAGTCAAAAAAGAAAGAGCAAAGCAAGCCGCTATCGCAAAAAGAATTAAAGCGTCTAAGACAAGAAAAATATCGTATGGATGGGGTATTGCAGCTGGTGTCGTTGCTCTTGTTGTTTCACTTTTAGTGTTGTTATTAGTTTCACCATATAAGGAAACATTAAAACCAATTTTCTCTGTTTTAATTAGTGTTGGAGTTGGTTATGGAATATTTTCAATGATTTATTGTATCCTTTCCGGCTCATACATTGGAGATGTGTTCTTCTGGTGTGCTGGATTAACCGTTAAATTCCCTGGCCTTATCTTTAGTTGGGACTTAGATGGATTCATGTGGTTAATTGGTATGAAAATATTATTCGCTATATTAGGATTCTTAATTGGTGTAGGAGCGTTATTATTAGCGATTGTCTTATCATCAGTTTTAAGTATTGTATCATTTCCATTTATTGTCGCTCACAATGAAAAATACGATTATGATAATGCATTATTTTAGGAGAAATATATGAAAAAGAGAGTTTATTTTTTATTACCTTTATTATTTGGATTATTTCTATCATCTTGTGGAGAGGAATCTTCTTCAAACACTTCTGAACCAAGTAGCACAACTAGTATTGATGATTCAAAATTAAATTTCACTGGAGTTACATTTGATAGCGAATCAGTTGTTTATGATGGTAATTCTCACATTCTTAACGAAGTGAGTGGCGCACCAGAAAATACAACAATTAATTATGTTGGTAGAAATAGTTATGTAGATGTTGGTGTATATCAAGCAACCGCTACATTATCAAAAGATGGTTATAATGATTTAACATTGAATGCAACACTTACTATTACTAAAGCTACATTTTCTGGATATGAATACGAAAGCAAAACAGTTACATATGATGGCTTAGATCACATTAATGATATTCAATTAATTGGTATCCTTCCAGAAGGTACAAACGTAACAGAAACGATTAAAAATGCAAATAATGAAATAGTTACTAGCGCTATCGAAGTAGGAAGTTATACATATACATGTGAAATAACAAATAAAAACTATAACACTGAAACATTAACCGCAACATTAAATATCAAAGCGCAAAAGAAAGATATGCCTGTATTTGTTTCTAGTGATGGAACAATTTATTTTGCTAATGGATTACATGAATCATATTTATATTCATTAAACTCATCAGCAGAGCTTAAACAATTAGATTATTCGTCACCAAAAGAATTCAATAGATACAGTCCTTCTTCTGCTTTATTTATTTCTGGATCCCCTTTCTTAAATTCTGTCAAAGAAATAACTGGTGGTGAAGCAAAAGTATTATATACAGATAGTAATATTAGTGATTTTGTTAAATATGATTCAAATATCTATTATTATTCTTGTAATTCTTTAAAAGCAGAAAAAACAGGTATTTATAAAGTAGATGCAACAGACACAGAAAATGAACCAATTGTTACAAAAATATTTGAAGGTAAAACTGATAATCTTTCAATTTATGGAAATTATTTATATTTCACAAACGGTAATGATAAAAATTACATTTATAAATTAAATCTTAGTTCTAATCAAACTGCATTAGTGCTTCAAGAAAAGGTTCATGAATATATTATTAATAACAATAAATTATATTGTACAGTCAATGGTACATTAAATGACTATATTGGCTATATTGACTTATCTTCTTCTTCAGTTACACCAACAAAATTAACCAATGCAGCGGGAGAATATTTAACAATTAAGAATGATTATCTTTATTATAATTATACTGATTTATTCTCTTATGTTGACGCTTCAAATAAAGGGGTTTGGAGAATTAAAACAAGTGGTGGAGAACCAGAACAAATAATTGCTACTGAAAATGTCAATGGATTTGATGTCGAATCATCAACATCAATTGTTTATATTGATACAACCGATTTACATTTATATCGTTATAATGTCACAAACAAAACAAAAGTCGATTTATTAAATGGTTTTGTCGCGCCTGAAGTTACTCCACTTAATACTGGAGGTAATACAATAATTTTAGGAACAAAAACATATTATTTAAATATGTATGCTGGTAAAACCCTTTATGTGTATGACGAATTAACTAAAAAGACTTCTCAATTAACTTCAAATAAAGTCGCAGATTTTTATATTTACAATGACACAATGTATTTCAATCAAGTTACTATGTTAACAAATAATGATTTATATTCTATTAATTTAAAAACTGGTGGCGAAGCCGAAAAAATTAGTTCCAACGATGTTAGAAATATGGTTAGTGATGGAACATATTTATACGCAACACATTATAACTGGGCTGGATTAGCTGGTGGCATATCTAGAATGAAGTTAGATGGAAGTGAATATGTTAAATTCTCCGATGTCGATGGAGCGAAAAACTTCACTCTTAAAGATGGCAAATTATATTACATTAATTGTGCGACTGGTCAAGATAATGGAAATATTGAATATATGTCATTATCTAATATCACATCTTTAACTGAAGGCTTAAAAGGAACTGTGTTATCAAGCAATATTAAAAATGTAAAACAATTCGCCTTTGATGGAAATAATATCTTCTACATTTATAATGGCACGATTGATAATTCTGTTAGAAGAACTGATTTTACCTCATTAGGAGAGGGCACAAAGATTGCTTCTAGCAAAACTAATCCAAATGAAATCTTATTATATGGTGATTATGTTTATTATTATTCATATGCTTCAACAGCGGCTAGTAGTGCAGGTTTCTATAAAGTAAGTAAAACCGCAACACAAGATGGCACTCAAGAATTAATTCTTGGATATAATTCAACTTATTACGGATCAAATTTAGCTATATCAAATTCTGGTTATTTATATTTCTTAAATTACATTCCTAAATTAGCGTTTGGAGATGCCCATTTCTATCAATTAGATTTAAATAGTAAAACTGTGACTAAGATTTCGTAACTAAATCAAATAAAACGCTAGAAAAATCAACTTCTAGTGTTTTTATTTTGATTGAAAGAAGGTAATTATTGTCAAGTGTGACAAAAACCTTAGTACTGAATAAAATGTTTCATCTAGTTATTGATTAGAAAGAATTGTTTTAATGTAATAAGTGTGACAAAAACCTCAGTACTGAGAGAAACGGCACACCACAATGTTTAAAAGAGTAAATATTTATCAGATCATCAAACGACATTTAAAATCGATATATCAATAAGTGTAAATAATAGAAAATTATCTTCATATGTTGCAGTAACTCTATGAAGTGGCATGCACATTACAATTTTGTGAAAATAGTTTATCTTCTTTGAATTTGTATTATAATATGTTGTAAGAATTTCTTACAAAAAAAGTTTCATCTACATGGAACTTTTATTTTGGAGGCTTATTATGAAATATGATGTTATTATCGTTGGCTCAGGTCCGGCTGGATATTTCTGTGCTTATGAATTATTAATTAAAAATCCTAATTCAAAAGTATTAGTTATTGAAAAAGGTGTTGAT
>JAQYER010000159.1 GCA_028723545.1 Caryophanales bacterium
AACAGAGCGAATTAAAAAGGCCAATTTAGAGCTGAATTCAAATAAAGAATTTGTTAAAGAGTTTATTGATCGATGCATTTTTGATGGAGCAATTGAAGGATTTATACCTGCCGACTGTATTTATGATGGAACTTTAGAATACGGTGTGTTCGTAACTAAAAAACAGGTTCATAAACATATAGAATCAAAATCATTTTCATATTATAAAAGCCTTCATATTGGTCCACTTTTATTAAGGCCTCACGCTCGATACACTGATGGACCAATAAAGAATGATAGAAAAAGAAAAGTAGTCGTATGCTATTGGCCAAATCTATTTTTAGATTTACTTTACATTTTTGGAAGATACAACGGATGATTCACTAGTTCGAGTGTGGAAATCTTTAACGCTTACGTTTTTATTTAAGGAGGCCGTAGGTACTGCCGGCAAACAAAACAAAAAAAGGACACAAAGTGTCCTATTATTGTCTTGGTTGCGGGGGCAGGATTTGAACCTACGGCCTCCGGGTTATGGGCCCGACGAGCTACCAGACTGCTCTACCCCGCGATGTGATAAATATAATAACATAAGCGAAAAAAACTGCAAGTAAAAAATACTTGTAGTTCTTAAGTGTAAGATATTGAATAAATGAATTTATTCAAATATTAGATGTGATTTTCTCTTGCTTTTAAATCGCTCAATATTTTTGAATAACTATTTTCGTCAATTTCAAATCGATATGCGATGATGGCTGAAATTAACATTAAGATGGCAGGAATAATAATCATCCCTATTGCCAAAACAACAAATTGCCAATTATGGATGCCTTGAATAATGTTGGAATTAATATATTCTGCAATTTGTTCAGTGTTCATTTGGCCAAATATTCCCTCTTTTGCATTTGACATATATTCAATATTTGATATTTCTGTTGTTATCGCGTATAAGCCACTTAATGTAAGGGTTAAATATATTAATAGTCTTTGAATTGCTGATCCAAATTTTGCGATTAGTGCGCGGACGGAAGAAGCGATTGATTCTTTTCGTTCACCGAATTTCCATTCGTTATATTCAATTGTTGATTGCATTTGGATAATTATTAACACTGCGTGTATTCCTTGGCCAAAGAAAATGATAATTCCACACAAATACAAGAGGAATATTAAATTTCCTGTCGCTATTGGGGAATTAGTGAATAATGGAAATCCCAATAAGAACATCGCTGCATATCCAACAGTAAATGAAATTGTTCCGATTAATGTTAATTTTTTTCTGTTAAGTATTTTTGATAAAAATGGGTATGCAACTTGAGCGATTAATGTTCCTATCGCATACATAATTGTGAAGATGAATTGAATTGTTCCACCACCATTTGAACCATATCCGTACATTAAATAGAAATAATATACAGCGAATCCAACTAATACTCCACCTCCAAGATAATTTAATAAGATTGCTATCATGTTTTTTCTAAATGGAACATTTTTCTTTAATAAGATAAACATATCTTTAAATGAAGCATCTTTTTGTTCTTGCTTTTCAATTTGTTCATCTCTTTTGTGCTCTTTACAAACAAACACAAGAGCGATTTGGGATAATAAGAATAAGAGAGTTACGACAATAGCGATAACACCATAGTCATGTGCTTGGTGTCCTGCTCTAACAAGCATTGGCACTGCACCATAAACAGCAAATACACCGATAGAAATACATATTTGCATAACTGATGTAATTCGATTTCGAATTTTTTCATCTCGTGTTAAAGAAGGAAGCATTGACCAATAAGCAATATCGTTTATTGTCCACACTAGATCCCATAAGAAATAGAACACACCAAATAAGGCAACAAATCCCCATCCAGTTGGTCTAGCTAGAAATAAAGTTAAGACGACTACAGTATTTCCAAGTGCACCAATTAATATCCATGGCTTGTATTTTCCAGATTTAAAATGAACTTTTTCAATTATCCATCCCATTATTGGATCATTAATTCCATCCCAAATAAGACAAACAATCATAATGATGTTGATTACACTCATTTGGGCTAAATAGCTATCGCCTGTTCCTAAAACACCTGCAAATGTAATGTAAGTAATTAAAAAAGCGGAAACTAATTGATAGCACGCATCACGAAAAATGGACACACCACAATAAGTTACTTCGGTAGATCGAGGAACTATATCTCCTGAATATGTCTCTTTTAAATTAAACAGTTTCATAATTTTTCTCCTGCATATATTTTAACAAATTAGTTAAACATGAATAATTAAAAAAGGACCTATGGTCCTTAAATGATTTGTTTTGATTTTTACCAACAATTATACACTTTTTCAGCAAATCCAATTATGTTATCGAATTGGACAATTTCACCATTATCGATTTCAATTGAGCCACTAAATTTTCCGAAAACTTGGTGTTGGATTGATTTAATAATTATTGCATTCGATCCGCTATATCGATCAAGAATTGGTGTAAATACAACTTGTATCTTGTTATCGTTGCTTCTAAATGTCCATGGAGATAAGTAATCATCATTTCCTTTTTCATTTAAAGGGATTTCAAATTTAACATGTTCAAGTTTATAAGCACGATCATTATAAAAGAACATGTTTTCACTAGCAGCGCTTGTATCACCAAAACCATATCCTAGATTCCAGCCGATTCTTTTTCCTTCAAATGTTGTATTAACGCTAGACCAATACCATGTATTTCGATATGTCCAAACTCCTCTTCCCCAATCTAAAACACCATATGAATTATTTAAATCATATAATTTATCCCCCACTTTTGCGTAACCGTGACCGCGGAGTAAATTAATTTTTTGATTGTAATAGAAGTGTTTTTTCTTTTTGAATGGTGTTGCAATGACCATCGTGTCTTTATTTGTTTCTTCTAAATAAATATCGCAACGAAAATCTTTTTTATTTTCAAAATTTTTATAATGGACAATCAATCTACGATTTCCATTTTCAGTGTGGAGAAACTTGAATGAACAGTTTTTGTTTTCATAATTTACATCGCCTTCTTTTGAAGAGGATGGAAGGTTTAATTTCCCGTTACTAAAAAACTTGATTATAGACTTCGTTGTTTCTTTTTTTGAAATAAAATCTAGGACAGAAACTGACACCAATGACATATAAGAATTATCTGCAACAGTTAATGCCACTCCATATTCATCATTGCCAACGTAATAATAATCCCATTCTTTGATTCTTGATTTACCAGCTTTTATTGCGTTTCTATTGTATTTTTTTACTAATTGATAAGAAAAACCTGCTTCTTTAAGATTTCCATTTTCATCAAGAAGTTTTCCTGTTGTTAATTCATGTTCCATATTTACCACCTTAAAAATATTTTATCTTATTTCTTTTCAAATTGCAGTTGATAAAGTTTATAATAATAACCTTTTTGTGATAGAAGTTGTTGATGGGTGCCTTTTTCGATGATTTTTCCGTTTTGCAAAACAATTATACAATCTGAGTGTTGAATCGTTGATAAACGATGGGCAACAACTAACATTGTGCCAATATTTTTGATTTTCGCTAAAGAATCTTGAATTAGAACTTCGGTTTCAGTGTCAATATTTGCTGTTGCTTCATCTAGAATTAGTATTTGTGGTTTATGTATGACAGTTCTGGCAAAAGATAACAATTGCCTTTGTCCACTTGAAAAATTTTCTCCTTTTTCAATCACTTCACTATCATATTTATTTTCTAATTTATTAATAAATGATGAAGCATTTACATAATCACTAACACTAGCAATTTCTTCATCGGAGAATGAGTCGTCATTTAAAGTAATATTGGATTTAATTGATCCGCTGAATAAGAATACATCTTGGAGCATTTGACCAATTGCTTTTCGAAGTGATTTTATTTTTATGTGTTTTATATCAATATCGTCAATTAATATTTGTCCTCTTTGAATTTCGTGGTTTCGAACAATCAAACCCAAAATTGTTGTTTTACCTGCTCCGGTAGCGCCGACAAAAGCAACTGTTTGTTTTGGGTAAACTACAAAAGAAACATCTTTTAATACCCAATTATCTTTATCGTATGCAAACCAAACATTTTTAAATTCAATTTTTCCTTTGAAATTTTCAACATCGATTGCATCTTCTTCATCTAATACTTCCGGACTAACATCTAATAAATTAAACAATCTTTCGCAAGCGGTAAAAGCTCTCTGTAATTGGTTAACTTGGTCAGCTAAATTTTGAATAGGTTGGAAGAACTTTGAAATATATAAATAAAACGAAACAATCATTCCACAAGTTAATGAAAATTTAATTCCAAAATAGAAAACAACTGCCATTGCAACAACTTGCAAGAAGGCAATAAACGGACGATATAAAGTAAAAGCAACAACGACGTTATAACGTGTTTTTAATAAAGCGTTATTTTTTTCAATAAATTCTTTTTCTTTTTGCTTTTCTTTTTTGAAAATTTGAATGATTTTCATTCCTGATAAATTTTCATTTAAGAATGTATTTAAATTAGATACTTGTTTTCGGTCTTTTCTAAATATTTTAGAAACTTCTTTGGAAAAGAAAAACGAAACAACGAATACTATTACTAAGAAAATTAGCATCATTAATGATAATTGATAACTAATGGTGAACATAATTGCATATGTGCCAATAATTGTTAATGTATTACGTAAAATATTAACTAATACATCAGTAAATAATTGAGATAATTCTTGAGTATAATTAGTCACTCTAGTCACTAGTGATCCGACTGGCATTTCATTAAATTGATTGATGGACATATTTTCGATATGTTCATACACTTCCATTCTTATTCTATAAATTATTCTTTGGCCAGCTTTTTGAAGAATCATTGATTCAAAATAAATGAAAATTTGATTAATAATCGTAATCAATACATATCCGATTGTTAATCCAATAATAATAGTCAAACTGATTTCACTATTATCAATAGTAAATAGTTTCGCAATAGTAATGACTTCTCCTTCTTTGGCGTTTACTAAGTTATCTGTAACCCCACCTATAAATGAAGGTAGAATGATATCTAAAACGACGTTAATAAATATTAAAAGCAATCCTAAAATGAAAGATAATGTTTCT
The DNA here is from genome assembly GCA_028723545.1 of Caryophanales bacterium. Taxonomy (GTDB): domain Bacteria; phylum Bacillota_I; class Bacilli_A; order RFN20; family CAG-826; genus Fiminaster. The sequence continues at coordinate 5,070 of JAQYER010000159.1, forward strand.
GGTTTTAGGTATTTCCAAATATTTTTAACCATTTTTTTAAATGGTATCTTTACATCACCATGGAGGCGCATTATTTCTTCGTTATTCATAAGTTGCCCCCTTTCACCTCATCTTCAAGCTGTTGAAGAATAACCATTCTTGAATATGTTGGAGATATTTTTAATAAATTATCGTGTGTGTCAAAAGCTTCCAATTTCCCATCGTTTAAAACAATGATTCGATCCATATTGGCCACTGTTGATACACGAGAGGAAATTAAAATAGTAGTTTTACCTTTTCTTTCGTCGCGAATATTTTTTAAAATTGTTTCCTCTGTTTTTGTGTCGACTGCGCTTACAGAATCATCTAAAACCATAATTGGAGCATTTTTTATAAACGCTCTTGAAATAGATATTCTTTGTTTTTGGCCTCCGGACAAGGTAACTCCTTGTTCTCCGCAAATCTCATCATATTTATTTGGGAAATTTTCTATGTTGCTATGAACATCGGAAAAAATAGCGGCTTTTTTAATTTCTTCATCCGTTGGATTATCAGTACCAAAAGAAATATTATTTTTAATTTTGTCACTGAATAAAAAATTATCTTGAGGCACAAAGGCAATAATATCTCTCAATTCACTAAAATCGATTTTCATTAGGTCAATATCATCAATTAATATTGAATTTGGCTCGATATTATATAAATGAAGCAGCGAGTTCATTAATGTAGTTTTTCCTGATCCTATTTTCCCAACTACTCCAATCAGTTCACCTGGTTTTATTTCAAGTGATATGTTTGAAAGAGAATTATTATTAGATGTTGGATACTTAAAAGAAAAATTATTAAAAGTTATTTTTCCTTTAGGATTAGATAAATGGATTGGGTTTTGTATATGAACAATATCTTCGTTTTGTTCTAAATATTGCGAAATGCGTTCTAAAGAAGCTTTTGAGCGACTCCTCATAGTGATTATTTGGCCAAGCGCCATAACTGGCCAAATTAGCGTATCAAAATACCCAATGAAAGTTACAAGTGAATCTGCTTCAAGCAAAATTTTTGTACCAAATAATTCAAATGGAGTTCCAGTGACACATGAATATACTAAATATCCTCCACATCCAAGAATAATACACAATGATATGTTAATAATTAAGGAAATAATGATGTCGAATAATATAGACATTCGAGCAAACTCAATGTTGATTTTTTTGTTCTTAATAGCGATTTTGCTAAAAGCAAATAATTCTTTGGTTTCTTTTACAAAAGCCTTAATTACTCTTATGCCTGTGAATGTCTCTTGTGCAAAATCATAGATTCTATCATTAGATTCTTGTTTCTCAAGCCACTTCAATGACATATATTTTTCAACGAGAGCTCCCCAAACAATAATTAATATAATTGGTATAATGGCAACTAAAGATAATGCCCAGTTGAGCAAAAACATTTTTACAATAACAAATATAGACATAAAAAAAGCGTCTATAAGCATTACTGTTCCCCATGACAAATATTCTTCAATTGATTCTAAGTCGGAGGTAAACCACGCCATAATGGTACCAACTTTGGTGGAATGATAATAAGTTTGTGAAAGTCTTTCGGCCTTTAAAAACATTTCCAACCTTAATTCTGACTCGATATTTCTTGAAGCGCGGAAAATAGTTAATCTAAAAATAATTCTTCCAATCATGATTAAAAAAGCACTACCTAAAAGGTAAATAATGATTTTTAAAATATCGGCTACATTAATCTCGCTTGCAATTGTGTGATTTGAAAACAATCTTACTAAAGCACCAAGTTGTTCTGGAATAATAGTGTTTAAATAATCAACACCAATCAATGCAAAAATACCTATAACAAATAGCCACCAATATTTTGCGTAATACTTTTTAAGATGCTTTCCTATCAACATAGCGGTACCAAATAAATATTTTTATATATTATCATATAAAAACATTATTAAAAACATAAAACTAATATATAATTTATCTTGAATCGAAATAAGCGTAATGATATAATCAAACTCGCACTGGTTCCGTAGCCAAGAGGCTAAGGCAGTTGACTGCAACTCAACGACCGTCAGTTCGACTCTGACCGGAACCTCCAATCTTGCAAAATTTTTTCTTGTAATATTAGAAAAATAAGTCTAATATATATAGGCAAATTGGCGAATAATGTGCGCCTGTAGCTCAATTGGATAGAGTATCAGACTACGAATCTGAGGGTTGCACGTTCGATCCGTGTCAGGCGCGCCATTGCAAGAATTTCGGGATGTAGCGTAGCTTGGTATCGCGTCTGCTTTGGGAGCAGAAGGGCGCAGGTTCAAATCCTGTCATCCCGACCATTTATATTGGGCCTGTAGCTCACCTGGGAGAGCGCCTGATTTGCATTCAGGAGGTAGCCGGTTCGATCCCGGTCAGGTCCACCATGTCGCTGCGTAGCTCAGTTGGTAGAGTACTCGGTTCATACCCGATTTGCCGTGGGTTCGAGTCCCTCCGCAGCGACCATTAAAGTATCGGACCAATAGCTCAATCGGTTAGAGCACTCGGCCCATAACCGAATGGTTCAAGGTTCAAGTCCTTGTTGGTCCACCACTAAAAGTTTATTTATTTGGAGAGTTGGTCGAGCGGCTGATGGCACTGGTCTTGAAAACCAGCATATCCTCACGGGTATCTAGGGTTCAAATCCCTAACTCTCCGCCACTAGGAAATGTCAAGACACGCAATTTAATGCGTGTCTTTTCTTTTATTTCTACTATAAATAGTAGAAAACAAGCCATTTCAGGCGGAGAGTTAGGTAAACGGTAAACGTCATTGATTAACGCCCCAACATTTAAATTGCTACCTTTTTAGGCGGCAGGTTGTAAACTCGTTAAATAACACCTAGACATTTAAAAACCGACACATGGGATGGCGTCGGTTAAATCCCGATATGGTGGAAAATAGCGGATTACATCATCTTTTGAACTTCTTTTAAATATGGAAGCAAATCATCAATGGGTATGTTTTTTTATATTCTCTAAAACATATTTGATATAACGATAAGGGTCCAATCCATTGACATTAATTCCTTATATTATAAATATAATTTTCTTAATTCTTAAAATAAAAATGGATTCGCTGTTTTATTAATAATTGAATATGTTTCTAAAATATTGTATATTTTTGAAAATAATATTTGAAAGGAGAATATCTCTATGAAATTGAAAAACATTTCATTAACTGCCTTGATTGCGTTTTCAACTTTCACTATCGCTTCTTGTAACAAAAATGAATTAATTAACCTAGTTTATGGAAGCACTTATGATTCATTAAAAGAAATTGATTACACCACATTATCAACAATGGTTAATGATGGTTATAGTTTTATTTTAGCAATTACTTCATCTTCACTTGGGTGTGGATGCTGGTCTACTTTTAAAAATCAAGTTCTTACTCCTTATCAAATACAAAATAAAGTATTAATTTATTATATCAATCATAATGAATTTTATGATTCAAACCATAAACTTTTAGATACTTTTGGTTTTACTATCACTCAAGATCCAGGATTTGGTTTATTTGATAAAGGCGAATTAAAATATGAAGAAAAATATTCTTCAAAAAATTATGTTTTTTCAAAAAGTGATTATTTTGTCGAATATATGAGTAGCAAAGTTAAATTACCACATATTTTATATATTTCCCAAGAACAATTAGAGCAAAAATATAGCGGTTCAGAGCCATTCACATTAATGTTCTCTAGAAATAATTGTGGCGATTGTAAATACGTTTTAAATAACTTTTTTCCTAATTATTCTCTAAATTTAAATGATGGAAATGATTATTTATATATTTTTGAGTGTGAAGATGCGGTTGTAAAAGTCGGAAATACTTATTACAAAGTTAGAGAATATGATGAGGATGGGCAATTGACTGAGGAATCAAAAATTCGTTGGCAACAATTTAAAGATGACTATGGTTTATCAACTACCAATAATCCAATTTATGGCTATAACAGCGGTTATGTTCCGACATTGTTTAGAATTGAACCAAATGGTGCTGATAAGAATGGTAATGTAATTAAAGACGGCGCTGTATATTTCAATGACACTATTTCAAAAGAAGGCAATAAATATGTTGTTTCTGATTCGTATTATACTAACGAAAGGAAAGAACATTTATCTTATTTATCAGAAATAGATATTCCAGTTTTAAAAGGATTAGAAATTAGTGAAACAGATGTCACTTCATATGGTGAATATGCTTCTTGGAACCATGATGCAGCGGAAAAATATCACTCTAAATTAACAAAAGCATTTTTAGATAAATATTTATAATTTCAATTATATTGATTATTTTTTCTTTAATAAATCGGCTATTTTTTGTGTTGAAGAATATATTTCTTCTTCAGAAAACGGTAAATTGAATTTACCATCATAATATAAAATTTTTCCATCAATCATTGTCATTTTGATAATGTCTTTACTGCCGCTATAAACGATATTATTTATAATATTATTTATTGGCTGCATTGATGGTTTAGTTAAATCAATCATTATAATGTCCGCTAATTTGCCTTTTGCTAAAATATCGCAATCATTAAGACCCATAGTTAACGCGCTATTAACAGTCGCGAATTTTAAAACATCATAACCATCCATCACGCTTGGATCGTTATTAATGACTTTTTGCAAACAAGAAGTAAGATACATTTCTTTAAAAATATCTAATGAATTATTTGATGAAGCTCCATCAGTTCCAATACTAATTCGAAGTCCACTATTAAAATATTTATTTATTGGAGCGATTCCAGATGCTAATTTTAAGTTTGATCCAGGACATGTAATAATGTCTATATGTTTTCTTTGGCATATTTCAATTTCATTATCGCTTAAATAAACTGAGTGATACGCTCCACCACCATAGTTAAAGACACCAAGTGAATCAAGAAATTCAATAGGCCTCATACCATTTCTTTTTATACAATCATTTACTTCTTTTTGAGTTTCACTAACATGTAAATACATTGGAATTTTTAATTCATTAGCTAATGAAGACATTCTTTTTATATCCTCAATTGAAGATGTATATTCAGCGTGAAGTCCTAATTTATATGTTATTAATGAATTATTTTTGCTTTGCAAAATTCGATTTCGATGAATTGAAATATCTTCATTTGTGCTTGAAGAAAGAATTACGTTTCTAAATCCCATATCAACACTTGCTTTTGCAATACTTTCTGGATAATAATACATATCAAAGCACGATGTAATTCCACTTGTTAAATATTCCAAAATCCCGCATTTGGTCAAATCATACACAAATTCAGGAGTTAATTTTTCTTCCATTGGAATAATATTATCAAATAGCCATTCTTGTAAAGGAAGGTTATCTGCGTAGCTTCTAGCAAAAACCATTGCTGTATGTGCGTGTGCGTTTTTAAAGCCTGGCATTAATAAATTGCCATTGCAATCAATTATTTTATCAATATGAAAAGGAAATACTTGGTCTTTACCAACATATTCAATTTTATTATCTTTAACTAATAAACAACCATGAAAAATATCGTTATTTTCCATGGTTAAAATTCTGGCATTTTTAAATAAAATATACATATTATCTCCTTTTATAAGGTTCAGCATCTTCTTCAGCATCTCTAATGATGATAATGAAGTTTTTTGGGGCGTTGCATTTTGGGCAAGAACCATTTGGATTAGGAATAATATATTGTCCACATAATTTACAGCGATATTTATTATTTTTCATATATAAACTACTCTTTTATTAAAGTTTATCATATTCTAAAACTTTTACATTATTTTGTGTAATTATTGTATAATTAGTTCATGGAATGGTATTACATTTTAATAATTTCATTATTATCTGCAATCTTATTATTCATTATTTTTATATTTATTATTGGTGGTTTTTTTTATCATGTAACTTTTTCAAGAAGAAAACACGATAAACATTTTTCCAAATTAGAAAGTGAAAAAGATAAAATGCATCCGGCTCGTTTATGGTTTAGAGCGCAAAAAATTGAAGAATATACACTTAAATCATATGACAATAAAAAATTAAAAGGATACATGATTAGAAATAATTCGAATAAAGTCGCATTTTTAATTCATGGATATCGTGGTCGATATTATTCTTTGGCTATTCAAGCAAAAATGTTTTATCAAGCCGGATACAATGTTTTTTGTATAAATCACCGTGCATCCGATTCTAGTTCTGGGCATTGGTTCTCAATGGGGCCAAAAGAAGTTAAAGACATGATTGACTGGCTAAATTTATTAATTAAAGAAAATAATGATTATGAATTTACTATTTTAGGTGTATCTATGGGAGGACATATCGCGATGATGTTAGCAGGAAATCCTCTTCTACCTAATAATGTTAAATGTATTATTGAAGACTGCGGATATGCTTCGCTTAAAGATGAAATTGTTCATAATCTAAAAAATTATCATTTGCCTAAATCAATTGAAAAATTTGTTTTTTGGTGTGGAAAAATTGTTGGAATTTTATTCCATAAAAATAATTTTAATAGCGACACAAAAGATTCTTTAACCAAATCAAAAGTTCCTGTCTTATTTATTCACGGGGATAAAGATACCTACGTCCCATATTCAAACTTAGAAATTAATTTTAATAACATGAGTAACGAACAATATAAAGAGAAATATACTTTTGTCGGTGCAAAACACGCTGAAAGTTATAAATTATTTGAAGAACAATACAAAGACCTAATTATTAATTTTTCGGAGAAATGCAATAAATGAAAATCAATTTAGATAATAAACAACTAGATTTATGCAATCGATATTTATATGTTAAAGAGATGAATATGTCTTCAGCGGAATTTTACATTTCATATTTGACATATTATCCAAGAAGCATTAAACAAGCAGATATTGATCGATATATTAAATCATATTCAATTGAAAAGTCTTTTTATTTGGCAATGAAAGAAAAGATGGATATTCCTTGCGATGATGATGAATTTATTGAAATAGACAAAATTACAAATATTAAAAATATTCAAAAATTATCTAAAGATAAATATTTAAATAATGAATTCTATAAATCAATTCCTTTTGCTAAACAAAAAAATAATGATTGGCAATTATCCATTTTATCATATTTTCCGTTTGAAGGGTTTGTTTACGATGAATTAGATATTGATCCAAACAACTATTATAGTGAACACACCCCACTTGGATTCTTTGATAAAGAATTCCCTTTTTTAGCCGTAATTCAAAAAGATGAAATTTGGATGAGCGTAATCCCTCACGAAATTAATACAATGAAAAAGCCAATTCAAAACGCATTTGGTAATGTTTTAGTGTTGGGATTAGGAATTGGATATTATCAATTTATGATTGCTTTAAAAGAAGAAGTTGAATCAATAACGATAATAGAATCAGATAAAAACGCTATCAAAATATTTAATGAATG
>JAQYER010000160.1 GCA_028723545.1 Caryophanales bacterium
ATTATTTATAAAAATAATTATATCTAATTAGATAATAATTAACGGATTAAATCGAAAGGTTCTAATTCAATATCTGAATAAAAATATACAATCATTTGTGAATGTCTTGCCGCGTCTATTACATTCATATCTTTATCATAAATATCAGAAACAAATAATTTAATAACTCCGTGAGCTTTTGATAATATTTCGAATTCGCGGTTTCCAACAAAATGATTTCTTTGTTCAATTTTAACTAATTTATTTTCTTTATCGTAATCTAAAACAATGCCACAAAATTCGTGTGAAGGTCCAATAAAACCATCATTATATATTTCTTGTTCTTCTTTGACGTCTCCGTTATAAAAACCATATGAAGTTTGTCGATTTTCTCCTCTCGAAATTTCGTCTTTATATTTTTGAATATTTTTTATTTCATGATTTAAATAATATTCATCAATTAATTTTCGATAAGCGCTTACCACTGTAGCGATATAATGTAATGATTTCATTCTTCCTTCAATTTTTAAAGAAGTAACACCGATATCAATTAATTTAGATATATAATCCATTGCATTCAAGTCTTTGCTTGACATTGTAAAGTCATGATCATTTGGAGAAATCAATTTATCGTTTTGATATAAATCATAATTCCATCTGCATGATTGCGCGCATCCTCCACGATTTGCATCTCGATTAGTCATAACATTTGATAACATGCATCTTCCAGAAAAAGAAGCACACATTCCACCTTCAATAAAAACTTCTAAATCGATATTGGATTTCTTTTTAATATTTTCAATATCTTTAATTGAACACTCTCTAGCTAAAACAACTCGGTCTACGCCAAAATTAGTTAAAAACTCCACTCCTTTTGAGTTGGATATTGATTGTTGAGTGGAAACATGGGCTTCCATTGAAGTATATGTTTTAACCATTTTTAAAATAGTTAATGATGACGCAATAATCGCATCCACACCACATTTTTCTAAATCTAATAAATATTCTTTAATATTATTTGTGTCAGATTCATGCATAACAATATTGCATGTAACATGAACTTTCGCGTGATGTTTATGAGCGAAATCACAACCTTCTTTAATATCTTCTAATGTAAAATTAGACGCCATCGAGCGAAGAGAAAAATTCTTTCCACCAATAAATACCGCGTCCGCGCCATACATAACTGCGTATTTAAGTCTTTCTAAATCGCCAGCTGGGGCTAATAATTCAATTTTTCTCATTGAACGATTTTCTCCTTAATATACACAGTATCTTGATAAGAAAAACCATCTTCAATTGGAAGATTTAATTCATTTAATAATGCGATGGATTGTTCTAAAGAAACATCATTATTAAGATAATCATTGAATATTTTTAAAATCATTAAATATTGGTCATCTGATAAAGACAATGATTCAAAATATCCATAATCTAAAAATGACAATTGCTTAATATCTTTTAATAATGAAATGTAATAATGACGATAGCAATATATTCCATTATCATTTTCATAAATTGGAATATGATATGATCTTTTTTCTTCAACTAAAGTTAAATCTTTATTGTCAAATTCTAATTTGCGATAGTTTTTGTATAACGATAATAATTTTCTTTTTGAATAAAACATCATCTTGCGACCGAATATCAAATAAAAAATAGATGCGTTCGTGTTCTTATAAATGTCTTTAACATCTTGAATTGTAATTTCATTAGATAATCCAAGAGATAAAAAATGATATTGATTATAAATTGATAAATCTAATGAATTACATATTAATGTATCTGGATGATAAATAACATGATCAAGAATACCTAAATCGATAAATATTTGAACTATCCCTAAATCAGAAACAAGGAAATGATAATTTTTATATTTAGTAATGAACTGTTTGATTTGTTCTAATTCATTTTCAAGAAATATTCTTTGGATTGATAAAATGACTTCAATTCGGTTAAATAAACAATAAGATATCGCTTCATCTAATGGAAAATCATCTTCATAAATGTAAGCGTATTTTGGGCACATCAAAATTGCGGAATTCAAATATTTTCCGCATTTATATAAAGTATTGATGTTATAAATCGCTCCAGTGAATTTCATATATTTACATTATAAAGGACGCTTTAAGAAATGTCCGTTAAAAGAATTAGGAATATTTCTTTTTTCATAATATGAATTAATGATGTCCATCGTCTTTTGTTCATCTTCAAAATTAAAAATTAATATTGGTTTAATATTTAATTTTTCTAATTCATCTAATTCATTAAATAAACATATTGGTTTATTAGATAAAACATGAATATTACAATTTTCATCACCAATTAATCGATATTCTTCATTGATTCTATCAACTAATTTATATGTGTGTTTATGGCATTTATTGCAATGAATATTTTGGTTTTGATAAATTGTTCCAATTGGACAAGATTTCATTATCATCATATCAAAATACCCATATGTTAATAATCCAACAGATGGGTATTGATTATGTCTAAGATAATAATCATTAATTAATAATTGGATTGATTTAAAATCCAATTCTAAAGATAAAATGATGTGATTGAAACCAAAATGATATAAACAATCTAATGCATATGAATTAGTGACATTTAAATACATTGATCCAATTAAATCGCAATCATTCTCTTTATTTACAATAAAATGCATTAATTCATTTTTCGAATTAAAATTCTTTTTATTATTAACGCGTAATTCATTATGGTAATCATTATCAAAAGATGAATAAGATAATATCCCATAATTATTAATTATTTGTTCTTGGTTTATATTATTCACAATCGCTAACGGAGATAAATCATTATTTAAATTAAATCGTTCTTGTTCATAGTTAATTAATTCTAATTGTTTATGTTCAATAAATGATTGTCTTAATTTTTCTAATGCTTCGTTTCGTAATTTATTAATAGATGAAATTGGAATATATAAATCATCAATTTCAATTTTGATTGATTTAATAAAATATGGATATTCATTTGTTTTATTTAATTGTTCAATAATTCTTTCTTTTGTAGTTGGTGTTTTTAAGGCAATATCTGGAATATCTCCATAGGCAATAACGTTATGGTTTTTAAATGATAATTCTAAAGATATTGGTTGATTTTTATGGGCAATAAATTTAGCTTTAATTCCTACTTTGATATTGTTTTTAATTTGTTTTTCTATTTCTTTTGTTAATAAATAATCTTTCGTGCGATAAACATCTAAATCTAATAATCTATCTGCTTTTTCAATGTTAATTACTTCAATAATTTGTCCTTTTTTGGCATATTCAACTGGATTCTTATTAACAAATATTTTTTCTAATGATAATCCGAATTGCTCATCATTATTAAATCTTATTCCATCTAAACGAGATATATCTTTATATAATTTAATTGATACACGATTGTTATTTATTTTAATGACTTTACCAATTAATTCTCCGATGTGCGAAGAAGTATTTGTGTTTAATAATTTAAATGGAGATTCATTAAACAAATAACCATTTGTGAATTGGCGATTAAAAGTTTTAATTAATTGATTTTTATCTTCATCAATAATTGATTTATCCATTTTTAATAAAGCATCTTTATAAGCTTTAGAAACAACATAAATATATTCATCGCTTTTAACGCGACCTTCTATTTTTAAAGAATCAACCTTTATCTTTTCTAATGCTGATAATTGATCAATTCTCATTAAGTCCTTAGTCGAAATTAAATAAGAATTGCTTGATATTGTTTTATTATCTTCTTTTAGATCATATTTCATTCGGCATGGCTGCGCGCATCTTCCTCGATTGCCAGAGCGATCTCCAATAAAAGAAGATAATAAACAATTACCTGAATAAGATACGCATAACGCCCCATGGACAAAAACTTCAACTTCAACACCTAATGCTTTAATTTCTTTAATTGTGTCAATATTGGCCTCTCTAGATACAACAATTCTTTTAAATCCTAAATCAATTAATGCTTTAGCTTGCTTAACATTATGGCAATTTAATTGAGTGGATGCATGAAGAGTTAATGAAGGTAATGTTTTGTGTAAATAATACGCTAAACCGAGGTCTTGAATAATAATTCCATCAATATTAATCGTATATAAAAAATAGGCAAAATTCACTGCATCCATAAATTCATCTTGGAATATTAATGTATTTATAGTGACATATACTTTTTTTCCAATAGAGTGAGCAAAATTCACAATTGATTCAATTTCTTCATTAGAAAAATTCTCAATACTCGCTCTCGCGGAGAATGATTTTCCTCCAATGTATATCGCGTCCGCTCCACCGATGAACGCCGCATATGCAGATGATATTTTTCCAGCAGGTGATAATATTTCCATAAAAACCAATAATAATTATATCTATAATTATCAAGTACAACAATAAATTAATTATTCATTACTTTTTTTAAAAACAAAAATTCCGTTTCGACCGAACATTTCCTTATACAATAATTACT
>JAQYER010000161.1 GCA_028723545.1 Caryophanales bacterium
AGATGAAGAACTCTCAAATAATCGATGGCTCTAACTTGCTCAAGAATGATTTGGGGATGCGTATATTCTGATAATGAACAAAATTACATTCATATATGGCACAACAAACGAATATAGGGTTTGACCTTACTCAACTCGATAACCTAATCAAGAGGATGGATAATTCTCTTGATGGTATGATTGCAAAGACTGATGACTTTTCAAAAAAGTTATCTTCTGGAGTTAAGGTAACTACAAAAGACCTCAAGCAACTCGCAGATGAGTTAGATGTTGTAAGAAAAACAATTTTTGGAGGAAAGGTAAATGGCACAAATGTTGGCGGCATAGGCAAAAACCTAAATGTATTTGGCACTGATGAAAAAAGTTTGAGTAACTATATCTCTTTGCTCGAAAAGGCTGCGTCGGCACAAGAGAAAATGGTTTCTTTAGGTATAAGGAAGTCATCTATATCGGATTTTACATCGGAAATAAATAAGGCAAAAAAACAACTTGAGTCGATGAGCCTAATAAATGACGCATCTGCCATTGGTGGAACATCATTTAAGGACTCAATGAAACTTGCCAAGCACGCGGGCTCTATAAATCAAATTCGTGATGCAATAGAGAAACTCAATATCGCAAGAGATAATGAGAACACCAATACAAAAAGAGGAAAGCAGCATTATGAGAAGTTGACCGCCGAAATAGATAGGCTCAAGGGCAAATACAACGAACTCACAGGTGTTGCTACAAATGCATCCTCGAAACTTGCCGTTCTTGGTCAGAAATTAGGAGCATACTTCTCGGTTTACACTATCATCAACTTTACCAAGCAACTTATCAATGTAAGGAAGGAGTTTGAACTTCAGCAAAGGTCACTTGAGGTCTTGTTGCAGAACAAGGAGAAGGCGGATTTGCTTTGGGACAAGACCGTTGCCTTGGCAATCAAGTCTCCATTCCGAGTTAAGGAACTCGTGACCTATACCAAGCAACTTGCCGCCTATCGTGTCGAGACTGATAAGTTGTATGATACCACAAGGATGCTTGCCGATATATCGGCGGGTCTTGGTGTCGATATGAATAGGCTTATATTGGCTTATGGTCAGGTAAAGGCAGCATCATTCTTGAGAGGTACGGAGTTGAGGCAGTTCACAGAGGCGGGCATACCGATGCTCGAAGAGTTGGCGAAGAGGTTCTCCATTCTCGAGGGTCGTGCCGTTGGTGTTGATGAGGTATTCGCAAGAATATCCAAGAGAATGGTCTCCTTCAAAGATGTGGATGCGGTACTCAGGTCGATAACAAGTGAGGGCGGAGCATTTTATCGTATGCAGGAGATACAGGCGGAGACACTCAAGGGACAGATGTCCAACCTTCGTGACTCCATCGATATTATGTTCAATGACATAGGAAAGTCGATGGATAATAAACTCAAGGCTGGCGTTAAATCGGTGCGTTTTCTCGTAAACAACTGGAAAGATGTCTATGAGATTATGAAGTTGGTGCTCATCGCCTATGGCTTGTATCGTGTTAGCCTCCTCTCATCGAATAAGGCATTAGCCGCTTATGCTGCTACGCAAAAGGTTGTATTGAAAGATGCAACTGCTCATAAGAAGATGTTGTTGTTGTTGAAAATGCAGTATGATAAACTTGGAAATTCGGCAGAGGGAGCGGGAAAAAGCATAAAGAAGGCATTTAAGAACAACTGGTTGCTTGTTGCACTATACCTTCTTGCAAATACCATTGGCTCTGTTATTAAGCAAGCCAAAAAAGTAAAGGAGGCTACCAATGAGACATTGGAACTTGTTGGAAACCACGCAAAAGAGGTCTTCAATCTCACAAGTCGGCTTCATCAACTCAACAAGGAGGAGGAAAGGGACATTAAAAACCTTGGCAAGAAAAAAGAATTGCTTCAAGAAATGGTGGATAAGTTCAATGATGAGGGCAACTACAATATCGAATTGAACTTGGAAACGATGTCTCAAGAGGATGTTGACTCTTGGCTTGGAAAACTCACACAGGCATTTGAAACGAGTTCCGAGTTTGAGAGGATGTATGCCGTTATCGTGAGAAAGATGAGTGAGGGGATGGAGGGCATATTCCATATTTTAGGAGACAATGTTGCAACCGATGCCCAACAATTACAAGAGGCATATAGTGGCATTTCCGTAAAAACCACAACTGATTTCTTTGAGAAATATCTCCCTTATATAAAGGGTAAGTTCGAGGAGGGTGGAGAAAATCAAATAAACTATGAGAAAAGGCTCTCTTACTATCAAGATTTGTTAGAAATCGAGAAGGAGTATAACGAAGCCAAGAAAGATGGCAATATGTCCTTGCTCGATACAATAGAGTATTACAAGAAACTCAGGGATGCCGCTGTAAAACTCTCCAATGACATTACTCATTATTATGGTGCAAATGAACTTAAAGATAATAAGGGATTTGATGCATATTTGAGAAATTTCACTGTTGCGATAAATAATACATTCGGAAGGTATATTGAGATACAGAGAGAGGTAAAGAAGAGTGTAAGGAGGCTATCAAAGGAATATCCTGTCGAAAAGATAGCGGGTATGAGTAAAGAGGAGCAAATGATGATTTATGCCAAGATTAGAGCCTCTTTCGACCCTCTGCAAGTCGATGATACGGTCAAGGACTTGATGACGAGGATTACCGCACAACAAATCAATCTCCCTATATATCCTACCTTTACGGGTGGAGATGGTGGAGATGAACTCCTCAAGTGGCAAAAGGAGTATAATGAGTTCATCAAGGATATGAAAACCCTCGCCTCGGAGAATGAGACCGCAGGGCAGCAACTTGCGGCAAAAATACTCAAGTCGAATGAGTCGAGAACCGATGTTGCCAATGATGTCAAGAAGAACCTCGATGAGTACAAGAGACTCGTGAGTGCCTATGAGACGGGTGCAAGCGGAATAAGCAAGACCGAGTATGAAAACTACAAAACCTATGTAAAACAACTCGAGTCTGCATACAAGTGGCTTCTCGGTGTCGATGAGGAGAAAGGGGGAAGTGGCAGCAAAGATGTTATGTCCGATAGGATAAGGGCTGCAAAGGAACTCTACACCGCATACAAGGAACTTACCAATCAGTTCGACCTTATGACCTCTAAGGAGGGTGCTATAACGAAGTATGGAAATGCCTTCCTT
>JAQYER010000162.1 GCA_028723545.1 Caryophanales bacterium
TTTATCAAAAGAAGGGAAATCAGAATTAAGAACCATATTTCTAATTTCTTCTTCTGTCGCAGGACTAGTAAAACCATCTCTTCTTACATATATCATAGGCATTCCCTGGTGTCTTAGAATTAATGGTTTTTTTGAAGATTCATTTATTGTTATTTTAATAATATATCTAATTGAATTATTTATTTTATAAGGAATAGTTTCGATAAAATAAGAAGGCATTATGGAAAAATGGTTGCTTAATTCGTTATGAAAAAATAATTTTTCACCATCTAAACTTTTTTGGTCATATCCAATTAATTTTAGAGTTTTATCCTCAACACCAACATAAAATACTCCGCCTTCCGCATTAGCGAATCCATCAACAGTTTTTAGCCAAGAAAGAGTATTGTCACGATTTAAAATACCTTTATATTCAAGTTCATTATTTTCTTCTGTTAGATTTGGAATTATATCAATTAACTGCATATTTATTTCTCCTTAGACAAAGTATACTTCAAAGTTACTTCAAAGTCTACTTCAAAGTTACTTCAAAGTCTTTTTGAAGTTGTTGAAGTAACATTTATTTTTGTGAGTTATAATAAATGATATTATGAAAAAGATAGTTGTTATTTCAGATTCGTTTAAGGGGTCATTATCAAGCAAAGAAATATTAAATATATTTCAAGAAGTCAAAGAAGAATATCTTCCAAATGTCATAATAAAATCATTTCCAATTGCGGACGGAGGAGAAGGCACTGTTGAAGCTTTTTCTTCTTTTCAAAAAGGACAAATAGTAAATATTAGAGTTCATGATTCATATATGAATATGATTGATACTAAATATTTTATTAATGAAGATAATGAAGCTATTATTGAAATTGCTTCCTCAAGCGCATTAACACAAGTAAAAAACAATAAAGATCCATCCAAAACATCAACATATGGAATCGGAGAACAAATAAAAGACGCTATTAAACGAGGAGTTAAGAAAATATATATTGGTCTAGGTGGTAGTTCCACTAATGATATGGGAGTAGGAGCATCATGTGCATTATCCACTATATTTTATAATCAAAACAATAAGCCATTCATTCCAGTTGGAGGAACACTAAAAGATATTGTTTCCTATGATGATTCTGAAACTAAGAAATTATTAAAAGGTGTTGAAATAATTTGTTTATCAGATGTTAATAATGTTACTTATGGTCCTGATGGAGCTTCTTTCGTTTATGCCAAACAAAAAGGTGCGGATGAAGCAATGATTAAAATGTTGGATGATGGATTAAAACATTTGTCTTCATTAATATATAACATATCAAATATTGATGTATCAAATCTTCCAAAAGGTGGAGCAGCTGGTGCTTTTGGAGCGGGTTCTTATGCTTTTTTAAATGCCAAATTAAAATCAGGTATTGATACAATTTTACAATTATTACATTTTGAAGATGAAATAAAAGATGCTGATTATATTTTTACTGGTGAAGGAAAAATTGATTATCAAACTTTAAAAGGAAAAGCAATTTATGGAATAGCCAAAATCGCTAATAAGCATCGTGTTCCATTAATTTGCATTTGTGGATTAGTTGATTCATCAATTAATCAAGATAATTTGAAAGAATTGGGAATTATTAAAGCAATATCAATTTCTGAAGGATATGATGTTAATTATTCAATGACTCACGCGAAAGATCTATATAAAAGCCACTTAATCAAAATTATTAAAGATTTAAAATAAATAAGCATCCCCAATAGCAAATGGAGATGCTTATTTTTAATTTAAATGATTTCTTGTGTAGATATTTGTAATTATTTCTTTGATAATGCTGAAATACCAATGAAAATCGCATCAAGAACAAAGACAACACCAATGATAATAAATAAGATGTCTGCAGCAGAAGCGAATTTTCCAATAACTAATAAAACACCAACAACAATTGTTATAACAGCGTAGATAATTGGGGTAACTTTTTTAGTTTTAATTGCATTAATTAAATCAAGAATACCTTTAATAACGATTAATACACCTAGAACTAATAAAATAATTTCTACAATAGTCCAGCCTAAGACAATAATAACCGCTCCAATAACAATTTGAATAATTCCTTCAGTAGTTTTCTTATTGTTTACAATATCTAAAATACCTTTAACAATGAATAAGACACCTAAAATTGTTAATGCAATTTCAAGAACTAATCCAACGATACCTGATTTAAAAACAATAAATAAAATACCAATGATAAGATACGCTAAAGCGATAAGTAATTGGCTAGTTTGTTTATTAATAGATTTTGCCATTTATTTTTCCTCCATTCGCAATTAGTTTAGTAATTTATATAAAAATTACAAATTATTATTGTTTGATAGCAACATAATTTTGTTTATTGTTGATTATGATTACAAATATCACATTTTATTAGTGTTTTACTTTTCTTTTATTTATAATAAAAAAGCCAATAAATGGAGAAATAATATGAAAAAAATCAATTTACTTGCTATATTATCAGTCTTCTTGATGACTTCATGTAATACGATAGCCACTTTTCCTTCAAATAGTGATTCTTCGTCAAATACAACATCAGGAACTCAAATAACAACCACTACTTCGACTTCAAATTCAACTAGCACAACTTTAACAACTTCTACTTCATCTAGTACATCTGGTGGTGAATATGAGAAAGTTGTTCCTCTTAAATTTGCGGGATTTAATGATTTCCATGGAGCAATTGAAGAAACAGGAAATTCGGTTGGTCTATCTAAATTAGTTACATATATTAAACAAAAGAAATCTGAAGGCGCGATTATATGCAATTCTGGAGATATGTGGCAAGAAACATTCCTTTCAAGCGAATGCAAAGGAACAATTATTTCTAAAGCATTTAAAGAAGCTGGTGTTGATGTTAACACTCTTGGAAACCATGATTTCGACTGGAGTGTCGACGCAATTAGATTAAATGAAAGCGTTGAAGGTTTTAATGAAGAAATGCTAGGAGCAAATATCGTTAATTATCCAAAAACTACTTCAACATGGACTAAATCAGATTTAGGAAAAGAATATAAAACATTTGTATATAATCAAGGACTTCCAAACGAAATTAAAGTCGGTGTTGTTGGAGTTATTGGTAAAGATCAAATTACTTCAATTACTTCAAAAATGGTTGAAAATTATGTCTTTTATGACCACAATGAAACAATTAAAAATGTTTCAACAAAATTAAGAAGTGAAGAGGGATGCGATGTTGTTATTGCATCTTGTCACACTCCTTGTGGTCAATTAGATTCTTCATTATTTGATTATGACGCTAATGGACAAAGAAAATATATCGATGGAGCGTTCTGTGCGCACGACCATTCGCTTGAATCGTTATCAATTAATGATGCTCCAATTATGGAAGCATCATGCCGTGGACAATATATGTCTGAATTTACTTTATATTACAATGTTGAAACAAATAAAGTTGAATCTTCTACTCAAAATAATGTTTTCTTGGCTGATTTAAATTTAAAAGAAGATGAACAAACCAAAACTTTAGTAGATTCTTTCGCTTCAACTTGTAATGAATTAGGAAATACAGTTTATGGTCAAGTTTCAGGATACATGGATAGAACCACTATCGGAAGATGGCAAGCACAATGCGCAGCTGAAAAAGCAACTGAATTAGGAATTAATATTGATTTTGCTGTTGTTAATAGCGCGCGTTCTTCTTTAAACGCTGGCTCTATTAATCATTATGATATGTATGAAACTCATCCATTTATTAATGAATTATATGTCGTACAAGTTACTGGAGGAGATTTATACAACGAAATATATAGCTATTCCAACCCATTTTACCGATTAACTACGAAAGCATTATCACAAAATTCGACTGAAAAATTTAATATCCTTATATACAATTATCTTTTATTCCATGTAAAAGTTAATGATACGACATATGAAAAAACATATGATTATTTCCCTTCTTTAACTAATAGTGAATATGAACCATATATTTTAAAAGATGCATCTAACAATAAAATAAATGTCTTAGACTTAACAATCAAAGATTTACAAAATAGAGGAACAATTGATCCGACTTCTTATAGCGAAAATAGTTGGCACAACACTAGATCAATGCTAACTGAACAACAAAGTTAATATCGATTTGACATTTCATTAAAATGCTCTTCTTCACTAACTGATAGACGATAATTTTTATCTGTTGCAAATAATTTTGCGATATTTGAACAGTGAGAATAGATTCTTTCGTATGAATTCAATATATCAACAAATACTAAATCGATATATTGAACTTTGTTTTTGCCATTATTTTTAATATCGTCATAATGTTTGGAAATATATTCATCCAATTTAGATATTTCAAAACGTCGATTTTTAATTAAATCTAATGCTTTTTGTTTATCTTCATTGACGAACACATCAATCGTATCAATAACTAAAGCTAAAGCAATTTCATTCGCATGAATAAATATTTGTTTAGTATTTTCATTTATTTTTTCTTTTCTCTCGGATGCACCTTCGTAGAAATTCATTAATTCATTGCCATAATCTCCGATACGCTCAATATCTTTACATGCTTTCATTACACGTGCATAATTTCGTAAATCATAATCAGATAATTCACCTTTATCAGCTTGTAAAAGATATTCATTCAAATTACGGTCAATAGAATCTATTCTTGATTCAATATCATAAACAAATGAAGCATCTTCTTTATTTGGTTTGTTTATATAAACATTAATTGTCTCAAGCATTGTTTTTGTGTAAGAAAACATTACCACTACTTGTTCTTTTGCTAATCTAATTCCTTCTGATGGGAATTTTTTAAGTGATCCAGCATCTAATTCTTTAATTGCTACAAGTGAATTTATCTTATCTTCACCAGGTACGATTTTTCTCATTAATTTGCACATTATCTTAGTTAATGGAAGGAAAATAATAGACGCGACCATATTAAACAATAAATGTGATAACGCTAATTGGAGTTTAGCGTCGATTTTCCATTCATATGAATTAATAATAAGCGGTTTACATGGGTATAATAAAATCATAAATACAAGCGCGCCACAAAGGTTGAAAAAGAGATGGAATAACGCAACTCTTTTCGCGTCTTTTGAACCGCCAATTGACGCAATTAAAGCAGTAGAAGTTGAACCAATATTCGAGCCAAATACAATAGGCAATACCCCAAATAATGATATAGCAGTAATTGATGGATCTAATCTAAAAGCAATAATTGATGCGGCATATATTCCTTGAATAACACCCACTACTGCACTTGATGATTGAAGTAAGGCAGTCAATATAGCGCCTAATAATAAACCAAGCCAAGGATTGTTGGCCAAAAAGACAAATAAATCAATAAAAAACGATTCAGCAGCAATCAATTCTAAATTTTGTTGGACAATCCATAATCCTAAGAAAATTAATCCAATTGAGAAAAATAAATCACCAATATCTTGCATTCTTTTTCTTGTTGCAAGCATAACAATAACTGAACCAATTAAAACAAAAACAGGCATATATTCCATTATTGGGATAGAAACAATGAACGCAGTAATCGTCGTTCCAATGTTCGCTCCAATAATAATTGGAATAGCCTGTTCTAATGTCATTGATCCCGCTCTAACTAAGCCGATCGATAACGCAGATGTTGCCCCACTTGATTGAACTGCGGCAGTAAATCCAGCGCCGGTTAATAATCCAGTAAAACGATTTTTTGAGCATCCATCTATAATTTTTCTTAATTTATTTCCAGTTAATCTTTTTAACGTTTTAGATATTAAAGTAATTCCATATAAAAATAGGCCAAGACCACCAATAATTAGCATCCAAAATCCAATGTCTTTATATGTAAAATTCATGTAAACTATTATAATTAATTTTCATGGAATTTTCTATATGAATATCAATAATTTTAGATATTTTTATTCTGTGTTACTTGACACTTTTTTTGCAACAAATACATTTCTATTCATAGTTTTATATTATTTTTATCGATTGCCATTCTTTTCTTTTCTAGTTTTTTATTTCGACTGGTGAAGAAGGAAGGCGATATTGATATATTTTTTCCTTGCTGCTTAGGAAAGAGGAATTATGTCAAATTAATGACATGCATAAGCAAAAAAAGCCTATGGCTTTTAAAAAAAGGAGAAGATTTAAAACAAATTGATTCTTTTGTTACTGATGGATACGCTTTTTCGGAAAAAACTGAACGACTTTTTTAATTTTTCGGAAAATTCCAAGCGAGTTTTGTTATATGTTTCGGAAAAAACCAAGCGAGTTTTGCGAAAAACTATATCATCCTGTAGTTTTACAGTTTAAATAATACTATACCATAAAAACAAGGAATAATTTTGGATATTAGGCTTTGCCTAATTTTTTTGTCATGTGACAATATTTATTATTCCGCTTTAAATATGCCTACTTCTTCAATAAAATTCTTTAATGATTCTCGATATTTTTCTGTATTGTATAAATAACTTATTCCGTGTGTCGCATTATCGAATTCAACAAAATATTTTATTTTAGAATTACAATGCTCATAATTTTCTTTTCCCATATTAAAAGGCACAATATCATCTTCATTCCCGTGAATAAATATCGTGGGTAAGTGGAACTGGTTGATATAAGCTAGATGCTAAATAATACATTGCATAGAATTGGTTAACAGCACCAGCAAGTGTAATGGTAATTGAATTATCTGTATCATCAGCTTCAACTACAACTTTAGCAAATGCTTTATCAATGTTTGCAGCATCTGTAAAATCAACTGTTTTTGTAGCATTGAAGTAACTTGCAGCACCGACGATAGCACTGTTACTGCTATCACCAGCCATTTCTGAACCACGATAGAAGTTTGCTTTACCATTTAATAATAATTTAAAGGCAGTAACATAGTCTTCGAGTTCAACACCACGGCCATTATATTTAGAACGAGTTGTTGAAGCAGTAGAATATTTAAGTCCATCAGCACCAGTACGAACATGGAATTTCCAAGTTGTACCATATCCATTTGGAGATGCATCAAGACATTTTGGCATATCTTTTGCAAGAACTGGATACCATTCATATCCATCTTTTGTTGCGTTCATCTTAACATCCCAATATGCTGATGAAATGTAAGAATATAAATCAAAAATTTCAGAACCCTCAGTATCTAATGCGTTAATAGAAGCAGGATCTGAAGCGGATGCAAAGCGGAGATAATTTTTCCAATTAGCATTTTCTTCTTTTGCTAATGGAGCAGTAATCTTACCTTCGCCAAGAATGCCGAATCCGTAACCAGTAATGTAGTTTTCACTACCTTTTGTAATACGTGGATTATACATTACTAAACGACCATCTTCGAATAATGTTGTACCTGTTAAGTGATTATCAATAGCGTATTTTTCAAGTTTTCCTAAGATTTCTGATTTTTCTGCATAGCTTTCTTCACCATAATAGAACGCACTATTAGCAAGTTAAGCTTCAGTAACACTTAAGTCAAGTGTTTTAGCATTGCCTGTTTCAACTTGAGTAACAGTAAGTGTTGCGCTACCAACTGCAACTGGTGTAAGTACTCCGCTTCCATCAACAGTAACGACGTATGGATCAGAAGATGAGTAAGTGTAGGTATATGATCCAAGGCAAGACACAACGACTTTGTCGGATTCACCCACATAAAGACTACTTGCGCCACTGGCGAGGCTTAAACTAAATACAGAGTCTTCAGAAACAACAGGGGTTGAACTGTTATTACATGAAGTAACACCAAAAAGAGCTAAACCAGGAAGAAGTAACACCAAAGGTATTCTTTTTTTCATATTTTGTTCTCCTTTTTTTGAGTGATAATATACGAATAAATGTTTCACATATATTAAATATGTTGAAATGATACAACAAAAAGCGTTTTTTCTGCAACATCTTTTTTTAATATTTTTTATTTAATAAAATAAGACCACTACTTTGTAGTGGCCTATAACTTATCAATAATTTATGTGATACATTATTTCAAGAATAATTAGGACAATTGTAGCGATTATGAATATTATTCCAGTCGAGACAAATGTTAACGGTTTTTTATCTCTTATTGTTCGTTTAACGTTTCGATAGTTAACCAAGTCAACATATTTTTTCTCTCGCTTTGTAAACAACAAAAAAGGCACTAGATTAACTAGCGCCAGTTTTGTTATTTTGTTAATTAATTAGAAATCAACGTCAAGATCGTAATAGACACAGTCTAAGAGTTTTTCCATTTCTTCGACTGAAGGTTGACGTGGGTTTGATCCTGTACATGCATCAGCAATTGCGTTAACAGCAATGTCATGACGTCTTTCAAGATAAACTTTTTCTGGGACGAAGCCTTGTTCACATGGATATGAATCAGCACCATAATTCTTGATACAGTGTGGGATATTTAAATCGTCATTCATTCCACGGAGATATTTAATTAATAATGCGACTTTTTCGTCATCGTTATTTCCACCTAAGTGCATATAGTCAGCAATGACACCATAACGTGCTTTTGCAACTGGGTCTTTTGCGTTAAATGCAATTACTTTAGGAAGATACATTGCGTTAGCAGCACCGTGGATGATGTGAGCGCCATAATCAGCGAATGCAGCACCTGTTTTGTGAGCCATTGAGTGGACGATACCTAATAAAGCATTTGAGAATGCCATACCAGCTAAACATTGAGCATTGTGCATATTGTTACGAGCAACTTGGTCACCATTGTAAGAATTGACTAAGTCTCTTTGAATCATTTCAATTGCGTGTAATGCTAATGGATCTGTGTAATCACAGTTAGCAGTAGAAACATAAGCTTCAACAGCATGTGTAATTGCGTCCATACCTGTGTGAGCAACAAGTTTCTTAGGCATTGTTTGGGCTAATGCTGGGTCAACGATAGCGACATCTGGTGTGATTTCGAAGTCAGCGATTGGGTATTTAATACCTTTTTTGTAATCAGTAATAATTGAGAAAGCAGTAACTTCAGTTGCTGTTCCTGATGTAGATGAAATAGCGCAGAATTTAGCTTTTGTTCTAAGTTTTGGAAGGCCGAAGACTTTGCACATATCTTCGAATGTTGTTTGTGGATATTCATATTTAATCCACATAGCTTTTGCAGCATCAATTGGAGAACCACCACCAACAGCGACAATCCAGTCTGGTTGGAATTCAATCATTTTAGCTGCACCGTTCATAACGGTTTCAACAGATGGATCTGGTTCGATACCTTCAATTAAGGCAACTTCCATTCCGGCTTCTTTAAGATTATTAATAATACGATCTAAGAAACCGAATTTTCTCATTGAGCTTCCGCCTGTGCAAACAATTGCACGTTTTCCAGAGAAAGTTTTTAATGCGTCAAGAGCATTTTCACCGTGATATAAGTCACGAGGTAAAGTAAATCTATTCATTATTTTTCCTCCATGTTTACCAAAAATAAATTATAGACATTTTTCCTTTTTTGTATACAAAAATGGTTTCGATTATTATAAATTATTTTTATATCTTTTAATCAAAATAAATGATTGATATTAAAATTTCAAAATATGCATCATATATCTTTTATCTTTTGATAAAATTATATGCATATATGAAAATATAAATATATAAAAAGGAAAATAACTAATGAAATATTTATTAAATTCAAATAATTATAATAACTTCAATATAATTAAAGATAATACTTTACCAAATCGATCTTTTTTTATTCCTTATCAAGATAAAAATCAAATAGATCAAGTCGATTTGTTAAATAAAAGATATAAATCACCAAAAGTTCGATGTTTAAATGGGATATGGGATTTTAAGTTTTATCACAATCCAAATGATTTAGATATTAATTTTGACACTGATAAAATTGTTTTTGATCAAATTAAAGTTCCTGGATGTATTCAATTTCAAGGATATGACCGACCATTTTATGTTAATGTACGTTATCAATTTCCTTTTAATGAACCATATGTTCCTACTTTAAATCCAATTGGTAAAGTCCTCTCTTTAGCGGACGGAATGAACATTAAACCAAGAATAATTAATGCCAAAGATGAATATAATTTTGTCATGGTTTATAAAACTAATTTCGATATTAATAATTTAGATAGAAGTTATATCATTTCTTTTTTAGGTGTTTGTTCTTGTTTGGATTTATATCTCAATGGCAAATATGTTGGATATAGTGAAGAATCACATAATATTAGTGAATTTAAATTAGATGAATATTTAATTAAAGGAAATAATGAATTATTAGTTGTTGTTCATCGTTTTTGTAATGGCAGTTATTTAGAAGACCAAGACATGTTTAGAAATAATGGAATTTTTAGAGATGTCTTGTTATATGAAATTGAAAAAGACGATATTTTTGATTACTCATTTACCACTGTTAAAAAAGAAAATGGATATGATGTTAAGATTAATATCAAAACATTTAATCAAACAAATGTTCATCTTCAATTATGCGGTAACAATATTGATATTAATGAAGATATCACCACTGATGAATATGGAAATGGACAATTGTTATTATCAAATTTAAATGTCCTAGAATGGAATGCTGAAAAACCAACATTATATAATTTATATCTTTCCACTCCTTCATCAATTGTTAAACAATATGTCGGATTTAAAAATGTTGAAATCATTAACGATGTTTATTATTTAAATGGACAAAAAATTAAAATTCGCGGGGTGAATCATCACGACACTAATCCAGAAAATGGGTACACGATGTTAAACGAAGACATATTAAAAGATATATTGCTATGTAAACAATACAATATAAACACAATTAGAACATCACATTATCCAAGCGATCCTCTTTTATATGATCTTTCAGATTATTATGGACTATATATTGTTGATGAAGCCGATATTGAAGCTCATGGTTGTATCGCATCTCGTTTTCCTCCAAATTTCAATTTAATATCTAATGATAAAAAATGGGAAAAGCATTATTTATCAAGAGGAAAAGCATTATACGAAAGAGATAAAAACCATGTTTCAATTATTATGTGGAGTTTAGGAAATGAAGCAGGTGGATATAAAAATCAAGACGCAATGTATAATTATTTTAAATCTGTTTCATTAATTCCTGTTCATTATGAAAGCGTTATTCACTCTAAAAGAAAAGCTTATGATGTTGCAAGTGAAATGTATCCACCACAACAAAGATTATATGAAGTTGGAGAACATATTTATAAAGTCAAACAATTAATTGATCGACCTTACTTTATGTGTGAATACGCGCATGCGATGGGAGTTGGACCTGGAGGAATCAACGAATATTGGGATTATATTTACCAATACGATAATCTCATGGGTGGATGTGTCTGGGAAATGGTTGACCACGCAGTTAAAGAAAAAGATGGAAGCTATACTTATGGTGGAGACCATAATGAATATATTCATGATTCTAATTTCTGTGTTGATGGACTTTTTTATCCTGACCGCACTCCATCGACAGGAGCGAAATTAATCAAACATATTTATCGACCACTAAGATTTAAATTAATTGATAATAAATTGGAAATATTTAACGTATTAAATTTTACAAACGCTAAAGAATATGATGTTTATATCAATCATAAAAAATATCAATTTGATGTCGAACCATATACTAAAAAATTATTCGATATTGAAAATAACAATTTCGATAATGAATTTATATTAATTGAAGTCAAAAAAGGTGATGAATTAATTTCTGTTGAGCAAATAATCTTAAAACAAAATATTCATCAAGAAGTCACTTCATTCACTAAACTTCCAAAAGAATTTAACGTCGATTACAATGGCCATATTAGCTATTTTGATTTGAAATCAAATGATGAATATAATCTTTTATATCGCGCTAAAACAGATAATGACAATGGGGGTTTCTCAAATGATAAAACTGATGTTATTTCATTTTATAATCAAAAAGTGATATCAACAAAAGTTAACAAAGATGAAAATAAAATTGAAGTTACTTCTATTATAAAAGTTAATGACAATCAATTTGAGATTAATGATTTATATTTAGGATGCGAAGAAGGAATATATGTAAAATCTAAAATAAGAACAATTAAAGGAAAAGGATATCTTCCTCGTTTCGCTAAATCGTTTAAATTAGATCAATCATATAATGATGTAAATTATTTTGGAAAAGTTGGTGAATCATATATTGATATGGAAGATCAATTTATTATTGATGAAGTTAACACAACTGTAAACAAGATGGTTGAACCAAACATTAAACCACAAGAAAGTGGAAATAGAACAAACACAAGAAATGTCACTATTTCAAATGCAAATAACAAATATTCATTTATCGCCATTAATAAACCATTTGAATTAGGCATTAAGCCATATTCTGATCGTGAATTAATTAATTTTAAACATCAAAAAGATGAAATAAGAACTGGAACATATTTATCTTTATCTTGTTTTAATATGGGTATCGGAACCGGTAGTTGCGGTCCTTCAACATTAACAAAATATCGTTATCCAATGTCAAACGAATATCAATTTAGTTTTATTATTAAAAAGCATTAATCTTTATAAATAAAAGTAGATCCTTTTTTCGTGTTTTTAGCAATATATAAAGCTTTATCTGCACACGAAATAATATTTTCAACTGAAGTTCCAGTTTCTAATTGATATATTCCAGCCGAAATTGAAACAGGAACTCGGCCAAATAGTTGTTTTAATTCAGAATTAATTTGCTTAATTGAATCGATTACAGTAGATATTGTAAATGTTGTAATAATTACAAATTCATCCCCACCATATCTAAAACAATCTTCACCAAATTCTCTTTGAATCAATAAAGCAATTTCCACTAAAGCTTGGTCACCAACACGATGTCCAAAATTATCATTAATCGCTTTAAAATTATCACAATCAATCATAACAATGTTATTCATCTTATTTGATTTGGCTAATTCTTCTAATTTATCATCGAGTGTGCCACGATTATATAATTTAGTTAATCCATCTTTATAAGATAATTCTTTTAAACTTAATTCAAGTTGATGAGCTTGTAAGTTTTTATTGTAACTTAATACTGAAACAAGTGTTCCCATAATTAAAAACACTAATAAATTAGATGTATATCCGATAGTGAATCCATGATATATCGATTTTTCAATACATAGCCAAATCGTACCAGAAAATAAAATAACTACATTAAATGAATAATGAAGTTTTAAAAAGAACGGGAGAACGAACATAACTGTGACAAACACAATTGGATAATTTTGATTTCTAAATACATCGATAGAGGAAATTGCTAAAGCCCAAAAAGAAATAATAATATCGTAAATGTGAATTGTTGTGACAACTATGTCTTTTTTAAATTTAAAACGATCAGATAATAATAAAATTCCAACAGAAATTGTTGTGACAACAAATAAACCAATATATAAACCTAAATATGCTGGTCTAAATTGATTTTGAGTAGTTTTTGTCATATCAAGAATCGTTGAAATAGCGAACCCAAGTTCGAATAGAGCAATAAAAGCTCCACAGATGAAAATTAAAATTTTTGATTTGTTGAATGAGCTTTCAACAAATTCTCCATATTCTCTCTTGCTCATATCAAGTGAAATTAATATAACATATTTTCGGAAAATTATATATAGAAACGCTCAAAAAATAA
>JAQYER010000163.1 GCA_028723545.1 Caryophanales bacterium
TGCATTAGATAAAATGTCAAATAGTGAAGCAAAAGCTTTATCTAATGAATTTAAACAAATTAACGGAATAAATGTTCTTGCTAAATATATTAGTGGCGCAAATCAAGGATTATTAATGAAAATGGCGGATTCATTAAAAACTATTCATCAAGATTATGTTATTTTATTAGCAGGTGGAAGTAATGGTGATATACCATTAACTTGTTTAGTAGGTGGTAATGGTTTGAAATCATATTCAGCTGGAAACATTATTAAAGAAATTGCTCCTAAATTAGGTGGTAATGGTGGTGGAAGACCTAATATGGCTAATGGTAAAGGTAAAGATTTATCAAAAATTGACGAAGTATTTACCAATTTTGTTAATTCATTAGTAAAATAATAAAAAGGAATCAAATTTATGATCAATGAAAATGAAATCATCATCACTGATAATTTAGGTAATGAACACATTTTAAAAATATTATTCACTTTCGATAATGAGGAAAGAAAAACATCATATGTCTTCGTTTATGAAGATGATGATGAAGAAAATATAATGGTATTTCGATATGATGAATCATCTCATCAATTAGAAGAAATTGAAGATGAAGAAGAATATAATGAATGCCAAGAAGTGTTCAATTGCTATAATGAAGACCCTAAATTTAGCGAAATTAAGTAATTATTATAGACAAAATCAATTATTATTGATAAACTTTTGAATGCTCTAAAAAAGGAGAAAAGTCATGGCAAATAAGAAAATACAAGAATTAACCGTTAGCGGTTTTGAAAAGCTTCAAGCTGAATATCGTCAATTAAATGACGTTGAAAAGGTTCAAAACCAAGAAGATGTCGCTACCGCGAGAGCGCAAGGTGACTTATCTGAAAACGCTGATTACGATGCTGCTCGTGCTCGTCAAGGTGAAATTGAAGATAGATTAAGACAAATTGAAGAAGCAAAACAAAATTGTGTCATTTTATTATCTAGAGAAGTTGAAAAAGCTTTACTTAAAGAAAAAGCTGAATTAGAAAAAACAGAAACAATTGAAACTTCAGCGCGTTTAGAAACAGTTACATTTATTCTTGAACATAAAAAATTATTAACTTCAGACCGCATTTCAATTGGCTGCAAAGTTCATTATTTAGATAAACGCAATAATGAAGAAAAAACAGTTAATATTGTCGGTACTGTTGAAGCTAATCCATTTGATGGTAAGATTTCAAATATTTCTCCATTAGGTGTTGCTTTATATGGTAAACAAACTGGTGATGTTGCTGTTGTAAAAGCTCCAAATCGTGAATACGAAGTTGAAATTTTAGGTTTTGAAGTACTTGAATAATTAATTAATAATTCAAATATAAGAAGTTGGATTTCCGACTTCTTTTATTTTTTTAGCAAAAATTTGATTTTTATTCCTATTAATACATAAAGGAGAAAAATCAACATGAAAAAACAATTATCAATGAATGAATGTGAAAACATTATTACTGGCGAAGTAATATCTTTAACCGCTGTTATGGCAATTGTAGCAATTGCTGTTGCAGCAGTTATTGTTTATCGACTATTTATGTCGAAAGAAGGCAGCGCGACAATGCCAGGTGGATGGAAATTTTCTTGGGAGTAATCAATGAAAATATCAGATCTACCATTTGAACAAAAGCCAAGAGAAAAAGCTATTTTCTATGGAATAGATACTTTATCTGATGGAGAACTACTAGCCATATTAATCGGTAGTGGCACCAAAGGAAAAAGCGCATTAGAAATCGGTAATGAATTATTATTTGAATACCAAAATTTATATTTATTAAGTAAAGAGAATTTTTCTAATTTAAAAAAGCATAAAGGGATATCCTTAGCTAATTCTCTTCGTCTAGAAGCATGTTTTGAAATTGCTAAAAGAATTAATAAAAATGAGAAAATATTTTTAAAACAATTATTTTCACCTGAGGATGTATATAAACTATATTCTTATTTAAGCAAAGAAAACACAGAAAAAGCCGTCTTGGTGTTACTAAATAAAAAGCGTTGCATTATTAAAGAAAAAATAATTGATGGAAAATACACATCGTCAGTTACCATTACTGCGAAAGAAATTATCAACGAAGTATTGATGAGTAATGCTTTTTATTTGGTTCTAATTCATAATCATCCAAATGAGGATTGTAATCCATCAGAAGATGATAATATCGCAACCGAATATCTTTTAGATATTTTACATACAATTGGAGCATCTTTATTTGACCACATAATAATTAGTTCCGATTTTTATTATTCATATCGAGAACACCAAAAATTACCTAAAATCGGTAATAAAACCAAAAACTAACATATTTGTAAAACAATTTAC
>JAQYER010000164.1 GCA_028723545.1 Caryophanales bacterium
GATTATATTGAAATTAATGATGAAGAATCATTTGATGATGTTCAAGATAAAATCGATGAATATTATCAACAAGTATCATCATATTCCGCCACAATAATTAAAGAATTTTATGAATTATGCAATTATTTCCAAAGCAAATTAGCGTATTTCGAAACAGCGATGGAACAATTGACATCATCATGGTTTGAATACGAAATTTATTCAAAGAAATTAGATGATATTAAACAATCGTTGGATGAATATTCAACGATGTATAATGAAAAATTCCTCTTAGATAATTCGATGTATATGTCTTATTATCAAAAACTTGTCGAAAACAAAATTCAAGTTATTTCCTTTACAGTTGAAATAGCTGAAGAAGAAGATTCTAAATTGATAGAGGAATTATCGAAATATGAATCATCATTAGATGCTTCATTTAAAACATTGGATTCATTCCGAAAGACAATACTTAATGCATGGTCAACTCGGATTGAACAAGCGATGACATCTTTAAACGAATTCTCCAATCTCCTAAATTATCAAGACTTTCGAGATGTCATCGCTACCGCGACATTTAATGACCAATATATTGAAAATCATATGACATATTTGAATGAACTTGAAGAAAAATATGGTCAAAGAAAAACATATTGGTCTAATTATATTAATTCAGTTAAAAACCAATTAATTGAGAACATTAAAAAATTATAATAACTCAGCAAAAGGCATCATTATTGGTGCTTTTTTTGTTATTTTTTATTACCGTTTGATAAATAATCAACATTTTGATATTATTTGTCTACTTGTTTAAAGAGGAAAACACATGAATCAAAATTATCAAGAAATGGATATGAGAAAAAAACCTCAAACCCATGTAACTCCTTTATATTGCGTCGCTGAAGGTTTATCTTTTGTTTTAGCAGCGTTTTATAATCATAAATTATTTAAATCTGACGAAGTTAAAAAATTAAAAGGACCATATATTGTTTTAGCAAACCATGCGTCATTTACCGATTTTGTTGATCAATTTAAATCATTTCATAATCGTAAAATGTGTTGGGTTGTATCTATTGAAGAATTTTATAATAATGGTGAATGGGTAATGCGCACTCTCGGATGTTATCCAAAAAGAAAATTTGTTCCTGATGTCATTAATGTTATGCATATGATGAATATTTTAAAAAGTGGAAAAGTTTTGTGCATTTATCCAGAAGTTCGTTTCTCGTTCGCAGGGATTAATGAAAGACTTGATAAAGCATTAGGGAAATTTATTAAAAAAGCCAATGTTCCTGTTGTATTACAAATGAATTATGGAAACTGGATTCAATCTCCTCAATATAACAAACATCCTTTAACTCATCCAAAGCTTAAAACAGAAGTCAAACTACTAATTTCAAAAGAAGATTTAGAAAAATTATCAGCGGAAGAAATCCAACAAAAGATTGAAGATAATTTTAAATATAATGAATATGAATACCAACAATTAGAAGGTTTTAAAATTAAATCAAAGACACGTTTAAATAATGTTCATAAGATTTTATATAAATGTCCTCACTGTGGGGCTGAATTTGAAATGGAAGGCAAAGGAATCGAACTTATTTGCCATCATTGCAATAATGTATATCAACAAGATGAATATGGGACACTTCATAATTTAAACGGGGAAACTAAATTTAAATGTATTCAAGATTGGTATAAATGGGAAAGAGAAGAAGTAGAAAAAGAAGTCCGTTCCGGCAAATACCACTTTGAAGATGAAGTAATCTTTAAGCAATTATTTAAACCATCTGTTGGTTGGATTAAATTAGGAAAAATGAAATTTATTCATGATTACGATGGAATGCATGTAACTGGAACAAAAGATGATGGGGATTATTTTGAATTCCATCGAGGAGTAGATCAACTTCCAAGTGTTCACATCGAATTTAATGAAAAAGATAAAAAAGATAAAAAGAATGCTGGTTCTGCAATTGATTTCGCTAATAAAAACGAAACATATTTTGGTTGGTTAATTCATCAAAAGAATGCGTTGGTAAAAATTCATTTCGCAACTGAATCAATGCATGATATGTATTTAGAGTCATTGAAAAAGAATTCAAAATAAATATTGAAAACAATTATATAAAGAATTATATTTTTTTGTGTTGCCGACTTAGCTTAGTTGGTAGAGCAACTCATTCGTAATGAGTAGGTCGTAGGTTCAACTCCTATAGTCGGCACCATATTGAAACAACTGTGCTAATACGAGATTTAATTCTTAAATTAGCACTTTTTCTTTATTTTATGGCATTTTAGCTTGTTTGTATCAATATTGTTGTTTATTGATGTGCGGACTTTTATGTATATATATGCAGTTTCGTGATATTATTAAATAAATTTATTGCACTTTCGTGGTAAAACTTAATGTATAAAATGCATTTTCGTGGTAAAAGTAATTTAATATGTCATATGACAAAGCGAATGCAACGCATTAACAAGTTTCGTCTCAATGGGACTTGTTTTTAAAAATAGTTGTTGGAATGACTTTGCCCACTTTTGGATTAGTAAGTTGACCGTAAATATAGATTTTTCCTAACCTTATGATAAAATAAAATGTAACTCATATAAGGGGTGCTATATTAATGAAAAAAATTACCAATTTATTTTCTGTTTTACTATTAACTACAATCTCTTGTGTATTAGCTAGTTGTGATCTTCTAAATGATTTATTAGGTGGCAATGGTTCAAATAATAGCGAAGAACACTTCGATAGCGAATTAGAATCATCTACAGGTAAGTGGTTATTACAAGATGATACAGATACTTATTTTACTTTTGATGGTTCTAAAAATGTTATGACTTATAGCTATGTTGAAGATGGTATTAGCAAATATTCTGGCACTTATAGAGTTGTTTCTCAAGGAACTGGTAAAGATGTCATAACACCTTTAATTTTTGTTTTTATAAGAAGTGATAAAGATAAAGAAGATTGGGTTGGATGTTATGTCGAAGATTTTGATAATGATTTCACTCAGTTTACAATTATGAGTGAAGAAGAAGACCTAGGAATTATTGATGGTTCTATTCACACTTATATCTATCGAATTAGTGAATTGCCTTATAAAATGGGAAGCTATATTTTAGAAGGTAATGAATACAAGGTTGAATCTGATAATTATAAATACTCTAATCAATTTTGCATCCCAAGTGGTACTTAC
The DNA here is from genome assembly GCA_028723545.1 of Caryophanales bacterium. GTDB lineage: Bacteria > Bacillota_I > Bacilli_A > RFN20 > CAG-826 > Fiminaster. Next base: position 3,180 of record JAQYER010000164.1, read on the forward strand.
ACATTAGAAACTGGAGAAAGATTTATTTTCTTATACACTAAACCTGTAACCAATGAATTGTTTCAATATATAAATGGCGAAACAATTATTGAAGGAACTATTACAATAGCAGAAGACAAAAAGACAATTTATCTTTATATTGAAAATGATCCATATAATAAAGTTACTGATGCTGATAAAGAACATTACGATACGACATTTAGCATTTATTATCCACCTGATTTCTATCTTAGAGGGGATTTTAGCAATCCAAATAAAATCGTGATTAATGGTTTATATCATCACGCGGAAAGTCCAAGTGAAATCGAAGATTCAACTTGGGTGTTTGGAACATATATTAAAAACTAATTTCAGTTTAAATAATAAAATTAAAATTAAAAATTAATAAAATTATTTAATTAGCAATTTCCATTTCTTTGCACAAAATATTATTTAATTGTTTTTGTGCGACCGCTAATGAAACAACATTTAACATTCCTATTGGAAGAATAATTGAAGAAATAATATATAAGATCTTGTAATCTTTAGTTTTAATATCCATTTTATTTGCGATTTCAGATAAATGTTTATTAACTTTTAAGAAATAATAAATACCAAAAAATGGAATAATTAATGATAAGACATAAATAATAGGGTTTATTTTATTACCGCGTTTATTAATTTCTTTTAAAGACACTCCTTGCCATATTGCTCCAAAAATAGAACCGGATAATACCCATAATGCGATATGAACGAAAATGTTGCTTCCAGCTTCAGTTGGTTTTTCAGTATCTTCGATACAAGAAATATCATATTCTGGATGTTGTTTTTTTAATGCAAGAGCGATACTTTTTTGATCAAAGTCTCTTGGCAATAAAAAAGCCACAACAAATCCAATTAAACACGCAACACAAACGATAATTGGAACGAGTAATAATCCAAAATTATAAACATCAGCAGAAGTAATGATTTGTGAAGATTTTTCATTAAATAGTTCTGCTGCTTTTTCAAATGATGTAGCGATAACTACTCCGCCTACTTTTTTAGAAATAAAGAAATTTTTAATATTGTCATAAACTAATGAAGAACCAAACGCTCCAACGATAGTAGTGCAAACAATGCGAGAAGCAAAATACATAGCTGAATGATCTCTTCCAGTAATTTGTTTTTCCACACCAGCAACTTGAGCTGGAACTAAATATGGGAACATAAAGAACGCTCCAATTGCCCAAGAAGCACATAATCCACCGATAATGGCAATAACATATTGAAGTGCAACATTATTTGAACCAACAACATATAAAGATGCAAAATCAAAGCTTAAAATACATATAGCAAAGGAAATCAAACATGTTTGGAAAGCAAATCTTAATCCTTTTTCCTTTTTTAATTTATTTAATAAATATAACATTACTGGCACTGGAGCGAATGCACTTGTATTTACAATGGCCATTTGTCCTGAATCAAATCCCATTCCGCCAATAATTAAAGCGTTCATCGACGCTAAAAACATTTGCAAACCAAATATCGCACAGCAATCAACGATTATCCATTTAATAAATAATTTATTAGAAAAAGTAGTCTTTAATGATTCAATAATACCAACTTTATTATATTGTTTTGCATCAACTCCGTTATTTTCAGGATATCCATATTTTTCGCCTTCTTTAATAATGAAGACTGGGGAAAGAATTGTTGCAAATAGTGGTAGTAAGCACCAAACAAGAATGTTGATATGTATATTAGCGAGTTTCAAAATAAGTGGCACTAAAGCATAAACAATACAATACGAAATAGTGTCAAAGAAAGATTTGTAAGCAGTAACACGTGATCTTTGATCTTCGCTATCGCAATTTGAAGCAATTGATCCATAAAATGAAATAACGCTCATTGAATATGAAACAAAGAAAATAATTGCCCAAACACACACCCAAATAGTGTTCAATGTTTGATTACAATCTTCTCCAGTTCCTCCAACTGCAAACCAACACATTGCAAATGATAAAACCATTGGAACAAAACAAATAATAATAGGTAATCTACGACGACCAAATTTTGTTGATATTCCATCAGTAATTGATGCTAACGGGATATCGATAATACCATCAAGTAATTTAGCAATAAACCATAAAGCAGGGAAAATTAACGGAAGTATTAAGCAATAATTAGATATCGCTTGAACTGAATTACTTCCTAAAGCAACTGGGTTAACCGCATCAGAAAAATACGCCCCTAAAAGAACCGCCATGAAATTAGGACCGAAACTTCCCATGGCAAATAATAATTCTTTCCATTTTTTGTCTAGACTTCGAAGCATAACAATCTCCAAAAAAATAAATAAATGTTACAATATTTTAATTTCTGTAACGTTTATATGCAATAGTTATTTATTTTCTATAACTTGGAGTTAGGTAAAACCAATCACTAAGATAACTAGCCATAACGAAAATATAAAAAAATATTTGCTTTATTATCTAATTTTTATATAATTAAAAAGCACTTAACAAAAGTGTACCCAGTATTGGATGTTTAGCTCAGCTGGGAGAGCATCTGTTTGACGTACAGAAGGTCACAGGTTCGAGCCCTGTAGCATCCACCATTGTAATTAATAAGTCCTTATGGACTTTTTTATTTTTAAAAATAAAAATGGACCAATTTTCATTGGCCCATTCTCAATATTACTTATTTAATGACTTAATCATTACTTCATTTAATTTTTGAACAAATGATTGCTTGTCTTTAATATCAAATCCTTCAAGAAGTAAAGCTTCATCATAAAGAATAGAAGCATATTTTTTCGTTTCTTCGTCATCTTCTTCTAATTTTGATAATGCTTTAAATAATTCGTGATCTGGATTAATTTCAAGTACTTTAATAGCTTTAGGAGATTCATTTTCTTCGTTTCCTGGTTGTTCTTCTAAAGTTTTTTCCATGTTGAGTGATAATCCTTGTTTTGTTGAAATACATACAGGAGATTCAACTAATTTAGAAGAGAAGATAACATCATCTACTTTATCTTTCAATGATTCTTTTGCGTTATCTAAAAATCTTCTATGAGTTGCTGATAATGATTCAATTTTATCTTTCTCTTCTTTACTAATTTCATCATTTAAAGATTCATCAGAAATTGATTTGAATTGTTTTTTATCATAATCTTGAAGCATCATTAATGAGAATTCATCAATTTTCTTATCTAATAAAAGAACATCAATTCCTTCTTTACGATATTTTTCTAATTGAGGTAATAATTTAATTGATTCTAATGTTTCCCCGGCTGCGTAATAAATATTCTTTTGATCTTTTTTCATTTGATCAACATATTGTTTTAATGAAATATATTTATTGTCTTCAGCGTTTAATGAATGGAACACTAATAAATCTTGTAATAAATCTTTTTTATCACCATATGTTGAATAAATACCATATTTAATATGTTCACCATAGATATCAAAGAATTTAGAATATTTTTCAAAGTCGTTATCTTTGGTTTTCTTTAATTCATCGACAATCTTTTTCTCAATATTGGTAGCAATTCTTTTTAAAACCGGTGAAGATTGAAGAATTTCTCTTGATACATTTAAATTGAAATCATCGGAATCAACTAATCCACGAACAAATTTTAAATAATCTGGAATTAATTCAGGACATTTATCTTTGATAAAGATATTTTTCGCATATAATTGAAGTCCTTTTTCATAGTTTTCAGAATATAAATTATATGGGGCGTGGCTAGGAATAAATAATAATGAATTATATGAAACCATTCCGTCAACATTAACAAATAATGATAATAGTGGGTCTTCATAATCATTAAATTTAGATTTATAAAATTCATTTAAATCTTTTTCAGTTACTTCATTTTTATTCTTTTTCCATAAAGGCACCATTGAGTTGAGGGTTTTTTCTTCGAGGACATCTTCAAATTTTCCTTCGATTTCTTTTCCTTCTTCATCAAGTTTTGGCTTGCTTTCTTTAACCATCATCTTGATTGGATAGCGAACATAATCACTATATTTCTTTACTAATCTTTCAATTGTCCAAGTTGATGCAAATTGTGAATAGTCTTCATCATCTTGATCTTTCTTTAAATATAATTTAATTGTTGTTCCGACATCATCTTTATTCGCTTCTTCAATAGTGAAACTGTCTTTTCCGTCAGAAGTAAATAAATATGATTTTCCATCAGTGGATTTAGTTAATACTTCAACTTTGTCCGCGACCATGAAAGCAGAATAAAAACCAACACCAAATTGACCAATAATATTAATGTCTTGTTTTTCTTTGGCTTCTTTAAATTTTGCCATAAAGTCTTTGGAACCAGATTTCGCAATAGTGCCTAAATTATTAATTAAATCATCTTTGCTCATGCCAACACCGTTATCGCAAATCTCAATTGTGTTATCTTTATCATTAACGTTAATATGAATCTCGCCATCTCTTAATGGTAATTTTCCGTCGCTAGATAATGATAAATATTTATATTTGTCTATCGCGTCTGATGCATTTGAAATTAATTCTCTTAAAAATATTTCTTTATTTGAATAAATAGAATTAATCATCAAATTCAATAATTCTTTTGATTCAGCTTGAAATTGTAATGTTTCTTTCATAATACATACCTCCATTAGCACTCAAGATATCCAAGTGCTAACAATAAGTATAGTATGTTTTTTGGCACTGTCAAGATAAGAGTGCTAAAAAATTTTTTATTCAACAAAAACCATTCAATGTGTATACTATTTACACATGCATCCATAGTTTAGTGGTAGAACATTAGCTTCCCAAGCTAATTGTGTGGGTCCGATTCCCATTGGGTGCTCCATAAATATACGACGCAGAAAAGATACAAAAAATTGTGTCAATTCTGCTTTTTTTATTTTTTAGGGATGTTTTTTGCTTGCGTTAAATTTATGGGTAATCGTTAAAATTAGAGTCTACAGATTATATTTGGCATTGAAAAAAAGGGATTTTTATTTTTAAAATAGGAAATTAACATAAGTTAATCATATTGACAGCGTCTGGCAAGTGTAACTTATTGATAAAAAGATTAAATTAAATTAAAATTATTATATAAGTCTGGAGAATATAATATGGATGAAGTAAGAGTTATTGAAATTAAGAAGAGTATTTTCGATGACAACGACAAAGACGCTGATAGATTGAGGGAAGAACTTAGGGAAAAGGGTGTATTTTTGCTCAATCTCATGTCTTCGCCTGGTAGCGGCAAGACGACGACGTTGATTAGTACTATCAACGCCTTGAAACACAAAATAAATATTGCGGTCATGGAAGCCGACATTGTTTCGGACGTGGACGCAATTAAGATAAAGGAAGCGACTGGGGTTCAATCGATACAATTGCATACGGGTGGAA
>JAQYER010000165.1 GCA_028723545.1 Caryophanales bacterium
CTTTAGAGAAGACATATATTTTAATTTTTGGTTCAGTGCCAGATGGACGAATTGTAATCGTATCACCATTGTCATAAATATATTTTAAGACATTTGATTTAGGCAATTTAATTTCAACATCACCAGTAGGTGTATGGCTAACGCTTAATAAATAATCATTACTAATTTTTGGATTTAATACTGGAAGAGGTAATTTATTATTTCTAAAATCTTCCATTAATTGATTAATTCTTTTCGCGCCTTCAGAACCTTTTAATTCATAAGATAATGTTTTAGTAATATATTTACCATATTTACGATATATTTCTTGAAGACGAATATATGGAGATGAATTATTTGAATATAATTCTTCACTTAATTCTGCGATTAACATTGAGGCATTAACTGCGTCTTTATCGCGGATATCAGTATTAGTTAAATATCCACATGATTCTTCAAATCCGAGTAAGAATCGTTTTTGCTCATTATTATTTTCTAATTCTTTAATAACTCCACCGATATATTTAAATCCGGTTAATACTTCGCGAACTTCAACTTTTTTAGCTTCGGCGATAATATTGATGAGATTGGTTGAAACAATTGTTTTAACAATAATTCCATCTTTAATTTTCTTATTATGACGTAAAATGAAATCAAACAATAAAATGCCAACTTCATTACCAGTGAAATAATGAATTCCTAAATAATCTTTACAAACAAAACCAACGCGATCTGAATCTGGATCGGTAGCGATTAATATATCTCCAGCACAACTTTCCAAATCTTGAACACCTAATTGAAGAGCTTCTTTCATTTCTGGGTTTGGATATGGGCAAGTTGGGAAATTACCATTTGGATTGGCTTGCTTTTTGACAGTGTAAACACGAGAGAAACCATCTTCTCTTAAAATAGTAGTGACTGGTTTAAGACCTGCTCCATTGAGAGGAGTATAAATAATCTTAATGTGTTTTGGGCCTTTAATAATTGATTGTTTTAATGTTGAAGCAATATATGAATCAAATACTTCTTGTTCAATGATATGAATATGTTCTTTATTTGTGAATGAAACACCATTAAAAATATCAACATTTTCAATTTCTTTTGTTATTTCATCAGCGACATCATTATTAATTTGACATCCATCTTCTCCATAAACTTTATAACCATTATATTCGGCTGGGTTATGAGAAGCGGTAATATTAATTCCAGCTTGGCAAGATAAATATCTAACTGCGTAAGATAATACTGGAGTGGCTTGTAATGAATCAAAGACATAAGCTTCAATATTGTTTGAAGATAATACATTCGCGGCTTCATAAGCAAATACTTTAGAAAAATTACGAGAATCATAAGCAATTGCTACTTTGCTATTTTCATAATGCTTTTTTAAATAATTCGCTAAACCTTGAGTGGCTCTTCTAACAGTGTAGACATTCATTCGATTTGAACCAACACCGATAATTCCTCTTAAACCAGCGGTTCCAAATTCTAATTCTTTGTAGAAGCTATCAAAGATAATATCTTCGTTATTTTCAATATCTGCGAGTTGTTTGCGTGTTAAAGTATCTAGACTAGGCTCGCTAACCCATTTTTGATACATTTCATATACTTTTTGTTCCATGGCTTAATTATACCAATTTTTGTGAAAAATTCCAATTTAACTTTTTTAAGGGGGATTAATGTAACTTTGTTTCAATTTAATGTCAATTTGATGGACTAATCATTTAAATCCTTATTTATTCTATGGTCGATAATTTTTATTGTTAATGCATCAAATATTTTTATATTTTTATTATTTGCCTTTGCTAATTTATTCATTTATAATCACTTGGATTTATTTAAAAAATAAATTCAGATTAAAAGGAGAAAAAAAGTTATGAAAAAATTAAATTTCTTAGCAATTATGCTTCTATCTAGTTTGCTTGTTACTGGATGTAATAGCTCGGGCAATGGAACTACTTCAAACACAAACACTAGCATTAGTGATATATATGAAAACCATAATATTAGTTTTTCAACTAGTGAATCATATATTGTTCATTGTGAATTTTCTTCCGCAAAAAAAGATGAAACAGTATCTTTCGAAGTTGAATTATTATTTTCTTACCTATCAGTAAGTGAAGTTAAAGTTAATGGACAACAAATAGCTTTAACAAATGATAATAAATATAGTTTTGTAATGCCTGATGAAGATGTTTTTGTTCAAATTAGTGTTTTAGATACAAGAGTTCAACAAAAAACTCCAAACGAAGTAATATCTTCTTTAGCGGAAAAAAGAAATTACACTCTAACAATTGATGATAAAATCTTCAACACTGTTATTACTGATTATTATACCGAAAATGCTTTCTATTCAACTTATTCAAAAGATAATCAACAATACGGATTTGCAGAAGATAATGAAGGATATGTATTTGGTTTTACATTATCTGAAACAGATGTTATTCCAGAACAATATTCAGTTGATGAAGATGGTAATAAAATTAGTGGATTATGGGCTAATTCAATTGTTTCATTTGCTGATATTAACCCAACACTTTTACCTTCTGAACCTAATTTAGATAATACATATGAAATTACCGATTCTTACAATAAATTAATCTTATCTAACCTTGCTGGATATGGAGATATGTACGTCCAAGATTATTTAACAATTAGTTGTGTTGTTAAAGGCGATCTCGATATTGAATTTATCGTTCATTTCAATTCAGATAATGAAAAATATAATGGTGATTGCATTATTACATTATCAAATATTGATCAAACAGTTATTCCATTTATTGATGAATATTTATCAGCGGGTGGAAAAGGAAAATTAGATGCTTCTGAAGAAATTTCTAATGTATTAAAAAATATTAAAGAATCAAATAATTATTCAATTTCTGTTTATGTAAATGAAGCGAATACTTATAACGATTATTTTACTAACAATTATTTCTATTCTGAAAACGTAAACACTATATCATCATCAAAAGGACACGTTTGTGTCGCAGAAGGAATTTATAATTTCACAATTAGCGATAATAATGTTGTTCCAGGAGCGGAAATTACTTACACGGCTGGAGATGATCGAACATTATGGGCTAATTCATCTAACACATTTAAAAACCTTTCTACTTTAAATTTAGCAAATTTAACAGTTACTACTTTAGAAGATGGAACAAATCAAATCAAAGGTATTTTACAAACATTGTTCGATATCGCACATCCATCAGGATTTTTCCCAACCGCTGATGAAACAAATGATATCGTTACTGTTAATGAATATGATAATGAACATTTCAAGTACACTTATGTCGATAGTGATGGTTCAACATATGTTGTTAACATTCATAATGTTGGAAACACCAAAATAGATTGTGTTGATCAATTCATTGAATCAAAGAAAGATTTTGATTCTACTGATTCATCAAAATTATTAGAAATATTAAATAATTTAAAGACTTCTCATCAATATAAAGCTACTTCTATTAGCAAATCTTCATGGCCGGCATCCACAACAACGGTTGAAGTTACATTTTTAGAAGATTCATATTCTGTTAATAGTTCAGTTGCGAACGCTAGTTATTCATATAATATTGAAGAAGGAATTGTTGTTAAAAATTATGTCGATTCTGAAGGAAATAACGCGAAAGAACCAACTGAATTCACTGATTTATGGTCATCAAATTTATTCAATTCTTTCATTTCGTTTGATGAATCATATTTACAAGGAACTAGTCAAACATTAGATGGTGCTTACAAAGTTACATCAAAAGACTTAATTACATTATTCTTCAATGTCTCTTTAGCGAGTTCATCATTATTATCATCTGTTTCATCTGCAACAATAATTATTGATGAAACAAATAATGTATTAACTTTATCTGCATCCGCTGGATTTTCCGGATCAGTTGAAATTAATATCAATTATTAATTCATTTATCTTTTAATTCATTTGCCTCATATCAAATTGATGTGGGGCTTTTTAAATATTTTTATTTGTTAATAAATATTTACTAATTTATAATGATGCCTATGGGCAATCGCATTATTAAAGACATTTACGAATATTCGATAACAAAAGAATTTCGCCCAAAAATATGGTCGAAATTTGTTTCATGTTTAAAAGATAATGATTTATTGAAACCACATGATCATTTATTGATGTTAACATCTGCGAATAAATCATCCCTCTTATCAGCGAGATTATTTATTCAATTATTAAAACATTCTGATTTTGAATTTGATATTCATTTTGTTTTATTTGATTTTGGCTATGTAAAAGAAGATTTAATAGCTGCGATAAATAATTTTAAGCAATTATCAATTCCTGTTGAAGTAATTAATGTTGATAAAAAAATATTCGAAACACAATTTAATATGGGAAGTTTTTATTTAGAAAATAACATTGATATTACCCAATTAAATGAATTAATTAACAAATACCAAATTAATAAAATTGTTACATCCCATCATTATGATGATGTAATTGAATTCACAATGATGAATATGTTACTTAAAGGAAGTTTTTATACAATTAATCCAATTAACCAAATAAGCGATAAGATATCTCTTATTCGACCAATGTATTATATTCGTGAGAAAGATATTGATAATTGGATTAATTATCATCAATTAAATGTCATATCAACGAATAAATATTTCACTCAATTTAATGATGATTATGAGAAGAAAAACAAAACAAAATTTTTAATACATGAATTGAAAAATAAATATAATATCCAAGTTGAAAAGAATATCTTTAAAGCAACATCTAATGTCACTTTAGATATGATAATGGGATATATAAAAAATGATGTTTATTATTCTTATTTAGAAGATTACGATAAATAATTCTATTGTTCACTTCTAACCGCGAGCATTGATAAAATTCCCGCTACACCGATTAAAATATCTGGAACAAATAAAAATGGAAGAGATACTAAAACTGAATTATCAACAATACCTGTTTTAGGATCAGGAATTCCACAAAATACAATCATCGCGACCGCTCCAACGAGAACTAAAGCAAAAGATATTAATTGCATAACAGGTGTTAATAATTTATTTAAACGAATATATGCGGTACCGATAATGCCAACTATTCCACCAATAATTCCACCAAGTAATACTAAAATAGATATAACAACATTCCCTTGAGCGGCGACATTTAAATAACAAATAAAAGCAACTACACATGATGAAATAGAGCCAATTAGTCCCATAATTGAAGAACCTAAGTTTAATGATTTTTTCATAAAAAACTCCTTTTGCATTTTTTATATTATCATAATGAAAAATAAAATAAAAATGTATATAATCATATTTACGTATAAATATGGAGCTAATAACGCATCAAAATGGAAAAACATATCAAAATAATTGTCAATAATTCAAAAGCTCACTTCAATTATTTTCTTGAAGATTTTTTAGAATGCGGAATTGTTCTCCAAGGAAGTGAAATTAAATCAATTCGCCGAAATGGAGTGAATTTAACTGATTCATATATCGTTATTAGAAATTTTGAAGCATATATTCTTAATATGAATATTTCTCCATATGAAAATGGTGGATTATTTAATCATGAACCTAATCGCACTAGAAAATTATTATTACACAAAAACCAAATTTTAAAATTAAGCCAAAAAGCTCAAGTTCAAAAAATGGTTATTGTTCCAACGAAAGTATATTTATCTAAAGGAAAAGTTAAAGTTGAAATTGCTTTAGGTAAACCTAAGAAAAATTATGATAAACGCGATGTCATCAAAAAAAGAGATGATGAAAGAATGATGGCTTCAATCAAGAAAAGTAATGGAAGGGATATTTATTAAAATGATGAATATTAATGAAATAAATGAATTATTTGTAGAACGATTAATTCCTAAATATTCTCGCTCTAACTATGATAAATATGTTAATGACACCCATTTTAATTTTAATGTGCCTTCAATTCATATTACTGGAACAAACGGAAAAGGAAGCGTCGCTAATTTTTTAAACAATATCTATATTGAAAAAGGATTGAAAGTTGGCTTATTTATTTCCCCTTGGCTTAATAAAGTCAATGAAATGATTTCAATTAATAATAATCAAATTTCTGATCAAGAAATCGAATCATTATTCAATGAATTATTTCCATTATTTAATCAATATCAACTAACCTCTTTTGAAATGCAAACAATTATGGCTTACACATATTTTATGAGAAACAATGTCGATTTAGCGATTATTGAAGTTGGTATTGGTGGTTATATCGATGCGACAAATATTATTAATCCATTATTGAGCATTATTACTTCTGTTTCGCTTGAACATACTTCATATTTAGGAAGAAGCGTATCAGAAATTGCTGCTTCTAAAGCCGGAATTATTAAATATGAGAAACCTTGTTTAGTTGGAATTTTAGATGAAACAGCGATGTATTCAATTCGTTTAACAGCCAAAGAAAATAAATCCAAAATCTATCAAACTAATATGGTTAATAATATCCGCGTTGGAAATGAGGGTGTTTTATTTGATTATTACCCATATTCAAATATCAAAAT
>JAQYER010000166.1 GCA_028723545.1 Caryophanales bacterium
GATTAATTGATCATCATCGTCAACAATATCAATTTTTGATCCTGCTAATGGAGTGCTTTCAGCGTCGATATATTTTAATTTAACTGTAAATGTAATATTTTTAGTCCCATCAGTTGCTGATTTACTATCACAACCAGTTAACAAAAAGAAACAAGATAATACATTAATAGCGATTTTACTGAATTTATTCATAAGAATAATCCTCCCATCAATAAAATTATCAATATGTTACTCCTATTTGTTATAAATTAAAAATAATTTATTTATTATTTCTTATTAAGAAAAAAAGTGGATGGGTCTTTTTTACCCTTGTCCACTTTTATCATAGCACTTCAATATTCGGCTTATCCTTTTAATCCGTTGGCTTGGCGTTCCATGTTTTCAACAACAACATCATATATTTCACCTAATGTTGATGCATATTCAAGAAGCTTCCAAGGTTCATTTGTGTGGAAATGAATTTTAATTAAATCTTCATCTCCGACCGCTAATAAGCAATCACCTTTAAGGTTCTCAGTAATCCAATCATTGATTTTATCTTCATCAAGGTCATGACCTTCAATAAGTAATTGTGTATCGAATTTAAATTCTAACATTTTATTTCTCCTTTATTACTAATGATGGCAGCCACATGAATGCTCTTCACTATCTGAATGGCAGTCACATGAATGTCCTTCACCATCTGAACATTCGTGATCGTGGTCATGATGTTCATGGCATGAACAAGTTGGATTATCGTTTTTCAATAATAGACCATTTAGGAATTTTGTAACAATTTCATCAGCGTTTCCTTCGTTACCTGGATATACTTCAATGCCAATTTCTTTTAATGTGTTAACCGCACCTAATCCGATTCCTCCACAAATTAAAACATCGACATCTAAATCATGTAATATTAACGCGATACCCATATGTCCACTACCTTCTAACGAAACAATGCTTTTACGAACAATTTGTTTATTTTCTCCAATTAAATAAATTGCTAAATATGGGCTTCTTCCGAAGTGAGGGAAGATTAATTCATTATCATATGTAACTGCAATAACCATCTCAAAAAATCCTTTCTTTTGTTGTTTGATTATTTTACAACAAATATATTTATTTACAACTCATATATTTTGCTTTGTAAATATTGTTAGTTATTTATTGATTTAATAATAATGTGATACAATTAATGTCGTATGAAAATCGTTGTCGTTGGAGCGGGTCCGGTCGGAATTATTACATCAATTTTAATTAAAAGGAAATATCCTTTATTTGATGTCGTTATTTTAGAACAATTAGATAAACCATTAAAAAAGCTAAAAGCGACTGGAAATGGTAAATGTAATTTTTTAAACAAAGGAAATTTATCATCAGAAACATATTCAAATATTGAATCATTAATTACATTACAAAAATATAATTATGAAAAAATAATTGAATTATTTCATTCTTTTCATATATTTGAAAAATATATTAATGATTTAGCCTACCCTATTACCGAATCATCGATCAGTGTTATCAATAATTTATTAAATGAATGTAACGCAAATAATATTGAAATTAAATTATCAACAAAAGTTATTGATTATCAAGTTAACGAAAAAATTAAAATTATTACTAATAATGGAGATATTTTGTGCGATAAATTAATTTTCTCAACTGGTGGAAAATCATCTCCTAAATTAGGAAGTGATGGAACATTATTCGAAATATTTAATAATCACCATTACCAAATAAACGAATTAAAACCAGGATTATGTCCAATTAAAACAAAAGAAAACACTAAAGTATTAGACGGCACAAGAATTAAAGGCAAAGTATCTTTATGGGATAACGATAATGTTATTTATGAAGAAAATGGAGAAATATTATTTAAAGACCATGGACTATCTGGAATTGTTATATTTAATATTTCTTCGATTATTGCCCGATTTAACTATCAATATAAATTAATTAAATTAGATATATTGCCTAATGTTGGTAAAAAGACATTAGAGGTATATTTGTCAAAGCATGGAAGAATTAATTTCCTCAACGCTTTTATCCACCCAAATATGCAAAAATATTTAGAAAAAATAAGTGATAATGATTTAGTTAATTATATCAAAAACATGCCATTTCAATTTACTTCTTCATATGGATTTGATTATTCACAAGTCACTATCGGCGGTATCAAATATGACAATTTAAATAATTATCAATCCAAATTCGAAAACAATGTTTATTTTGTTGGAGAAGTATTAGATAATGACGGCCTTTGTGGCGGATATAATTTAATGTATTTTATTTCAACCGCGATGGAATTAGTTGATCATTTATAAAATAAAAAGCGCATTTATCTTACCAATAAATATTTGAAATTATTGTAAAGAAAGCGCTTTTTGTAATTTGATTATTAACCGTTACGAGCAATTTTATTAACTAATCCCATGTCGACTTGGCCATCGTAATTAGCTTTAAAATATTTCATAACTGCTGGAATTGATTTATCTTCTAATGAAGAAATGATTTGTTTAATTTCATCGCTTGATAACATCTTTGGAAGGAATTGAGAAATCGTTTGTTTTTGAATTTCAATTTCTTCAGCTCTTTCAGTTCTTCCAGCGCTTAAATTACATGATTTTTCATCATCTAATTCTTTAATTGTTTTTTGAATGATTCTAATTAAATCATTATCAGTTATTTCTTTATTTGACGCACGTAAATCAATTGATAATGCTTTATATGAAGAAATAACGACAGAAAGAACCGCTCTTTTATTATTATCGTGTTCTTTCATTGCTGCAATATTAGCTTTTTGTAATTGTTCGATTAACATAATTTTTATTCCTTTGCTATTAATTCTTCTGATGCTTGTTCAACTTTTAATACATCTTCTTTTAAAGCAAGCATTGTAATACCAATTATAACATTAAGACATAAGATATCACATATGGCAATTGCTCTTAATTGTTTCTTTTCTTTGAATTTTTTAATTTTGACATAAGTAATAATTGAAGTAGTTAAACCACCCGCTCCAACATATAAAGTAATGGCCATAAATAAATACATAAAAAATTCGGCTTTTGCATAATCATTACCAGGTTGGTCTTTCCCTATTGATGCAAGAGCGCATGCAATAATCATTACAACAGTGAACACTGCAAATAAAGCAGTTAATGCAATTTTGAGCACTAATTCGATTGTCGCAACAACATTTAATTTTCCTTTAATTCCCAATTGTTTTGCCATATTCATTTTTCTCCTTTTTCATCATAGTCAAATAAATTAACATTATTTGCTTCATAAACTGGCCGATAAGAAAATCGATGAAGACCTTTTACAGGACCGAATTTACGCAAAGCTTCTAAATGGTCTTTTGTGCCATAGCCTTTATTATTTTTAATATTATACTGAGGATAAATTTTGTCAAGTTCGTAACATATGTGATCTCTTGTCACTTTAGCGATAATCGACGCTGCCGCGATTGATAATGATTTCGCATCACCATGAATGATTCCTTCTTGTGGAACATCGATATGTTTTAAAGTAACTGCGTCACATAAAACAAAATCATATTGATGATTCATATTTTTAAGTGCTTCTTCCATTGCTAATTTTGAAGATTCTAAGATATTTATTTCATCAATTGTTTCTGGAGCAATAATTCCTATTCCAATCGCCACCGCATTTTCTTGAATAATTTTAAACGCTTCTTCTCTTTGCTTTTCGCTTAATTTTTTTGAATCGTTAATTAAAGGTGAATAAAAATCTTTTGGTAAAATTACTGACGAGGCGACTACTGGGCCTAATAAACACCCTCTCCCCGCTTCATCACAACCAGCTAAAAATTCATATTGAGAATATTGTTCGTCAAGAACTAATTTGTTTTTCATAAATATTATTTACGAGTTAATGAAAAATCTAAACCTAATGAATTAGTGTATTGATATTTTGAAATTCCATCCTCTTCGATAATTTTAACATTAATCGCATCAAAATTATCATTATCTGAACTAATATTAATATTTAATAAATTATCGTTAATTAAAGATATTTTATATAAATATTTGTTTTTATAAACGTTAATAAAATAATTCTGTTTTTTATTAATTTCTTCAACAACAAAATTAATTTCAAATTCTGATAAATATGATGATTCATTATTTCTAAATTCTCGAATAAAAATAGCTTGTTCAGATAATAAATCTTGAGAAATACATACCATATATCCATATGTTTTTTCTTCATCAACATACATTTTAATGGAATTGTTATAATAACCAAATAATCCAGATTTTGAACCACTTATCTCGTATTGTTCATTTTTTTGATTAGTCAAATGACCTTCTAAAGTGAAATTTTCTTCGCCATCATATGTTGATTTAGGAATATATTCGTATTCACTATTATTAATGTTATCTCCATCTTTTATTGATAATGAATATTTTGAAGTATCAATTTCATCTACCGTTGTGGAATAAGATAAATCAAATTCATTTTTTATTAACGATTCAAAAGAATACATAAATGAATTTAATGAATATAAATCTTTAATAACATTAAATGAAGATGAACCTACTTGATCAGAAGGCAATAATTTTGTTTCATCTAATGTTAAAGAAGCATTGGATAATAAATTAATTGAATGAGCGATTTGGTTATTTGATCCAGTAATTTTATATAATGATGTTTTAATTTCGGTAACTGGACCTTTATTAGCGTTTAAATGCAATTTAGTTTGATTTACCGTAATTGGAATAACAATTGCCACCGCGACTGTAGCTGCTAAAATTGGACCACAAATAAGATATAAGCGGCGATGCTTATACCATGGACGATTAATTTCTTTTTTGCGGTCAAAATATAAAGTTTTAATTTTTTCTTTATTATTAGGAACGTTAAAATCATTAATAGAATCAAGAATTTCTTCTTTAAATTTCTTATTATCAATCATGATTCTTACCTCCTAACTCAATTTCTAATTTTTTTCTCGCTTCTTGATATGTCCAAGTTAATGTTCCTAATGGAATCTTTTTAATCTCCGATATTTCTTTAAACGAGTATTCGCCTAGAATATGGAGGATGAATACTTCATATTCTTTTTTTGACAAAATATTTTTTATTTTGTCGAGAAGCCCACTGTCAAGGCCAATTTCTTGATCATATGATTCATCTTGTAATGTGTTAATGTATTGGGTTTCTCTTTTGTGGCGATTGTAATAATTAATCGCTTTATTTTTAGCAGATGTCGTTAATAACGCTCCTAAGTTGTCGTCTTCTTTTAATTTTGATTTATTCATTAATAAGTCAATGAATACTTCTTGCATAATGTCTTCACTCGCTAAATTATCTTTAACGATTAATGCAATAGTGAAATAGACGCTTTTACGAGCGATTTCATATATTTCGTCAAATGATGTCATGTCATTATTCTTTAATCGAATAATTTGTTCTTTTGAAATATCCATGCCATTATTTTGACACTTTAATAACAAATAACAAGTTTAGTTTTGTTGGAAAAAAATAAAAAAACCGATTTCTCGGTTTATTTAATATATTTATATATTAATTAATTGGTACTTCTTCAGTGAAATTATCGAAGTTTGGATAAGATATTTCTGATTTTGTAACATCAAATGTCACAGTTTGAGAAGAAGTAACGTGTCCAGTAATTTGTTTAAATAATACGGTGGTTGTAAAAATTGAATCAGTTTCACCACGAATAACAACATAGTCTTTCCATTCATATGAAATTCCCATTTTAATCGATGCTTTAATCGTTGTGTCTTCAAAAGTCATTTCATAATTGTTCACCACGACTGTACCAGTAACAATTAATGATCCCGCTCCTTTTGAATAATATTTACAATCTAAAGTAACAGAAGGATCAGAAGCATCAAATTGAGATAATGTTGAATTACCAGTAACTATTTCAAAGCAATCATCATAATAATCATTTTCAATTTGTGTTTTATAAGTTTGTTCAGTTGTTGAATCTAGGGATTCACAACTATATTTTCCTTCATCATTAGTTAATGAAGCATTGACATAATAAAGGTTATCACTAACTCCTTTTGGATCAGATCCAACATATTTCCATGTTTTATTGCGGTTATCATTTGATGATATTTCAGTGCGATAATAGCTATTATTTTTTGAATAAATTAATCGATCGGTACTATTTAATGAAGTAATTCCTTCAATAGCTGAATTTAATCCGCCTGTTGTTTTAACTTTATTATCAATTTCCGTTGGCATTTTAAATAATGCTGATTTTTGATATGCCGACATCGCGGATGAGAAAATTTTAACTTGTTCAAAACTCATTTCATTTGCTCCATCCACATCAATAGAAGGAACATTGACTTCGACTTCATTAATGTCAGTTATTTCTGAAGAAGAATCACTACTTGATGTTGTTGATGATGAAGAAGGAACAGTTGGTACTTTTGGAACCGAAGTAGATGATGAATCATCGCATGAGCATAAAATAAACATCGAAGTTAACAATAAGATTAAATTTTTCTTCATTTTTATTTCCTCCTTCATTAATAAAATCATTATATATCTTTTTATTTTTTTCTTTAATAAAAATAATATGATTTCGGAAATATTTTTTTATTAACATCGATATAAATTACTAATGATTATTTTATTATCCTTATTAATATATAAATATATAAAAAGGCAAGCTTTTAACTTGCCGATTTATTAATAACTAAATGATGCAGGAGAATCGTTTATATGATTCAAACAATATTCATTCAATGAAACATAAGATTCTATTGTATTAAAGACATCTGGGGTAATATTTGGGTCAATATCTACTAATTCAGCGTCCAAATCCACCGAACAAGTGAACGCTCCACTGCCGGCGTTAATATTGAATTCAACCGCAATGAATTGTAAATATTCACCATCTAATCCATTAACATTATCTCCATAAATAGACACTACTAACGATTTAAGATCAGCATTGTTAGCAAGATATCCAACATTAATATCTAAATACCAATTTCTCTTATAAGTTCTTGTAACGTTGTTCCAATCTGTTACTTCAGCATCAACATTATAAACATAATCATTGAAGATATTAGATAAATCTAATGGAGAAGTTCTTGGAGTAGAAGTAGTAAATGTTGACATTAATTGTTTCATTATTGAATCAGATAATCCAAGTCCAAATCCGAGAAGATAACGAATAATATTATTATTTTCCATTATTTCATCAGTGCCAACTTTACAAGTATATGATTTATCTTGTTTTTTAAAATGTTCAATTCGATTGAAATAAATGAATTCATTATCGTAATAAACTTCTAATGTTTTACCTTGTTCACCACTAAATAATGATGTATTAACTCCTTTAATGGCTGGAATATTTGTCAATTTAGCGTTTACTCTTGTAGATAAATCAGACATATCATTAAATATTTCAATTTCTAATCCAATATCTTTACAAATATTACTTAAATCAAATATTGATAATAATTTCATTGGTAAATTTAATTCACCAACTAAATGGAAATAACTAATTTCGGCAGTGTTTAATCCTAACGCTAATAAGATTTGGATTTCAGAGAAATCAAAATATTTAACTTCGGTTTCAGCTGGTAATTTTTGATATTCATTATTATAAGAAACAAGAGTAGCTTCAAAATTAATAACTTGTTCACCTAAAGTGAAATTAGGAATATTAATATATTTTAAGTTTTGAGTTTCATCTAATCCGATAATTAATTCTAAATCACCATCAATTCCTAATAAATCTTTAGAGATGATAATATCAATGACACTTTCATCAGCGTATAATTTCTTAATATAGTCATTGAATAACAATTCAAATTCACCATTCATGATTCGAGAAATAATTGAAGATGATAAATCTGGAATTATTAAGCGATCTTGTAACAAAAGCATAATTGGATTATCGCTTTCAAGGAATGAAGAAATTAATGTAATTAAATCTTGTAAAGTTGTGATTGTAAATTTGCCATACATTCCTTCGTTGTATTTGAATTTCATATCTTCATTATCGACATTAATTTCAATATTGTGTGTTGGATAAACTTCATCTGTTTCGGTGACATATGTTTTATCGCTTCGATCAACGATAGATAATTTTCCTTCACCACTATTATTGTTTAAATCAAATTGAAGATCACCATCGATAGTTAAAGCATCTTCTTTATTAATATTTTGAACTGTTCCAGTAAGAGAAATTCCAAATTGAGTTTGATTCACTAATTCACCAATGCTTCTAATAAATGGGAAGAATGAATTAAATGGTTGATATATTCTTTCTTCAGTTTCAGGTGAAATTACATAATCAATAATTTCATTTTTAATTACTGTATTTAATGAAACATTTAAATTTATTCCTTCTAATTCACCAGAAACATTTAATGATGTTAATGAATAATCATTATCACATGTTAAATATATATTTAAACCAAATAAACAAACGGTAAATTCATAACCACCTTCCACTAATGGAGAATATTGCATTGTTTTCATTTCTTCCATTATTGAATCTAATGAAACTCCTTCAAAAATAGCTGGAGTTTGCATTTCAATTCCAAATGAATTAAGAATATCACCAATATCTGAAAAATCAGAAGTTTGTAATTTGATATCATTTCCTAAAACAGAACAATAAATTGTATCATCAAGGAAAGAAACATTTAATGGAGTGTATCCTTCGTGATATTTTAAATTTGTATTTAAATTAACAGCGATATCTGAAAAAGTTTCTAAAGTTAAATATAAATCGAAATCAGTTAAGGAAACATTGTAATCAGTATAAGTAATATCGATATTTCCATTTGCCTTTAATGATTTCATATTTAATAATCCGTCAATTAAATAATCGACTGGAGTTAATTCAATCGGTATAAAGGTTGGTTCATCATCAATTGAAGTATCATCAACTGTTGATGATGAAGTAGTAGTTGTTGATGGTGTTTCAACTGCATTATTTGGTTGTTTTGGAGCGTCTTTAGCAGGAGTTAATAAGAATCCCCCAACTCCAGAAAGCACCATTGAAGCAGCAAACACAATCGAATATGTAACAATGTGTTTCATTTGTTATTCCTCCGGTAGCTTTTCACCTTTGAGATCGTAATTGATTGATGTATTAATGTCTGGAATCATGTAATCATCATCGGTGTAATAATATGTAATCATGCGACCAGTTGTTTTTGCGGATATTTCACCTAATCTCGCCGCATATTGTTCGTGAACATATGAATAAACTAAATTTAATTCAAGATCTAAGCGATATTCCAAATTGACATAATAGAATTTAGAAACATCGGAATTAGATAATGCATGCATTCTTCTTACATAACGAGGAACAGTATATATTGTGTCCATTTCCATTGTTAATGTGTAACCAGTATCATCTTTAGTGATATAAGTATTCTCACCTTGAATGATTGTTTTTTCATTAACGATATAAATGCCTAAGGTATCAACTGTCTTACCATAATTGGCGCGATAATCAGTTTTGTTCCAAGTTGAATATTCGTCTTTCCAAGTAGGATGTTCGGCATTAGCGCCTTTCGCAAATGTTGCTTCATGGACTTTAATTTCATCATTTTCTTGATACGCTCTTTCGGCAACTTTGACATCGATTCCAGAAGCTGATTTTGAAATTGATTCTTCGAAATATCTTTCACCATTTTTGATACAAGTATTTCTTACATCAAGCACTGAAACATTACCCGCAGCAGAAGCATATCCAAATCCAAGAGTCATTGTGTTATCCAAAGCGAGAAATCTTTGTTCAGCAATGAATATTAATTCGTGGATGGCAAATTCTTCAGTTGGATCTTTATTTTCATCCATACATTTTTGATAGCGATCCATTATTGATTTTGCTTCTTCAACGTTTGTAGTGGAATTATCTACTTGGTCTAAGATGTCATCAAAGTTTTGTTTTTCTGGTTTAAGCACTTTTGCTAAAATACCGCCAGTAGTTCCACCGATGATTACACCACCAGCTAACACTGAACAAACAATAACTGCTGTTAATTGCTTTTGTGATAATTTAGCCATACTTTCCCTCCTTTGACGGCTTGTTTATTATTATATAAACACCCCATTAAATCACGATAATAACCACTCTCGTAATTAGAGAGTCACAAGAATTTCTCTCGTATTACGAGAATTTTTACTTTTTTAAAATTAAAAAAGATGATTTCTTGCGCTTTTTTTGTTAAAATGACTCTCGGGTAATAAAAATGAAGAAATTAAATGAAATAATTGCATTAAATATTGCAAATTTAAGAAAAGCGAAAGGCTTAACCCAACAAGAACTTGCTGAAAGATTCGATTATTCAGACAAAACTGTTTCAAAATGGGAATTAGGACAAGCCATTCCAAGCCTCGAAGTATTAAAACAATTAGGTGACTATTTTGGAGTTACTGTCGATTATTTTTTACATGAAGATAGCGAAATAGATAAATCAAAATTTAGAATCAAAAGCATTCCACAAAAGCAAAATGAAATATTAATTACTGCTTTATCTGCAGTATCGGTTTGTTTGCTTTGCACAGTTGTTTTTGTTTATTCTATTTTTAATACCGAATTATTCCCTACTCCATATTGGCAATCATTTATTTGGATGATCCCATTTGCGTCTTTTACTTCTTTGTTATTTGTTTTTAGATGGTTTAGAAGCAACAAACTTTTACGTATTATTTTAATGTCTACTTTTATTTGGGGCTTATTAGCGTCTATTTATATTCATGCTTTTACTTTTCCATACATTAATCCTTCTGCAAATATTTGGTATATTTTCTTTATAGGAATTCCATTAGAAGTAATGATTATATTAATTAATCAAATGAGAAAATAACACTTAAAATATTTAATAAAAAACCTCACCCAAGAATATAATCGATAATTCAAAGGTGAGGTTTTTATTAATATTTTTTAAAATTTTGCTAGCCCATTTTCGATGCCCAATCGAGATAATCATATCAAGATTGTAATCTTCAACATTATAAGTTTGCTCTTCGTTACTTAATGCTCCATGTTTTGTGGTATTCGCAAAATTTGCGACAACCAAATTTATGCGAAGTGATTTGTAATTTATTAATTTAAATATTTTTTTGGATGTATTCCCTTTTATTTATTCTTTTTATTTTGTAAATTGTCTGCATCTTTTCTAACAAATATGGCAGGAATTATTGCTAATAAAGAGACAATGCTCGCTGCAACAAACATATTAAATGATGGAACAAATTCTGCACTTTCATTAAAGAATTGATAACCGATTAATAATGAAATGATTGGACCAATAATCATTGGAAGAAGAACCATAAACATCATTCTTATTCCTTGGAATGATCCTTCTTTTCCTTTAGGAATATAATCTTGGAATGTTGCAGTTAATGAAGCATTTAAAGACAATATTCCACCCATCATAATTACTCCACCAATATACATAATAATAACACCGATAATTGTTAAATTATTATCAACCATGAAATATTTTAATAAGAAAAATGAGAATATTCCGATTGTCGTTAATATCACTAATGGGATATAAAAATGTTTTCGACCAAATTTATCAAATAATATTCCTAATATTGCTGTAAATAACCCTGATCCAATAATAATAACTGCCATCGGGATAATAAAACCACTATCACCTAAATTTAATGTTCGAACTAAGAAATTAATTAAATATGAGAAAAATGTTTGTTGGGAAATGCCAATTAATGCCATAGTGAGTAAAGCAACATACATCATCTTGTTTTCTTTAATTACTTTAATTTGGAAACCATAAAAGACATCTTTAATTGATGATACAGTTTCTTCTCTTTGAACTACATTATCATTATCTTTAATTAAAAACATCGCGATTATTCCAGTCACAATCGGAATTAATCCTAAAACAATAAAAAATAATTTTTTATTAGAATCATATATTCCACCTAATCCAATCATAACAATTACAACAGCGATTAATGGGAATATTGATAATATTGAATTAACTAAACCACGATTAGTCGAATCAGTATTATCAGTTACCCAAGCATTAAAAGCAGCGTCATTTGCGGTTGATCCAGCAAAAGTCATAATACAATCAAACGCAACTAATAAAGCAATGATTAATCCAACCGTTTTACTAGTTGGAGTAATTGGAATAAGGGAAAATAACATAATAGTTATACCCCACGCAATATATCCAAATGAAATAAATGGCTTTCTTTTATTCAATTTATCTGACCACCATCCAGAAAAAATGGTAGTAGCTGTTGCCATAATTGCCGATAAAATAACCATCAAAGTCGTTGATAAATATGCAGCATTATTATCAGAAATAAAAATGTCTTGAGCAAATTTAGCAAAATACATGTTTTCAACAATCCACGCGATTTGACCGACTAAGCCAAAAATAATAATTGATAACCATGTTCTTAAATTAATCTTAGTTTTAGTATTTGTTTTCATAATAATTTTCTCTTTAAAAAATTATAAACCAAATTTATTTAATAAGAATAAAAATAATAAATAAAAAAATCGCATTATATTTTGGAAAAA